>CANKLS010000027.1 GCA_947483645.1 Bradymonadales bacterium | reverse complement strand
GCGATGTCGCTCGATGGCCGCATCGCCTCGCGCGACGGCACAAGCCGTTGGATCACCTCGGAGGCCGCCCGCCTGCGGGTCCACCGCTGGCGCGCTGAGCACGATGCCATCCTCGTTGGGGCCGGCACGCTGCGCGCCGACAACCCGCACCTTACCGCGCGCGGTGTCGGTGCAGCCGTTCAGCCTACCCGGTTTGTGCTCGATACGCGGCTCTCGGCTCCGCTCGAGGCGACACTCTTCAACGATGGAGCGGCTCCTACGATTGTCCTCTGCGGCGTCGATGTAGACCCGGAGCGGATTGCCTCGCTCCGCGCCCGCGGCATCGACGTGGACTGTCTGCCGCTCGAAAAGGGGCGTTTGCCGGTGCAGTCCATCCTGGACGCGGTGGTCGCCCGCGGCTGCCTGAGTCTCTTCGTGGAGGGTGGCGCTACGCTCGCCGGCGCGCTGCTCGACGCTGGCGTGATCGACCGCGTCCGCTTCTTCTATGCTCCGCTGTTGCTGGGCGGCGAGCGGGCATTATCGGCTATCGGCGGTCACGGTTTCGATGCACCCGCGGTCGCGGCGAGGCTCTCGGATCTCTCCTACGAGCAGGTCGGTCCTGACCTGCTCGTCACAGGCTCCATCGCGCCCCGCTGAGGGCAGAGATGGCCTCTCAGGGCTGTGCTCCGTTTGACGGCAGGCCCCTCGATGCCTAGAGCCTTCGCAGCGGATTCTGCCGTCTCTTCCACCGTTCTCTGGCTCTCAAGATGTTCACCGGACTCGTTCAGGATGTAGGCACGCTGTCGGCCCTCTCTCGGAGCGGGAACGATGCGGTCTTCGAAATACGAACGGCGCTAGACGCCGCCACCTTTGCGCTCGGCGAGAGCATCGCGGTCGATGGTTGCTGTCTCACCGTCACCCGCTTGAGCCGCGACACTTTCACGGTCGAACTCTCCGCGGAAACCCTTCGCCGGAGCCACCTTGGCGAGTTGAGGCAGGGAGCCCGCCTTCACCTCGAGCGAGCGCTCGCAGTGGGCGACCGTCTCGGCGGCCACTTTGTGCAGGGCCATGTGGACGGCGTCGGTAGGCTTGTGGAACGCCGCGATGAGGGCGCCTGCGTGGTGCTCCGGTTCTCCATTCCCGCCGACCTCCTGCCCGACCTCGTCGAGAAGGGGTCAATCGCGGTAAGCGGTGTATCGCTGACCATCAACCAACTCACGGCAGACGGCTTTGAGGTGATGATTATCCGCCATACGCAAGACAAGACAGGTCTCGCGGCCCTTGCGGTTGGAGCCTCCGTCAATATCGAGACCGACATGCTCGCCAAGCATGTGCGCCGCCTCCTGAACTGGGGCGGTGCCTCCGCTGCAGGCTCCGACGCGCGCCTGCAGACGCTGCTCAAAGACAATGGCTATCTGAACGAGTAAAGGAGCCCCGATGCCGCTCGCAACCATTCCGCAAATCCTCGAGGCCTTTCGCAAGGGAGACCTTATCATCCTCGTCGACGACGAAGGCCGCGAGAACGAAGGCGACCTCGTCGTTGCCGCCGAGTTCGCTACGCCCGAGGCCATCAACTTTATGGCCAAGCATGGTCGTGGCCTCATCTGTCTGACGTTGACAGAAGAGCGCCTCGAAGAGCTCAAAATCCCCATGATGGTGCAGCAGAACACGGCACAGTTCGGCACCGCCTTCACCGTCTCCATCGAGGCCCGTGAGGGCGTCACGACCGGCATCTCGGCTGCCGACAGAGCCCGCACCATCGCGGTCGCGGTCGACGACAATGCGACTGCCGCCGACCTCGTCTACCCGGGCCACATCTTCCCGCTCCGCGCCCGCAAGGGTGGCGTGCTGGTCCGCACCGGACAGACCGAGGGCAGCGTAGACCTCGCCCGCCTCTCGGGCCTCAAGCCTGCCGCTGTGATCTGCGAGATCCTTAACGACGACGGCACCATGTCGCGCATGCCCGATCTGGAGTTGTTTGCAGCCGAGCATGGGCTGCTCATCGCCTCGGTCGCAGACCTCATCGACTACCGGCTGCAGACGGACTCGCTGGTTGAACTCGTGGCGGAGATTCCCTTCCCCTGCGAGGCCCATGCCGGCTTCAAGCTCCGCGCCTACCGCAGCCAGGTTGACGGTGGAGAGCACCTCGCCCTCGTCCTGGGCGACCCTGCGACGGCGACCGAGCCTGTCAGGGTCCGCGTCCAGCATCCGGCCCTCGTTGGCGACGTCTTCCGTGGCACCCAGGTGCGCGGCGGCTGGCAGCTGCACGGAGCCATGCAGATGATCGCCGAGGCCGGCGTCGGCGTCCTCGTCTATCTCCACAAGCCCGAAGTCAGCCGCTTTGAGAGCCTCGCCACCTTCGCGGTCGACCGCGCCGATGCGGCCACCATCCGCCGCCTCGCGCCCAACTTCGGGGCGCCCGCCTCGGTGAACCGCCCCAAGGCTGCCCTGCGCGACCTCGGCATCGGTGCCCAGATCCTCCGTGATTGCGGCGTCTCCCGCATGTCCATTCTCTCCTCGAGCGACCACCAGATTGGCGGCCTCGAGGGCTATGGCCTCACGGTCGACAAGTACGAACCCATCCCGCGCCCCGACGCGCAGAAGTAACCAACTCTCTCTCCTTCACGGTGTGAACAATATGGCTCAGTGCATCCAAGGCTCGCTCGTCGCGACAGGACTCCGTCTCGCCATTGTGACGACCCGGTGGAATCACTTCATCACCGACCGCCTTGTCGAGGGCGCGCTCGACACCATCGAGCGCCACGGCGGAGATGCCGCTGCTACGGCCCTCATCAAGGTTCCCGGCGCCTTCGAAATCCCGCTCGCTGTAAGCCAGCTCGCCAAGTCCGGCAGGTATGACGCCATCATCGCGATCGGCGCGGTCATCCGCGGCTCGACGCCCCACTTCGACTACGTCGCGGGAGAGGCCACCAAGGGCATCTCGCAGGTCTCCGTGGCGACGGGCGTCCCGATTGCCTTCGGCGTCATCACGGCCGACACCATCGAGCAGGCCATCGAGCGGGCCGGAACCAAGATGGGCAACAAGGGCGCAGAAGCGGCCCTGGTTGCCATCGAGATGGCCAATCTGGGCAAAGTCCTGTGATACCCGAGCGCGCAACCCACGAAGACCGCCGACGCGAACTTGCTCTCTGGGTCCTCTACGCAGCGGAGTTCAACGGGCAGCCGCCGCTGGCCTCGCTCGCTTCCGTGGACGAAGCCATCGTAGGAACCGCCGAACCGCTCACGGCCAAGCAGGTGAGCCCCTACCACCGCGTCGACCGCTTCGACGACTTCATCCCCGAGCGCGACGAGTGGGAGGCGATGCGCGATGAGGTGACGGAGACCGTTCATCTCGTCGCCCACCAGATGGCCCTCATCGATGAGCACATCCGTACCGCGTCGCCCCGCTGGCGCCTCGACCGCATGCCGCCCATCGACCGCACCCTGCTCCGCATCGGTGTGGCCGAACTCATCTCCACCGACCGTCCTCGCGCGCGCGGAACCGTCAACGGGCTCATGGAGATCGCCAAGCGTTATGGCGAGGAGCAGACGCCCCGCTTCGTCAACGGTATCCTCGACCAGGTCCGTCGAAACCTGAACATCCCCTTCAACTAGGAGGCAGCATGCCCGCCGCGCCTCTCCGTCTTGCCGCGCTGCTCGGCCTGCTGTTCCTAGCAGCCTGTCAGCAGCCGGAGCGGGTTGTCGCTCCGTCGGCTTTTGACTGGGGCAACGAGCAGCCGTCCGGTTCGTTGGTACGGAGGCTCGACGCCAACGGCGTTGCCGTGGAGCGCATGCGTGTGAGCCGTACGGCGCTCCGCCACTACGCCGGACCGGGTGAGCGCGGCAGCCATCTCCGCATCACCGATGCGGGGCTCGAACTGCTCACCGCCGACGGCCGGCCCTGGTGCCGCGGCGCGCTCGATGCTGCAGCCGGTCGCGCCTCGCTTGCCTGCGACGGCTTCACGAAGGTCGAGCTTCTGCGCCAGCCCTCCGAGGTGACCGTGACGCGCGATGCGCAGCCCTGGGGACGCCTCATCCTCACCGCCGGTGCCCCGACTGCGCTGGAGAGCGGCGCATCCCGGGTTTCGTTCAGCAACGAGGCGGGTGGATGGTCGACGAAGCGAGCGGACGGCACAAGCGAGGGCTCCTTGGCCGGCTGGGGCAGGGGCAAAGGGGCGCCGCTCCTCTGGCTCCCCCTGCCCACCTCACCCGGCTTTGGCGACGACCGCTGGCCCGCCGTGCGGGCCTCTGTCGCCTGGCTCGCCTCCGCACTCCTCGACGACACAGCTGCGCCGGATGCCGCACCCACTGCTGGCAGCGGCAAGCCCTAGACGAGCAGGTCGAGCGAGAGCTTGAGCACCAGCGCCGCCGCAACGCCCAGCGTCACGCGGCGCACCAGCAGCTGCCCCTCTTTCACCGCGATCCGAGCGCCGAGCGTGCCGCCCACCAGCTGCCCCACCGCCATCGGCAGTGCGACATGCCAGAGCACCATGCCAGCGTGGGCAAACCAGAGCACCGAGGCAAGGTTGGAGGCGAAGTTCACCACCTTCGCGTTGGCGGTCGCCTGCAGCAGGTCGTCGCGCAGCAGGGCCACCATCAGCACAATCAGGAAGGTGCCGGTCCCGGGTCCGAAGAAGCCGTCGTAGAAGCCAACGCTGAGTGCGATGAGCAGCGCCCAGGACTTCGCGCGCGCCAGCGGTGCCCGAGGCGCCGCATCGGCCGCGGGCGGACGGTAGGCAGCGATGGAACCGGCGGCCACCAGCAGCAGCCCGAGGACCACCGGGCGCAGGAGCGTCTTGTCGAGGTGCAGCACCATCTCGACGCCGCACAGCGCCCCCACGAACCCAGCGGGGAACAGCCATTGCGCCCGTGTCTTGTCCACCAGCCCACGCTGCCAGAAGGAGCGGAGCGCCGCCCCCGAACCCCAGACCGACTGACCCTTGTTTGTTCCCAGCGCCAGCTCGGGCGGCAGGCCGGAGGCGAGCAGCGATGGAAGCGTGAGGAGTCCACCACCTCCTGCGATGGCATCCACCAGGCCCGCGAAGAACCCCACCAGCGCCAGCAGCACGACGGTCGCAGAAAAGGGTTCGGGGATGGTGGCGAGCAGCATGCCGCGCGGTTACGCTGCGCGCAGAGTGAGCGCAACCTCCCTGCGCCCGTCGAGGAAGGTCAGATGAGCGAACTGCAACCGGAACAACAGGCAGCACCCGACGGGGCAGGGAAGGGCGATGAGACATTTCTCCTTGGCGCCTTCGCTGTCGGCGTTCACTTCTTGGCCGGCTTCTTCATAGCAGCCACCATCTTCCTGTTGGCCATGCCCATGGAGCCGCCGATCGTCCGCAAGGTCATGCTCGGCTTCTCCATCGTCTTCTCCGTCGCCTGTTCGGTGCTCGGGACGATGGTCTCTCCCACCCGCCGGCCCGCCCGCAACATCGGGTTCACGCTCGTGGCCGCGTCGCTCACGTCGCTCGCCTTCCTGACGGCGGTGAAGTTCACCATCGACGACCCGCGCCTCGCGCAGATGGCCGCCGATACCGGCTCTGCTGTCGGCTTCGGTGGCGACACCGCAAGCTTCCTCGCCCGCCTTCAGCAGGCCCAGACGGCGGCATTGGTTGTAGGCGCGGTCGGCATCGTCAGCCTCGTCGCCAGCCTCCGTCGCAGAGCGGTCTAGCGCTACTCAGGGTCGCAGACGCCGTCGCAGAACTGTTCCACCCGGCCGGCGGGGCGGAAGAAGGCATCCAACTGCCGCATCGACGCGGTGAGGAGCCGAAGGTCGTTGTGCACCCCGTTGAGCGCGTCGGCCGGTGAGGGTGTGACGCTCGGGAAGGGCTCGACCTTGAAGTCGTAAATCGCGAAGGCCGAGTCGGCGCCGCTGCCCTCCGCAGTGCTCATCAGTGGCGGCGTCGCGACCGGGCTCGGCTGGAGGACCTGCAGCCCTGCGGCTCGGGCATGCAGCTCGCTGCCGAGGTTGGGCACCTCGCTGTCGCCGACCCCCATCTGCATCAGCACGCGTCGGTCAAAGCGGCTGCCATCCAGATCGTTGCCGAGCAGGTAGGCAGAATAGGTGTAGGGATCGACCCGGTCGAAGGCGAACTGCGCCAGCGTGGCGAACTTCTGCTGGTCGAGCGCGTCCGGCACCGCCGCTGCAATGATGCCCAGGAAGCCAAGGAAGGGCCGAGCGCGGAACATCAGCCCGGAGAAGTTTGCACCGCCCGAGGTCAGCACCGCGTGGCGCACGTCGGGCGATATTGCGGAGTAGGTTCCGCCCAGAATGTGACCCTGCGAGATACCCTGAAAGTAGACCTCGGAAGCATCGACGAGCGGGCTTCCATCGAGCCGGAAGGGTTCGAGTGCCGCGAGACGCTCGCGCGCGCCGGCAAGCGCCATCAGGTTGATCATCGCCTGATGGACCCGGTCCGTGAAGCGGAGCGCGAGCGAGGTGTCGTTCAGGATGTCGCGGATGAGCGCGGGCAGATCATCTGTCGACATTCCCCACCAGTTCATCGCGATGACCACAAAGCCGAAGCGGTCTGCGAACTCCGTTACGTAGCCCTCGGTGGCCTCGTCGGAGTTCCCGAAGAACCCATGTCCGAACTGAAGCAGACGGGCAGGTGAACCGCTGGCGACCACGCTGTTCGGAATGACCGCGACGAAGGGGACCTCGGTGGTGCCGTTCTGCGCGGCCCGCCCGTCGGCGCCGCGATAGACTGCAGCAGCAAGCTCCGACGACTCCAGGAACAGCGGTACCGTGATCCGTCCGCGAATGAGCCGCGCCACGCGCGCAGAGGTGTCGAACTCCACGCTGTCGATCGTGATCTCGGGCGGTGCGGTGCGCAGCGCCTCGATCGCCAGACCGCGAATCCGAAGCAGGTCGCCACGGAGCTGCTCATCACTGCCGACGGTGAAGGTCCAGGCCAGTTGCAGCGAGCTCCGCTCCTTGCCCGCCGCAGCGAGCACGGGGAAGAGCACAGCCTCAGCGGTCTCACGCGCGGCGAGCAGCCTGGCGTCGGAGGTTGGCGCACCATCGCGCAGGGCCTGGAAGCCCGGCGATGGCTCGATGGCTGCTCCGCTGAGGTCGCGGAGCGAGGAGATGCCAACCGCGTAGGTCTCGCCCGCGAGGAGCCGCTCGAGCGGGCGGATGACGAGCGACTGCCGTGCCGGCCGCGGTGCCCGCACATCGAGCTCTGCAATGTGGGCAACCTTGCGGCCGTTCGACACCTGCACGAGCACGGTCGGAGAGTCTGCATCGAGGGAGCGGAGCGCCAGCTCGGGCTCACGCGGCGCGTAGCCCGCCAAAGAGCTGCCATCGACTGCGCCGGGCAGCATCGCGAGAATCTGCGAGCCGGGTGAGAAGCCATCCGAGGTCACCGTCCGCGAGAAATCGAGCGGCCCGCGCCCGCGCACCGGCATGGGCAAGGCGGGCTCAGGAATCACTACGCGGTTGCCGCTCGGCAGCGTTGCGTCTGCCTGCAGGAAGAAGTCGGAGGGGAAGGGCAGCAGGCAGTCGAGCTCCTCCGCCAGCGGGTTGCAGGGGGAGAGAGGTTCGGTTGTGTCGCCCGAACCATCCTGCGCGGTGACGTCCGTCGCTCCGCTGCCGGAGTCAACGGCCCCCGTGTCTCCGCTCGCCTCTCCGCTGCCATCAAGGGCATCGGCGACCTCTGCGCTCTTGGTGGTGTCGTCTCCGCAGGCGGCGAGCACTGCGAATATCAGGAGCAACGAGATCGATCCGAGCGCGCGAGGAAGATGCAACATGCGGAGCCTGGGCAAGAGGTCGAACTACAGCATAGTCTGCCGCTGGTCACTCTCCAAGCCATTGCTACGGCTCACAGGTTGCTTCCGGTTCCTTCGCCGCTTCCGGTTCCTTCGCCGCTGCCCGAGCCGTCGGCCGCTGTCGTGCCGGCTCCCTTCGCCTTTGCCGCAGCGATCGCTGCCGCGAAGACCGCCTCTTTGGCTGCAAGCGCCTCTCGGTCGAGCCGGTAGATGTCGCCGAAGAAGGCGATCTCGCCCTTCTCGCTGACCCCCGCGCCCACATACTCGAGATGCACCGGGATCTTCTGCCGCAGGCCAATCCACTGCTCCGTTGCGAGCTCTACCTGCTCCTCGATGAACTTCTCCACCTGCTTGTCTCTCCACTCCCGATCCCGTTTGAGCAGCAGCGCCGCCAGCTTCATGGGCTCGTGCACCCTTACGCAGCCGTGCGAGTAGGCTCGGATGGGCTGTTCGAACAACCCCCTGGCGGGCGTGTCGTGCATGTAGATGTTGAGGTCGTTCGGGAAGAGGAACTTCACCGCGCCAAGCAGGTTGTCGGGCCCTGGCAGCTGCCGCAGCCACTCGATGCCGTCGGGGGATCGGTAAATCTCGTATTGGTTCGTCTCGAGCCAGGTCGGGTCGGCATCGATCCTAGACTGATACTCCCCTGCACGAATCCCATCCGGCACGTTCCAGTAGGGGTTGAAGACCACATACTCGAGGGTCTCCGAGAAGAGAGGCGAGAGGCCCTTCTGGACCCGCGTTCCATCCTTGTTGACCCTGTCCACCCACTTCCCGACCACCACCCGCCAGCGGTAGACCTCCTCTCCCTTGTCCTGCAGCGTCGCCTCAAACCCTGGGATATTGACGAAGATGTGTTGCTGGCCGAAGTCGGCCGCCGCTCGGCTCAGCCGCCACTTGTCGAGCGCGACACCGAGCTGTGCGAGCCGTCGCACCGGCGTCTGGTTCAGAGATGCACGTGTGAGTTCGTCGAGTTTGCCGGTCGGTGCCAGTTGCCGAAGCCGCTGGTAGGACTGCAGCGCTCTGCGAAGCGCTGTGTCGAAGGTCGCGTTGCCCGCCTCGCCCGCTTCAAATCCTTCGGCGGCGAGTCGCGCGCGGAGTGCCACGACTTGGGGCCCGCTCGACTTCTTCGCCAGCACCTGCGTCCCCGTGAGCGGCTTCCACGCGTCGCGCGCCGCATAGTCGAGGTACCGGCCAACCGCCTGCTGCAGCGGGGCGTAGTCAAGCGCGGCAGGTCGAAGGCCCGTAAGGAAGGCCGCCACATCCGTCGCCTTCAGCCCCTCTGCGGCAAGCCTGAGCGTCTCATCGCGCCGCCGCGTCGCCTCGGCAACAGGGTCGATGGGCCGATCCATCTCCGGCGCCTGCCGGAAGGGAAACTGATAGTTGCGGTTCTGCGCCCGCTGGAGGTCTATCCAGGTGAGGAGGTCGCCCGCGAGGCTGAGTTCGACCGTTGCCAACAGTTCGAACTGCCGCTTCCGCTGCGCCACCGCCGCCCGGTAGGCTGCGGCAACGTGGGGCAAGGGCGACGCCGCCGGATCGAGCAGCAGCACCAGCGCTCCGGCCTCTGTCCGTGGCTCCTCCGACTCGGCCCACCAGCTGTCGAGCCGCTCCAGATCGCCAGCGCCCAACAGCTTGTCGAACACAGGCTCCTTGAGCGCCGCAAGCTCGCGCAGCGCGGTTGCCCGCGGCTCGGCGCGGAACAGGGCAGGGTCCATGCCGTCCAACAGGACATCTCGGAAGACGGCATCGGCGGCTTCGCCGGACCCGTTCATCGCAGTTTCGGAGGTGAAGATGGGGCGGTCGCCATGGGCGCTGTAGAGACCAAGCAGGAGATCTTTGGCAGGCAGGTGCAACGCCGCCGCCCAGCTCTCGCCAAGCTGTGTAATCGGCGGCTTCGCGGAGCTCTCCGCCACGACCGCTGCCATCAACTTCTCACCCAGCTGCGCGCCGAACCATCTTGCTTCGGGTGACTCATTCCGGCGTTTGAAACGCTCGGCGAGCATACCTTCTCCCGCCTCGCCACCGAGCATCGTGCAGCCACCCAGCAAGACCACGGCCAGCACAATTCCAACGCTACGACTATGGTATGAGATCCGCTTCACGCTGCCCCCCAGACGCGCCGCCCCTCCGCGACACTCCACAGGCCCGAGAGCAGCACCCTCCGCACCCTGTGCTGCACACGCTACGCGCACTTTGCCGAACTCTCCAACTTCTCGGTTCGCGCCCGTGAAAACCGCGCTCGACTAGCCGCCGATTGCACGGATAAGGAGCCAGAGCACAACAAAAAGACCAGCGGCCAGACTGGCCACAAGCCACCGTCGGCCCCCGCCCGCAGCAGCACCACGAAGGCCCGACGCGACCGTGCGAACGCGCAGTGTATGATCGGCCACTTCCGCGTCGAGTTCTCCAGAGAGCCGGTCAGCATCCCCGGCCAGCAGCGGGCTCGGACCCCCTGCGCCAAACCGCTGCCGCCGCTCGGGCGCATCGAGCGGCAACGGCCCGCCATAGTTCGCTCCCAGCACCGCTCGTGTCTCGGCGATGTGGTCGGCGAAGAGTGCACGAATCACCTCGCCGAGTTGGCGCTCCCCACAACGCGCCTCACCCAAATCGAGCGCGTCGAGTGCGGCGGCGAGCGCGGCACAGTCCGCGAACCGGTCGCGCGGCTCTCGGGCGAGTGCCCGAATCATGATCGCCGACAGCGCTGGCCAAAAGCCGGGAACCAGGCTGGTCGGCTCGCCGATGTTCGCGCGCGAAACCAGCCGCATCGTCGCCATGTCGCTATCGGCCTTGAAGAGCCGCCGCATCATCGTCAGCTCATACAGCACCACGCCGAGCGCAAACTGGTCCGAAGCAGCCGTCACCTCGAGCCCGTCCACCTGCTCTGGCGACATGTAGCCAAACTTGCCCGGAAGCTGGCCCGGCCGAACCTCCATGAAGGCCGCTTCGGCGCGCGCTATCCCGAAGTCGAGAACCTTCACGCGGCCCGTGTAGTCCACCATCAGATTGGGCGGCGACACATCGCGGTGCACGAGGCCGAGCAGCTGTCCGCCTGCGCTCTGGCGCGTGTGAAAATGATGAAGTCCGCGCGCCGCCTCGGCGATGATGAAGACCACCTCACTCGCGCGCAGCGGCCGACCCGTCACCAGCGCCCGCTCCGCCAGCGAACGGAGGTCTTCGCCCCAGACAAACTCGAGCGGTAGCACCAGCTCGCCAGCGACCTCCAGCGGCGGCATCGCCTTGACGATGTTGGGGTGGTCGAGCTGCTGCGCGACGGTGACCTCTGCGCCGAAGAGGGCGCGCAGTTCGGCGTCGTCGCGGAGCTCCGCCAGGATGCGCTTCACCACGATCTCCTGGCCTACTGGCGCCCCTGCCAGGCGAGCCAGGTAGGTCGTTGCCATGCCCCCCGATGCCAGCGGTTTGATGATGTCGTAGGGGCCGAAACGTTCCAGACTGCCCTCCCTGGGCGAATCGGCCGGAACGCTCTCCGACGCCCAAAAATACTCCCGCATGGCAGGCGGGCTGTCAACAACCTCGCGCCCCATCGATTCGTCAGAGCGTGGGCTTCGGATTGAATCGCAGCAGGCCATGCGGTAGACAGCTGCCCGCGACGCAGCCATCGATGATGGGCGGCGCGGTTCACAATCTACTGGCCGACCGCTTCGGCCCCGAGAGGTCTTGTCATGGATCGCAATCTGGCGCTTGAGTTCATCCGCGTTACCGAAGCTGCTGCCATTGCCGCGGCCCGCACCATGGGACGGGGCGACGCCGACCTCAGCGACGACGCTGCCGTAACCGCCATGCGGACCGCCTTCTCGGGTCTCGACATCGACGGCACCGTCGTCATCGGTGAAGGGGAGCGCGACGAGGCGCCCATGCTCTACATCGGAGAGCGAGTCGGCCGCGCCAGCGCGGGGGCCCCTGCGCTCGACATCGCACTCGACCCGCTCGAAGGCACCAGCCTCTGCGCCTATGGTCGCGCCGGCGGCCTTGCGGTGCTTGCAGCCGGCCCCAGCGGCTGCTTCCTCCATGCCCCCGATGTCTACATGGAGAAGGTTGCCTCCGGCCCGCTCGGCCGCGGCGTCATCAGCGTGCGCAAGTCGCCCACGCAGAACCTCATTGAGCTCGCCGCCAAGAAGGGCGTGCCCGTCGAAGACCTCACCGTCATCATCCTCGACCGCACCCGCCACGAGGAGATCATCCGTGAGGTCCGCGCCGCGGGCGCCCGCATCCGCCTCATCCAGGACGGCGACGTGCATGCCGCCATCGCTACCTGCCACGAGGAGACCGGCATCGACCTCCTCCTCGGCACGGGCGGCGCACCCGAAGGCGTCCTTGCTGCCGCAGCGCTGCAGTGCTTGGGCGGCGAGATGGAGGGGCGGCTCCTCTTCAAAAACGATCAGCAGATCGAGCGGGCCCAGACCATGATGCCAGGCCAGGATGTCCACCGCGTCCTCTCCATCAACGACCTCGCCTACGGAGACATCCTCTTCGCAGCCACCGGCGTCACCAGTGGCGATATGCTCAAGGGCGTCCGCTTTGAGTCGGGCGGTGTCTGCGAGACGCACTCCATCGTCATGCGCGCAAAGACCGGCACCGTCCGCTTCGTAGAGGCCCGCCACAACCTCGGTCGCAAGGACCCGTCGATTCGTTGAATCTCCGGCAACCGGCAGGCTTGACAAAAGATCGTCGCAATCGGTAGCCAAGTTCTGCAAGCCGACCTCCTCCCGTTCAAGCGCATGGCCGACAAGAGCAAGAGCATCACGCCCTCAGGGGTCGCAAAGCGCCAGGGCCGAAAGGGGCTCCGTCGCTCCAAGACCCTCAACGCGCGCCGCCTCTCCAAGGATGAGGTAGCGGAGACCGACGATATTATCGCCGCCTCCGGCCACGTGCGACCGGCCCACCGCGGCCAGTGCGCCAACGGTCCCCGACCCTGCCCCTGGGTCGCCTGCAAGTTCCACCTCTACCTCGATGTGAACCCCGAGACGGGGACCATCAAACTCAACTTCCCCGACCTTGAGCCGTGGGAAATGAAAGAGACCTGTGCGCTCGATGTCGCCGATCGCGGTGGCATCACGCTCGAAGAGGTCGGCGAAATCCTCAACCTGACCCGCGAACGCATCCGTCAGGTCGAGGTCTTCGGGCTCGAGAAGCTCAAGATCGAATACTCCGACCTCCTCGGCGACGACTAGCCCTCGCAGAGACTCGGCACCGAACCTGGGAAGGTCCATGCCCTCGACTGAACGCGTCCAACCACGCGCTCTGCTGTCGGTCTCCGACAAGCAGGGCCTCGCCCCGCTCGCAGCCCGTCTCGCCGCCGCTGGCTACCAGTTGGTCTCCACGGGAGGCACCTTCAAGGCGCTGCAGGCCGCAGGAATCCCTGTCACCTACGTCTCCGAGATTACAGGTTTTCCGGAGATACTCGACGGCCGTGTCAAGACGCTCCACCCGGCCGTCCACGGTGGCATCCTCTTCCGGCGCGACCTTGCCCAACATGCGCTCCAACTCGCAGACAACGGCATCGTCCCGGTCGATGTCGTCGTTGTGAATCTCTACCCCTTCGCCGAGACCATCGCGAAGGCTGGGGTGACAGAGCCCGAGGCCATTGAGCAGATCGATATCGGCGGGCCGGCCATGCTCCGCGCTGCCGCGAAGAACTTCCTCGATGTCACCGTCGTCGTTCGTCCGGCCGACTACGACCGCGTCGCCGACGCCATCGAGCAGGGGACCAACAGCCTTGAACTGCGGCGCGAACTGGCGCTCGAGGCCTTCGCACACACCGCCGCCTACGACTCCGCCATCGCCACCTACCTCGGCGGCCGCTGCGCGCCTGAGGCCCTCATCCCGCAGCGGCTCTTTGTCCCGCTCGAGCAGGACGCGGCCCTCCGCTACGGCGAGAATCCGCACCAGGCTGCTGCCCTCTTTCGCGCCACCTCGGCACCCTCCTTCGGCGGTGCTCGGTTCTTGCAGGGCAAGGAGCTCTCCTACAACAACCTACTCGATGCAGATGCAGCGCTCGAGGCAGTCCGCGAGCACGACGAGCCCGCCGTTGTAATCGTCAAGCACACCAACCCATGCGGTGTCGGCCGAGGCGCAACCATCGAAGAGGCCTACGAGCGCGCCCTCGCCGCAGACCCCGTCTCGGCCTTTGGCGGCATCGTTGCAGCCAACCGCGAGGTCTCGCCCGCGCTTGCAAAACCCCTTGCCGAGCTCTTCCTCGAGGTCGTGATCGCGCCGTCGTTTTCTGCCGAGGCGCTCGAGACGCTCGCAGCCAAGAAGGCGCTCCGCCTGCTCGTTGTCGATACCGTGCCGCAGAACCAACTCCGCCTGCGCACCACCGCCTTCGGCACGCTCGCTCAGACCCTCGACCCCCGCGTCGATGCCGACTTCGAGCAATGGGAGGTGGTCTCCAGCCGACAGCCCATGGACGACGAGGTGACGGCCCTCCGCTTCCTCTGGCGGGTCTGCAAACATGTGAAGTCCAACGCCATCGTCGTCGGCGGCTCGACCGCCACCGCGGGCGTGGGAGCAGGGCAGATGTCGCGTGTGGAGTCGGTCAGGATTGCCATCTCCAAGGCCGCCGGACAGCAGCCCCTGGCGCTCGCGAGCGACGCCTTCTTCCCCTTCCGCGACGGCGTTGATGTTGCTGCGGCTGGCGGCGTAACCGCCATCATTCAGCCTGGCGGCAGCAAGCGTGATCAGGAGGTCATCGACGCAGCCAACGAGCATGGACTCGCCATGGTCCTCGTCGGCCGCCGCCACTTCAGACACTAACGGGAGACTGCAATGAAGGTCATGGTCATCGGCGGCGGCGGACGCGAACACGCCCTCGCTTGGAAACTCGCCCAGAGCAGCAGCATCGGACGGGTGCTCGTCGCGCCGGGCAACGCCGGAACAGCCGGTGAGCCCAAGTGCGAGAACCTCGCCATTCGCGACAACGACGTCGCGGCTCTCGTTGCTGCGGCCACGCAGCATCAGGTGGGGCTGGTAGTGATCGGGCCTGAGTCGGCGCTGGTGGCGGGCGTTGCAGATGCGATGCGCGAACAGGGCATCCCGACCGTCGGGCCCGGCGCGGCCGGCGCCATGCTCGAAGCCTCCAAGGCCTTCTCCAAGCAGCTCATGATCGATGCTGGTGTTCCCACCGCGGCCTTCGCGCAGGTGACCACTGAAGAAGAGGCACTCCGCTTCATCGCAGCACGCCCCGCAGGTGGCCTCGTCGTCAAGGCCGACGGCCTCGCGGCAGGGAAGGGCGTCGTCGTCTGCGACACCCTCGACCAGGCCCGCACCGAAGCCCTCGCGATGCTCCACGACCGCCCCTTCGGCGATGCCTGCAGCACCCTCGTGCTCGAAGAGCGCCTCACCGGCCCGGAGCTCAGCTACATCGTCCTCACCGATGGCACCCACTTCCTCCCCATGCCCACGGCGCAGGACCACAAGCGGCTGCTTGACGGCGACCTTGGGCCCAACACGGGCGGCATGGGCGCCTACTCGCCCGTCCCCTTCGTGACGGACGAACTCGCAGCAACCATCCACGCCTCCGTCATCGAGCCCACCCTCGCCGCGCTCCGTGCGCGCGGCATCCCCTTCCGCGGCTTCCTCTACGCCGGCCTCATGCTCACCCCCGACGGCCCCCGCGTGCTGGAGTTCAATACCCGGCTCGGCGACCCCGAAGCGCAGGCCCTCTTGCTCGCATTTCGCGGCGACATCCTCCCCATGCTCTTGGCCTGCGCGGCCGGCGATCTCTCCGCCACCACGCCGCCCCCCTCTACCCCTGCCGCCGTCATCGTGCTCGCCGCGGAGGGCTACCCAGTCGACCCGGTCAAAGACGCGCTCATCGTGGGCGTTGAAGAGGCCGAGGTCGTCTCCACCGCAAAGGTTTTCCATGCGGGTACCCGGCTCGACCGCGGCCTCCGTGTGAACGGCGGTCGGGTGCTCGGCGTAGCTGCGCACGGCAACACGCCCGATGAGGCCGTCTCCGCGGCCTACCTCGCCGCAGCCTGCATCCACTGGCCCGGCATGCAGTACCGCACCGACATCGGCAAGGCGCTCAACGAGCCCTGAGGCCGCGCCCTTACTTCTTGCCGCGCAGCCAACCGAAGAGGCTCGGCTTGTCGTCTGTCTCGGCCGGCGTCGGCTTTGGAATCGGCTTGCTCATCTGCACGGGCTGGCGCGTGGCAGCGGCACCCGCCACCGCTCCAACGGACGCGCCACCTTTCGGTGGAGGCGCGGGCGGTAACCGGCTCGGACCGGCAGCTACTGCGGGGGAGGTCACAGCTGCGGCCCGCTGGGGGGCCGGCCCTGCGTCGGGAGCGAGGCTCGCTGGAGGCGCCGCCACGACGGGAGCAACTGGCGCCGGCGCAACCTGTGCAACAGCGCCGCTTGGCAGCGCGGCGCGGCTCCCGCTCAGTGACGCGGTCGGACCGGCAGCGAAGGTCACGGCCGTGAAGTCAAAGTCGAGGTCGAGGACGATCGATGGCTCCAGTGGCGTAGCGCTTGGCATCTCGTAGGCCGACGTGCCCGAGAAGGTTACCTCGTCGAGCGTCACGCCGCCTCCGATCGCATCCGGCGGCGGCGCCACCACAATCCCTTCGAGGGGCGGAAGCGTCGGCGCCCGAGGCAGCGGCGCCTCCTCCATCATCGCCTCGCGCACGGGCGCAGGCGCCACGGCCACGGAGATGCTCGGACGCATGTCGGAGCCTATGCCCTCGAAGTCGAGCGCGTCATCCGCCTCGCTCCAAGCGGCCGACGATTCCGAAGAGGCAACAAGAGAAGCAACGGGCGGCGGCGGCGCCACCCGCGCCATTGCCAGCTTGCGCGCCTCGTACTCGTCTACCGACAACCGAGAGACCGCCATCCGTCCAACCGACTGTGGCTGCTCGGCCCCCTCTGCCTCCACCAGCGCCTGTGCTGCAGCGTCTAGCGGACGGGTCACCGCCTCGTGCGCCGAACGCGATGGCGTGCGAAGGTCGTCGCGCATCTGCGCGGGTGTATCGCCTTCGTTGCGCGAAATCGCCACCGGCTCTGGTGCCGCGCTGACCGCCGCATCTCCCCGCTCCGCAGTAGGAGCCGCAGCCTCCTGCACCCCTGCGAAGGCAACACTGTGAAGCTCCTTGCTCGCCTTATCAAGCCGCCGCAGCCGCAGCATCATGCCGAGCTGTTCTCCGCCCGGCGTGAGGCGGTAGGACTCGATGGTCCCCTCCCCGCGGAAGGCGCAGCTGCCATCGGCGAGCTCAATCCGGAAGAGCAGCAGGCTCGCCTCGGGCCGCTTCAGCCGCGTGGGCAGGTAGACAGTGGTCCGGGTCACATGCTGCCGATAGCCACGCGCAAACTCTTCCAGGCTGGAGAACTGGTCCAGCCGGATGGTCAGCATCGCAGGGCGTGTCGCTTCGCTGGCGTTCGGCACAACATCACTGGAGAGAGTCACAGCTGCCAGTCATGGCGCGCCAAGGATGATTGAAGACGCTCGACCCTAGTAAGCCCAGCCGAGCGCCACAAGGAAGGTTGCAAAGGAATCGGTCAATTCGGCCTTCCCCGATGCCGCGCTCTCACCAATCTGAAAGGTGCCTGCGTAGCGGTCATACCCTGCCGAGCCCCGAACCAGCCATTGCGGCGAAATCCTGTATTCGGCCTCCGCCTTCGCAGCCCAACTCCAGACGCTCTCGTCACTGCCAAAAGCTGCTGCGGTGCTCCCCATATCGACGCTCGGCCGAATCAGAACCTCTGCCTGAGCGCGCCAAGGCCTCCCCTGCGGCGCAAACCCGAGGCCGGTCCCGAACTCGAAAGCCTCGTAGTAGGATGAGGTGTAGATGGGGTTCCCGCCAAGCGCGAACTCGACCGCCCGCCACCCCGCCATTGGCGTCACAGTGAGACCCGACTCGGCGCGCCACGGATAGGAGAGGCCCAAGGCCGTCCCATCGTGGCGCGTCGGGATCTTCACCTCGTTGGATCCATCCGTGCTCGCCAGCAGCGCGCTCGTTCGGACTTTGTGCTTTCCGGTCACAAATCCAACCTGCATTGGCGCCAGCGCAGAGCCGGGCCGGAACCAGGCGAAGGGCATGAGCTCCATCCGAATGTTCAGCCCAGGGTAGAAGGGAGCGTCGTAGATGACCGGTTCCGAAGACCCCGCGACCTTCAACTCCCGGCGCACCGCCTCCACCTCTACGAGGAGCCGCAGGCCGTCGATCTCCGACCCGCCC
The DNA here is from genome assembly GCA_947483645.1 of Bradymonadales bacterium. The sequence goes on along the minus strand of CANKLS010000027.1, from coordinate 1,780 downwards.
AGCCCGCGCCAAGAGTTCGGCACAGCAGGAGCGTTGGGCTCCTCCCACCAGCCCTGCGCCGAGGCCTCCGAAGCACCGATCGCAAGCCCCAAACAGAACAGCGCCAACCCAACTGCGGCTCTAGAAATCAAAGTCATTTCCTGCTGGCGGCTGGCCGCCCGTTCGAACACTTGAGCCGGACTCCCACGAGGGGCCCGCATCTTCGATGCCCGAGACACGAAGCGCAAAATCGTCGCGGTTGGTGGCTTGCAACAGCGCCTCGTCATAGGTGATGAGCCCCTGCTGCAACAGCGACATCAGCGACTGGTCAAAGGTCTGCATCCCGTAGCTATCGTGGCCCTTGCCGATCGTCTCGCGAAGCTCGCGGAACTTGGTTTCGTCCAGAATCAGCTCTCGAATCCGGGCCGTCGACACCATGACCTCAACCGCCGCCACGCGCCCCTTGCCGTCCTTGCGCGGCACGAGCCGCTGCGAGATGACCGCTTTAAGCATCCCCGCCAGTTGCAGTCGGACCTGTCCGCGCATGTGGGGCGGGAAGGCCGTCACCAGCCGCGTGATGGTCTCGGCGGCATCAGAGGTGTGCAGCGTCGACAGGACGAGGTGACCCGTCTCGGCCGCCGTCAGCCCAATCTCGATGGTCTCCAAATCGCGCATCTCACCCATCAGGATGACGTCGGGATCTTGGCGCAATGCAGCCCGCAACGCAGAGGCGAAAGAGAGGCAGTCTGTACCAACCTCGCGCTGGGTGATGATGGAGCGCTTGTCCCGCATCAGGAACTCCACAGGGTCCTCCACGGTGACGATGTGGCCGTTGCGGTGCTGGTTGATGTGGTCGACAATCGCAGCGAGCGTGGTCGACTTTCCCGAACCGGTTGTGCCGGTCACGAGAACGAGCCCGCGGTGGTTTTCGGCGATTGTCTTCACCACGGGCGGCAGCAGCAGCGCATCGATGGACTGGATCTTGAACGGGATCACCCGCAGCACCATGCCCAGCGTGCTCCGCTGCATGAAGGCGTTGACCCGAAAGCGGCCGACGCCGCTCACGCCGTAGCCGAAGTCGCAGTCGAGCCGCTCCCTGAGCACCTGCTGCAGATGGCTCGGCACGATATCAGCCAGCGTGCGGTTGAGCTCGTCGACCGAGAGCCGCTCTGCATCCTTGAGGGGAAGCAGCGCGCCGTTGACGCGGAACATCGGAGGCAGTCCGACTCTGAGGTGGATATCGCTAGCCCCCCCTTTGACCGCCACTGCCAACACGCTGTTCAGATCCATCGTCCGCCTCGTTGCCCTGCGCCTCTGCCTAGGTCTACCACGGCAGAGGCGCTCGCAACAATCGCGCAGTTCCCCTCCCGCTGAATTCGGCAGGAGGGGAGCCGGGGCTTACGATGCCGGCTTCGCCTCGTTCAGCAGCCCAAAGTGGGTGCGAACCAGCGTCTCGACCGTGTCGCAGATCACCTTGTTCTCCAGCAGCGTCGCCTTGGCGTTCTCGCGGCCCTGGCCGAGACGCTCGCCCTTGAACGAGTACCACGAACCCGACTTCTCGATGATGCCCAGGTCGGTCGCGAGGTCGACCAGGTCGCCCTCCTTCGAGATGCCCTTGCCGTAGATGATGTCGAACTCGGCCTCTTTGAAGGGCGGGGCCACCTTGTTCTTCACCACCTTCACCCGCGTCCGGTTGCCGATGACATTGTCGCCATCCTTGAGCGCGCCGATGCGGCGGATGTCCAGACGGACCGATGCGTAGAACTTCAGCGCGTTGCCGCCCGTCGTCGTCTCCGGGCTG
>CANKLS010000026.1 GCA_947483645.1 Bradymonadales bacterium | reverse complement strand
TCAACGCGCTCCACGGCCGCTCTCTGCCGCCGTTCCCTTGACCTTTGTCGCAGCTTTCGGCTAGGGCGCGCGCGCTGCTGTCAACGCCGCGCCCCTTCGGGCCGAAGTTGAGGCGGTCGTCGCGATGACCGGACCCTTCGCGACGCGGACCTCTCTCCATGGTGGAGGCTGGCCCGAGGATGTCTTGATTCCGTGGGTTGATCACGGGCAAATTGCAGAGAACACTCCGGAAAGTGCTCGTCTGCAAGTAGTAGGATCTGTTTTACATGAGCATGAACAAGGCTGTTGAGAAGGGTGGTTTCTTCGCGAAGAAGAAGCAGGATGAGGATTCGCTGAGCTTCGGTGAGCTGCTGCTCGAGACCGAGGCCTCTGGCACGCGCGAAGGCGAAATCTCCAAGGGTATCGTCCTCTCGATCAAGGATGACCAGGCACTCATCGACATCGGCGGAAAGTCGGAAGGTCGCATTGACCTCAGCGAGTTCCGCGCTCTCGACGGCACCATCACCCTCGCCGTTGGCGACGAGGTCGAAGTCTTCGTTGTCGCGCTCGAAGACGACTACGGCCAGTGCCGCCTCAGCAAGCGCGAAGCCGACCGCATGAAGATGTGGGAAGAGATCGCCGGCAAGGTGGAGCGCGACGAGCTCGTGCTCGGCCTCGTCATTGGTCGGGTCAAGGGCGGCCTCCAGGTCGACATCGGCGTCAAGGCCTTCCTCCCGGGCAGCCAGGTCGAACTCCGCCCCTCGCGGAATCTCGACAAGTTCATCGGCCAGTCCTTCGAGTTCAAGATCATCAAGTTCAACAAGAAGCGGGGCAACATCGTCCTGTCGCGTCGCGCCCTCCTCGAGGACGAGCGCGAGCGCCAGAAGCGGAAGACGCTCGAGCGCCTTGTCGAAGGCTCCATCCTCGATGGTGTCGTCAAGAACATCACCGAGTACGGCGCCTTCGTCGACCTTGGCGGCATCGACGGCCTCCTTCACATCACCGACATGAGCTGGGGCCGCGTCACCCACCCGGAAGAGGTCGTCCGCATTGGCGACGAGCTCCGCGTCAAGGTCCTCAAGTTCAACCGCGAGAGCGAGCGCGTCTCGCTCGGCCTCAAGCAGCTGCAGGCCGACCCCTGGTCGGGCGCAGAGGACCGCTACCCCGCCAACGTGCAGGTGCTCGGCAAGGTTGTCTCCATGATCGACTACGGCGCCTTCGTCGAGCTCGAGGAGGGCATCGAGGGCCTCGTCCACATCTCTGAGATGTCCTGGACGCAGCGGGTCAAGCACCCCTCCAAGATGGTCCAGAAGGGCGATGTCGTTCAGTGTGTTGTGCTCAAGATTGACGCCGACACCAAGAAGATTTCGCTCGGCATGAAGCAGCTCGAGTCCAACCCTTGGTCGCTCCTCGAGGAGCGCTACCCGGTTGGCACGCAGATTGTCGGCAAGGTCCGCAACATCACCGACTTCGGCATCTTCATCGGCATCGAAGACGGCATCGACGGCCTCGTCCACATCAGCGACATGTCCTGGACCGCCAAGCTCAAGCATCCCTCCGAGGCCTACAAGAAGGGCGATGATGTCGAGGCGGTTGTCCTCTCCATCGACGTCGATAACGAGCGCTTCTCGCTCGGCATCAAGCAGCTCTCGGCCGACCCCTGGGAGAGCCTCCCCTCCCGCCTGCCCATTGGTTCGGTCACCAACGCGACCATCACCAAGATCACCGACTACGGCGCCTTTGCCGAGGTCGAGGATGGCATCGAGGGTCTCGTGCACATCTCCGAGCTTTCGCGCGACCATGTCACCAACCCCAACGATGTGGTGAAGGCCGGCGACAAGGTGAAGGTAGAGATCATCTCGCTCGAGCCCAAGGAGCGCAAGATCGCGCTCTCCATGCGCTCCTACCAGCAGCGCCTGGAGTCCGGCGCGCTTCGCAGCCACCGTGACGAGGGTGGCGCCACCTTCGCCGACCTCCTCGGCAAGAAGGGCGAGTAATCCCGCCATGCGGCGGTTCTCCTCCGCATCGGCCTGTTGGCCGCCAGCGCTCCTTACGGCAGCGTTGGCGGCCATCGCCGTTTTGCGGGCCAGTCCGGCCGCCGCAGAACCCGGCCCTGTCGTCACACTGCAGCAGGTCCTCGAGGCCGCCGATGCCCACCCGCTCGTCGGCAGCGAACGCTCCCAGCGGGCAGAGGCGGCTGCGCGGGCCGACGAGGCCAGCTGGGCCCGTTTTCCCCGCATCGACTTCCTCGCGACCTTGGCCCCTGTCCCGACCATCAACCTCCGCGACCCCGGCGACCCCACGGCCGACACCCGCGACGAGACCGACCTCCTGAAAGACCTCTTCGGCGACACCAACCCCTTCTATCGCTTCGAGGCCAAGGCGGTGCAGCCGCTCTATACCTTCGGCAAAATCACCCTCGCACGCGAGGTCGCTGCGGTGGGGCTGCGTGCAGCCGATCTGGAGGTCGAGAAGGCGCGCCTCGAGGCCCGCTTTGTCGCCTACCGCGCCTATCGCGCGGTGCAGTGGCACGGCGAGACAGACGCGCTCCTGCGCGAGGCCTTCGATCGGCTCAAGACCGCTCGCGACAAGATTGAGGTCCGCATCGAAGATGGCGCTCCCGGCGCACGAACCGACCTCCGCAAACTCCTCATCTCCATGCCCACCGTCGTCTCTGCGCGCTCTGCTGCCGACGAAGTTGGCCTGACCGCCCGCGAATCACTCGCCGCACAGTTCGACCTTGAGCCCGACTTCAGGCCCGAGCCCTTCGACGTGACGACGGGCAGCGAGGCACCGCCGCTCGAGAGCGTCTTGGCCTTTGCCCACGTGCACCGCCCCGACGCCCGCCTGCTGTTACTGGCTGTGCAGGGCAGGGAGCTCGAGGCAACCCTCGGTTGGCGGCAGCTGGCGCCCGACTTCTTCGCCACCGCCAGCGTGGGTGGTTCCTACGCGCCCTCCATCACCGATGTCTCCGGCCCCTTCGTGATCGACCCCTACAACAGGTTCGGAATCTCCATGTTCGTCGGCATCAAGTGGGACCCCGATCTCTTCCGCAAGCTCGCCCAGACCACCCGCCTCGAAGCCCAGGCGGAGTCGACCCGCCAGAGCAGATTGGCTGCGCTTGCCGGCATCGATGTTGAGGTGCGCACCGCCTACCACGAGGTCGCTGGAAAGCGGGCTGTGGTGGCGGCCTACCAGGAGGCCTTCCGCGCGGCCGACGCCTGGCTCAAGCAGGTCTGGTTCCAGTATTCGCAGGGCCTCGCCGAGTTCACGGAGGTCGAAGATCCGCTCAAGCAATACTACCAGGTAGCGGGCGCCCGTCTGAAGGCCATCCTCGAACTCCAGGTGGCCCAGGCCAACCTCGCCATCAAGTGTGGCTCCGACCAATTCGCGGCTTGGCCCGCCGGTGCAAGTGTGGTTGAATAGCGCTTGGACTGTGCCGTCAGCAGCCCAGCTCCTTCGCGGGCCCACCCGTCACCGAGAGTAGGACCATGAAAATCGTCGCCCTGTTCGCCGCCTTCAGCCTCTCCTCTATCTGCCTGCTCCCCGCGACGAGCGGTGCGACTACTGCCGCCGCTGCCCCCGCCGCTGCGCCCGCCGCTGCGACCATCACGCCAACTGCCTACGTCCAGTCGCAGGCGGCTACCGTCATTAGCATCATCAACACGCCGGCGCGTCAGGGGTCTCCTGCAGCCCGCGAGCGGGAGACAAAGCTCAAGGGCGCCGTTCGCGGCTTCATGTCCTTCCAGCTCCTCGCCGACCGCACGCTCGGCGACCACCTCAAGGCCCGCACGCCTGCCGAACGCGCTGAGTTTCTCGACCTGCTCACGCAGCTCATCGAGACGAGCTACGCTCGGAGCCTCGGTCGCGTTGAGGTCAAGCCGAGCGACTACAACGTTGCCTACACCGGCGAGCGGCTCCGGGGCGAGCGGGCCACGGTTACCGGGTCGGTGAAGGTCCGCTCCGATGCCCATGACGTTGAACTCAAACTGCAGCGGAGCGGACAGGGCTGGCTGGTCCTCGACATCGTAACCGACGAGGTCTCGCTCGCCGAGTCTTACTCCGAATCGTTCGACCGCATCATCAAGCGCGACGGCTGGCCGGCGCTCATCACCCGGATGAAGGACAAACTCGCCAAGCTCCGCAACTAGGGCGGCGCGGCCCCTGCCGACTGGCGCGCTGTTGCAAGTCGAATTGCTCGTGCACTGCTGAGCGGCCCGACGTCGGACGCGGTGATGTAGTAGGCGATGGCGTCGTTCCACCTGTTGGTTTCAAAGGCCTGATCTCCACAGAGCGAGGCCTGCTCCATGAGTGGCCTGTCGGCCATCGTGGTGGGAGATGACCCTGTCGACTTGGCAATCGTCTGGGCCGCCGTCCGCGCCAGATGATAGGACGCAGCGGCCTGCGCGCAGTCTCCTGCCGTGGCGAAGCCGTCACCGAGCGCGAGATGAATGCCGCCGAGGCTTGGATAGACACTCCCGTTCAGTAGCGTCTGCGCCTTTGCACGGGTGCTTGGCTCTTTGGCGACCTCCTGAAGACAGTCCTCCGCGCGGCTCAGTTCGGCGAGGGCACCTGCGTTGTTTTTCGTCGCCACAAAACGGTCAACAGCACCCTTGAAGATTTCCGCGCAGGCCGTGACCGCCTGCTCCGAGGCTGCACGGGAACGCACGATAGAACGCTCTGCCGCAAGCGCCGCGTCGCTCGGCGCGCGGCGTACCGCCTCATCGTAGGCCGCGAGGCTTGCCGCCCAGTCGCCGGCCGAGGCAAGGGCCTGCGCCCGCGCCGCCGGCTGGGAGTCGAAGCGCGAGGTGAGGCCCCTCACCCGGTCGCGGGCTCCGCGCACCCGTTCCGCCGTCTCTGAGGCCGGATCGTCCAAGCGAAAGAGTGCGAACGAAATCGTGGCTGCCAGGCCGAGCATGCCGAGCACCAGAAGCATCGCAATGAGCCCTTTTTGTTCGCGGCGCTGGAGGTCGACCTCGGTGCCTCCGGCTGCGCTTCGCTGGAGCAGCTCCGCGCGAACCGCTGGGCGGTCGGAGGCAGTGTAGATCATGGCCGTGTTGCCAAGGACGACGACCTCGCCTTCCCGAAGCACGTGCTGTCGCACGGCCACTCCGTCGACGAGCACGCTTCCGGGGATGCCGGTGTCGGAGATCGTCCAGCGCATACCCTGACGGGTGAGGCGCGCATGGAACCTGATCACGCCCACACGGTCGAGGATGAGATCGTTCGACGGGTCGCGGCCCAGCGTCAGCGTGTCGCTGTCGAGGATGAGGGCCTCGTTGGTTCCGGGGCGATCGGTGATGAGGAGGTAGCCCACCAGCTCCGTGCGAAATCCGCCCGAGCGCGTTGCCACCCGCTTGGTGGAGACGGTGGAGCGGATGGTGTCGAAGGCGGCATCGGAGTCGAGCAGGCCATAGTCGTCCTGCGCAGCCTGGAGGTCCGCGGCGGGCGGGACGAAGATGGCGAAGCTGCCCGAGTCTCGGATCTCGCGAAGCTGCATCACGCGGAGCCGATACCCACCGATCTCAATGAGCGAGCGGTCGTCTAGACCCTTATCGCCCTCGATGCGGTTGCCATCCACGAAGGTGCCGTTGGCTGAGCCCAGGTCGGAGATGAAGGGGCCTTCGAGGTCCACCCCCACCCGCGCATGCTGGCGTGAGATGGGCGTCCCTTTGAGGAGCACCTCGCAAGGCGCAAGACGGCCAATGGTCAACCCATTGGGCGGCAGCGCACGGTCGAAGACCAGCCGTCCCGACTCATCCTCTACGGTCATGCGGTACTGCTGTTGCGCCGTCGGCCAGCTGCCGGAATCCGTTTGGGTCGGCGTCGTCACCCTGTCAGCTCTCGGTCAGGAAGCGGAGCGGCCGAAGGTTGCAGACACCGTTGGCGCCGTAGAGCTGCTCCCGCGCGAACCGCTGGTGCGGAGCGTGGGTCAGCTCGCTCATGCTCACAACGAACAGCCCGTTTGCATCGGCGTCCACGTGGATGAGGAGGTCGATGCGGGCGGCGAGCCGGTCGTGCACCGCGGCAGACTCTGCAGCGCAGTGCTCTGCTGCAGCAAAGGCAAGCGAAGAGATGGCGTCGGCGCTCGAGCGCGCGGCCACGGCAACCAGCGAACTCACCGCATGCCCCGTCGGACCGGCGAGCCAGATGGCGACATCCTTCTCCACGAGCGGGTCGATAATCGCATAGTCGGGCCGCAGCATGAAGGCGCGCTGCAGGTCTGAGTTCAGCGAGTTGGTGTTGTTTTCCAAACGGAGCACGTTGAAGCCGCGCAGCGAGGTGGAAGGGACCTCCTCGACAATCACGATTCGGTCGCTGCTGTCGGCCAGCAGGCCATGAATAAAGGAGGTCGCAAGCGAGCGGTTGGGCGACGAGACAACCACGTTGGCCCGGAGCCGCAGCGCTCCCTGCAGCCAGGAGAGGATCGCCTCTGCGTCACCCGTGCGGAAGGTCGCGCGAACATCGCCAATGCTGCTCGGGGCGCGCATGATCGAGGCGGCACCACCCTCGGCGCTGTTGGCACTGTTCACGACGACCGTCGGGAAGCCATCAAGCAGGATGCGGGCCGAGCCGCCGTTGCCCACTTGGGCGGCAGTGGCCAGCCGTCGGAAGGCAAGGAGCGCTGTCTCCTGTCGGCCGAACCCAACCGCGGCTCGTTGCAGGCTGCTATCTGCCTGGCGCTCGAAGATCTCGCCGGCTGCGTGCAGATGCACCTCGGTGGCCTCGGTGGTGTTCAGCAGCAGCTCCAGCGGACCGAGGCCCAAGAGCTCGGCGAGCAGGAGCGGCGCCAGAGCCGCCCGATCCTCGCTGTCGAATTCGGCAGGCGTTGCGAGATCCACGGCCTTCGCCACCAGCGGCGAGAAGCGGAGTGCATCTTCATGGCGGGTCGGGTAGGCGACGGGAAGGTCCGCCAGGCTCACACGGAGCAGCGCGCCGTTCAGAGCGGCGGCAAAGACCTCCGCGAAGGCTGCTCCCTCCGGACGACGCAGAGAGCCGAAGACCGCGGGCTTGCGCTCGACACGGATGCGCGCACGCCGACTCGCAGCCTCGGGCGCAGGGCGTTCGTGGTCGACCGAGCCGCTGCCATTTTGCGTTGCTGCAGAGAGCCTACTGCCAGAGGAGAAGGACGGAGTACCCAGCGTGATGCCCTCTCCAAGCACCGCATCCACCAAGGTGACGCGTGTGCTTGTCGCATCCTTGCCAAACCCTGTCGCGGGCAGGTGGGAGCCTGTCTCGATATCGCGCGGCATCACCTGCGCATGCGAGCCGGTCAGAGACGGCATGTTGCCCGACGGGCTGATCGGTGGCCCAATCACATACTCGCTCACGCTCGGTCGCGGCACGCCGGCACCCTCATGCTTGAGGAGAACCCGAAAGTCGCCCACGACGATCGTGTCGCCCGACTTCACCTCGGTGGGTGCGCTGATCTTGTTCCCGGAGACCGATGTCCCGTTGGTGCTCTGCAGGTCGTGGACCACGAAGCGATCCTCGGTCACCACGATGCGTACATGCCGCTTGGAGACGCTCGACCGAGCAAGAATGATGTCGTTACCATAGGCGCGACCAAGCACAATCTCGGGCTTGTCGAGTTCGATGCGCTCCGGCTGCTTGCCGCGTTCTGTGACCGTGATGCTGTACATGGTGACCAGACCTTTGAGAGGCCTAAGAGCGCGAGTCCCTTCCGGATACGCGTTGTCTCAAGCGTGTTTGCGACTCTGAACCGAAGAGGGCGAACGGTCAAGAGCGGCGGCGCAGACGGTGTTCATTCTGACGCGGCGGCCCGTTCGCGGCCCGTCGTCACCGTCGTGGCACCGCTCCGAACCTGAGATGCAACCTGCGGCTGCGACTGGCTGATGATCAGCCCTGCCCGAGAACTCTCGGTGTAGAGGTGGCAGGAGACAAAATGGCCCGCGCCCACCTCCGTCAGTGCAGGCGCCTCGGTCCGGCACCGGCCGTAGGCGGCAGGGCAGCGGGTATGAAACCGGCAGCCCGAGGGCGGGTTGATGGGGCTCGGCACATCGCCCTTGAGCAGGATCCGCTCACGCCGCTGCGTGGTGTCGGGCTCCGGAATCGCTGACAGCAGCGCCTGCGTGTAGGGATGGGCAGGATACTTGAAGAGCTCGTCGGTCTCCGCGAGTTCCACCAGCTGGCCAAGGTACATGACCGCGATGCGGTTCGAGATGTGGCGGACCACGCTCAGGTCGTGGGCGATGAAGAGGTAGGAGAGCTTGAACTCGTCCTGAAGGTCGAGGAGCAGGTTGATGACCTGCGCCTGCACCGAGACATCGAGCGCCGAAACAGCCTCGTCGCATACGATGAACTCAGGCTTGAGCGAGATCGCCCGCGCGATTCCGATGCGCTGCCGCTGACCGCCCGAGAACTCGTGCGGGTAGCGCGAGACATAGCTCCGCTGCAGGCCCACCTTCTCGAGCAGCCCCATCACCTCTTCGCGCACATTGGCGGCAGTCGCGACGCCATGAATGCGCATCGCCTCGCCCACGATGCTCTCAATCGTCATGCGCGGATTGAGGCTCGAATAGGGGTCCTGAAAGACAATCTGCATGTTGCGCCGCTCGGCCCGTAGCTCCGAGGGCGAAAGTTGGAACAGGTCGCGCCCCTTGAAGAGCGCCGACCCCGAGGTGGGCTCGACCAGGCGGAGCAGCGTGCGGCCAATCGTCGTCTTGCCGCATCCCGACTCGCCAACCATGCCGAGCGTCTCGCCAGGAAAGATGTCGAACGAGACATCGTCCACCGCCTTTACCTGGCCAACCGTGCGGCCCAGCAGCCCCTTCTGAATGGGGAAGTACTTCTTGAGGCCCGTCACCCGGACAAGCGGCTCAGGCCGTTGCGGCAGCTGTGTGGTGGTGCCGTGCGAGGGTGTGAAACTCATGGTGCCTCTCCGCCGCGGATGGATTCGCCGATGCTGCCGTCGCGCCAGCTCTTCACGATGGTCCGGCCGTCTATGTAGGGCCCCGTGGCAGCCTTCGCGCCCGATTCAATCTCGGCGGCGAAGTGGCAGGCCACCGCATGACCACCGCCCACCTCATTGAGCAACGGCTCCGACTCGGCACAGGCCGAGGTTGCGAAGGGGCAGCGGGTGCGGAAGCGGCAGCCGGTCGGGAAGTCGAGCGGCGAAGGGACCATGCCGGGGATGGTCGGGAGCCGGCCGCCACGCGCGGCCGACATGCTCGGCAGGCTGCGGAAAAGGCCGATGGTGTAGGGGTGCAGCGGCCGCCGGAAGATGTCGCGCGCGTCGCCCCGCTCGACCACCTTGCCGGCATACATCACGGCCACATCGTCCGAGACCTCCGCGACAACCCCGAGGTCGTGCGTGATCATCAGGATGCTCATGCCGAGCGACTTCTGCAGGCTGTTGAGCAGGTCGAGAATCTGCGCCTGAATCGTCACGTCGAGTGCCGTGGTTGGCTCGTCAGCAATGAGCAGGTCGGGCTTGCAGACCAGCGCCATGGCAATCATGACCCGCTGCTTCATGCCGCCCGACATCTGGTGCGGGTAGTCGTCGATCCGCTTCTCGGGGCTCGGGATGCCCACCTGACGGAGCATGTCGATGGCCAGATCGCGCGTCTCCTTCGGTCCCAGGTCGAGGTGGAGCGAGATGGCCTCCGAGATCTGGTTCCCCACCGTGTAGACGGGGTTGAGGCTGGTCATCGGCTCTTGGAAAATCATGCCGATGCGGTTGCCGCGAATCTTCCGCATCTCCCGCTCAGAGAGGGCGCCGAGGTCCTGCCCTTCAAAGAGCACCTGACCGCTCACGGTCCGTCCGGGAGGCGACGGAATCAGCCGCATGATGCTCAGCGCGGTGACGCTCTTGCCGCAGCCCGACTCGCCAACCACGCCAAGGGTCCGTCCGCGACGGATGGCGTAGGAAACGCCGTCAACGCTCGGCGCGATGCCGATGTCGGTGAAGAACCAGGTCCGGAGGTCCCGGAGCTCGAGCAGAGGGGTTTCGGTGGGGTTGTTCACTTGCGAAGCCTTGGGTCGAGCGCGTCGCGGAGGCCTTCGCCCGCGAGGTTGAAGGCCGAGACGGTTACAAAGATGGCCACGCCGGCGATGAGCATCATGGCCTCGTCGCTCGTGTCGCGGCCGTAGGCGAGAATGCGCCCCCACGAGGGGAGCGTCGGATCACCGAAGCCCAGGAAGGAGAGCGAAGACTCGACGATAACCGACGAGGCAACGCCGAAGGTGGCTGTGACCAGAATCGGTCCGAGCGCGTTGGGCAGCACATGACGGAAGATGATGCGGCTGTCGGTGAGGCCCGCAGCACGCGCTGCCGTCACAAAATCGAGGTTCCGCAGCCGGAGGAATTCGGCGCGCACCAGACGAGCCGGGCCTGTCCAACCCGTGAAGCCGATGATGACCATGACCCAGAAGATGGAGGGCTGCTCGAGGAAGCCGATGAAGGTCAGGATGAGGAAGAAGCTGGGGAAGCAGAGCAGCAGCTCGATGAGCCGCGACACGATGAGGTCCCAAGCGCCACCGAAGAAGCCCGCGACTGCGCCAAGGATGGTACCGATGGTCACATAAATGGAGACAGCGATAACGCCGACCGCCAGCGAGACGCGGGTGCCGAAGAGGAGGCGTACGAAGATGTCGCGCCCCGCGCCGTCCTGGCCGAGCAGGTGGCGGATGCCGGGGCCCTCCGCCCCGTAGAGCGTATCGTCAAACTGAATCCGCAGCGGTGGGAAGAGGTAGAACTGCTGCGAACTGTCGGCCAGCAGCCGGTAGTCGAGCGTCGGCGAGCGGGGGTCGATGGCCAGCAGCCCCGCAAAGACCACCAACAACAGGGCGGCAAGCCCCAACTGGAAGTTGGTCTCGGCTGCCCGCCGCCGGGTCACCTCATACCCCTTGATGGACCGGACGAAGAGCCGGTTGGACAGCCAGAGGAAGGGCGCGGCGAGCAGGAAGAGGTTGAAGAAGAGGTCGACGCCGTTCTCGTAGATGTTCCGGTTGAACAGCAGCGCATGCACAAGTGGGAAGGAGAGCTTGCCGCTCTCTGAGACCCAGATGAGCGGCACCTTCGAGGCAATGAGCGGGGCAACAACGGCCAGCACGAGCAGCGCGAGGATGATGTAGACCGCGACCACGCCTGTGATGTTCTTGCGGAACTGTCCCCAGACAATGGACCAGTAGGAGGGCGGCTCGGCGACCGCCGTGGTGGGTACCTGCGTCGTCATGGCCTCACTCCAAGCTGATGCGCGGGTCGACCAGCGCGTAGGAGATATCGGACAGGAGGATTCCGAGCAGGGTCAGCACCGATGCAATGAGCAGCTCGCCCATGATGACATTGTAGTCGCGGAACTGGATGGCCGTGATCATCAGCTTGCCCATGCCATCGATGGCGAAGATGTGTTCGATGATGATGGAGCCGCCGATGAGCGCGGGCAGGGTGAAGCCAAGCAGCGTAAGAATGGGGATGAGGCCGTTTCGGACCGCATGTTTCATGATGACGATCCACTCAGGGAGCCCCTTCGCGCGGGCCGTTCTAACATAATCGCTGCGGATGACGTCGAGCAGGCCGGTACGGGCGTAGCGGCTGATGGCCGCCAAGCCGCCGTAGGTGAGGCATACAAGCGGCAGAATCATGTGCCAGGTCATGTCGCCCAGCATCTGCAGGGTGGTCTGCATGTTGGGATCGCCCGACTGGAATCCCGAGACGGGAAACCAGGAGAAGATGCTCTTGTTCGCGTCGGTCAGGTAGGTCTGCATCAGCGTCGCAGCGAAGAAGCTGGGCAGACTGTAGAGTACGAAGAGGCCGAGGCCGACGCCGCGGTCTGCAAACTGGTTGTGGCGCACCGCTGCAAGCACGCCGAGCGGCACCGAGATGAAGTAGGCTAGAAAGAGCGAGGCGACCGACAGGAAGATGGAGTAGCGCCAGTGCTCCTGGATGACATCCCAGACGGGGCGCTTGAACCGGGTCGAGGTGCCGAGGTCGAGAACGATCAGGTTGCCCATATACTTGTAAAAGCGCGTCTCGGTGAAGACGCTTACCAGGGTGCCAACGGGCGTCCGCTCAAAGCGAGGCGCAGCCTTGGAGAACCAGGCGGTCCACTTTGCGACGGTCGCAGCCTTGTCGGCAGGTGACGCGTCGAGTGCGTAGGTCCATTGCGAGATCTCTGCGTTCTCCGTCAGCACATCACGGTTGGCAGCCTTTGCTTCGGCGGTGGCCTGCTCTCCATCGTGCACCACAATCGAACGGCGCGCATTCACCGAGAGTCGCTGTATGGCCAAGAACCGAACCTTCTCGGTGATGGTGCGGTTGATGACCCACTGCTTGCCGGAGTGCTCAAGCGCGGCCTGCGGCTTCGAAAGGTCGGGGGCTACTTTCAGGTCGGAGGCGGAGAGGCTGAGGCCGTCGCCTGTGCCGTCGGCCGGCTCGAGCCGGAGGTACCCCTGTGCAATCTGGATGAGGAAGGGGACGATGGTGAGTCCCCAGTTCTCCACCTCCTCCTCGGCAGCAAAGACCTCCTTGGCTGCCGGCTTCGGCGGACGGATGGGGTCGAGTTCGATGACCTCCATCGCAAGGAGTTTGTCGGTCAGCGACTCTTTGGCGGCTGCGTCGAGGCCGGGCTGGGTCAACTGGGCACGGAGCGCGGTGACGTCGGCGTTGGCGATGTTGCTGATGACCGAGGCCGCGGTGAAGCCGACTGCGAGCGCCTCTCGCTCACCGGCAATCGGCGTCGCCATGTTGCTGGCGATGACATGCAGGTGGCGCTCCACATCCGCGCGCTCCAAACGGTAGCGGAAGTTAAGGAGGATGGGCTTGTCGAGGTTGTAGTGCTCCTTGAAGAGCCGGAAGCCTTCGCGCGAGTTGGCGTTCTGATCCGCCCGCTCACTGCCCGATGCATTCGTCGCCTGGCCCGGGTTGCCCGGGGCAAGGTTGATGATGCCGAAGATAACGATGGCGATCATCACCATCGTCGGGATCATCAGCAGGATCCTCTTGAGAATGTAGCGTGCCACGGTGCCTGCCTACCCCTGCGAACTACTTCGCATCCTTGACGAACCAGTTGGTCGTCCATGTGTAGGGACGCACAACCGAGAAGGAGACATTCTCGATCCGGTTGCGCCAGGCGCCAATCTCGTCTCCGCCGAACCAGAAGGTGTAGGGCTGCTCCTCGTGCACCAGCTTGTGGAAGCGGGAAAAGAGTTCCTTGCGCTTGGTAAGGTCGAACTCCGCCCGGACACCCTCGATGATCTTGTCTGCCTCGGCGTTGCGGAAGCCAACCCGGTTGCTGCTCTTGGGAACGTCGGCCTGGCTGGAGTGCCAGATCTGGTAGAGGTCGGTGTCCCAGCCAAGCTGCCAGCCGCCCGTGTAGGCCTCAAAGTCCTTCTGCTCCATGCGGCGGACCAGAATCGCCCACTCCGCAGGCTCAATCGTCATGATGACGCCGATGGTGCGGAGGTCGTTCCGGAAGGCCTCCATCGCGGCGATGAACTCCGGCCGGTAGCCGTAGGTCAGCATGCCGAAGTTGAACTCGACCGCCTTGCCGTCGATGACCTTCTCGCGGATGCCGTTGCCGTCGGCGTCGCGCCAGCCGGCCTCGTCGAGCAGCGCTGCAGCCCGCTTGAGGTCAAAGGGCCAGGGCTTGATCGACTGGTCGTAGTCGGGGCCGGCGATGTAGAAGGGGCCGCTCAGCAGCCTGCCGAGGCCCTGCATGTTCTGCTTGAGCATCAGCTCGCGGTTGAAGGCGTGGGTCATTGCGAGGCGTACGCGCCGGTCGCCGAAGAACTTCCCGTCGGCGTTCCAGCCGAGGTAGCGGTAGGAGGTGGCCAGGTAGTGGTCGGACTTCAGCACGCCCGACTTGAAGTCCGGGGTGCCGCCGTCCAGCACCTCGTTCTTATACTGGTTGGGCTGCAGGTCGATGAAGTCCAAGCCACCGGCGCGGAGGTTGTTCAACCGGGCGGTGGCGTCGTTGATGACCTTGTACTCGAGCTTCTGGATGGGCGGCTTCTCGCCGTAGAAGTCCTCGTTGCGCTCCAGCTGGATCGCGCCACCCTGCTCCCAGGAGACAAACTTGTAGGGGCCGACGCCGATTGCCTTCTGATTGAACCAGTGGTTGTTGAAGCGGCGACCGAGCTCCGACTTGTCGAAGGGCAGGCCATCTTCGTCGAAGGCAAAGAGCCATCGCGGGTAGGGGAAAAGCCCGATGGTCGTAGCCGTGGAGGTGAACTCGCTCTCCTTCCAGGTAACGATGAACTCGTGGTCATTGATGACCTGCACCTTGTCGAGCTTCTCAAAGTAGTTCCGATAGTGCGGCGCCTCGACCTGCGGGTTGGTGGCCAGCTCGACCATGAAGGCGAAGTCGTCGGCGACCAGCTCGTGGTCTGCCTTGAGCCAGTTGTACCGAGCATTGGTGAAGTCCACCGCGGGGCGGTGCCACTTCACTCCCTTGCGGAGCCAGACATGGAAGGACTTCCGATCGGGCGTGGCCTCGATGCGGACGGCCAGCCGCGGCGTCCAGCGGTTCGGATCCTTGCGGTCGCGGTCGGCGAGGCCGTCGGTCACGTAGGAGTAGATGTCCTGCACGTCGGCGGCGTTTTCGGTGATGTAGTTGAGGCCTGGGATGTCGCTGATGGAGGCGCGGTGGAGCGTGCCGCCTTCAACCGCGCCAGCCGGCATCGTGGGCGCGTCGCTCACCTGCAGGAGGTTGCCCGGCCGGTTGTAGAGCTCCCAATCCGCCTCGGTGAAGTAGCGCTTGGCCCAACCACCGGGGCCCTCTGCAGCAGTCGCGCTCGTGGCAGGTGCAGCACTACCGCCGCCCTGTACCTTTGACTCGAGCTTGGCGACCGCGTCGTTGAGGTTTTCTACCGATTTGCGGGTCTCAACGACGATCTGCTCCAGGTGGTTCACCTGAACGATGCCTAGCACAATCAGGACGCAGAAGAGCAGGAAGAGAACAGACTGGACGATGGTCGCGACAAACTGTCGTTGCATGGCGAAGAGACTCCGGCTGCGGGCGGACACGAATCTAGGTCGAAGGCCTGCAGGTCGCTAGCGGCAACGCGGGTCTGTCGTCAACGCGCCTTGTCCCCTGGCGCGGAGAACTCGACAGGCACAGGCAGTTCGCCCGGGTCGTCACCCCAGTTCTCCATGCCTACCTTGCGGCTGCCGAGCTGGCTTGCCAGGCCGTTCTCGCCCCAGCAACGGAGCGAGGTGGCGAAGACGGCGCAGCTCCAGCGAGGACCTGCTGCCACAGCACGTGCGGGCAATTTTGGTCCGAGGTTGATGGTCGCCATCGCGCCCACCGCAAACTGGGCGCCCGCGTCGTCCGCATCCCCTCGGCCAAGCTGACCCGCGGCCCCGCGCCCGAAGCAGGAGACCTCGCCCGCCGCAGTCGTAAGGCAGGTGTGCTGGCTGCCCGCCGACACCGAGGTGATCGCCGTGGCAAACCGGATGGGCTCCACCGACGTCACCTGCTCGTCGTCGCCAATGGCGCTGGTGCTGCCCGTGCCGAGCCGGCCATCCCAGCCGTAACCCCAGCAGCGGGCGGTGCCGTTCGCCATGAGCGCGCAGCTGTGGAGGTCGCCCGCAGAAATCGCAACGGCTGGTCCGCCAAGCGCAACGCGCTGGCCCACGGAAGGAAACCGCTGCGGTGTGTCGCCCCAACTCAGCCGGTCGCCGCGGCCGGTCTGCCCGGATTCGCCGCGGCCCCAGCAGAGGACATCGCCTCCCTCGAGCAGCGCGCAGGTGTGCTTGGCGCCCGCTGCCACGCCGATTGCCTTCGCGCCCAGAGGTACAGGTCCCCGTGCATCGGGCCGCTCTCCGGGCAGCAAGCCGTAGTCTGCCGTATCGCCGTAGCCGAGCTGGCCCGCCTCGTTGGCGCCCCAACAGAAGAGGTTGCCGCGGTCTGTCACCGCGCAGCTGTGTGCGAAGCCTGCGGCGACCCCAATCGCCCGCTCGCCGAGGCTGACGGACGACATCTCCGAGACGGTCTCGTCGTCGCCCATGTTGTCGCGTCCGCCACGGCCAAGCTGCCCGCGGAGGTTGCGGCCCCAGCAGCGGACCTGCCCGCGATCGCTCACCGCGCAGGTGTGGTCTTCACCCGCATCGGCCGACACGACCTTGCCTGGAACGGAGACGAGGCCGCCTGCGCCTGCAAGCTCGTCGTCGCCGATAGAGAGCCGGTCGCCGTAGCCCAACTGCCCGAACTCGCCACGGCCCCAGCAGCGCATGGTGCCGTTGGTCATCACCGCGCAGGTATGACCACCGCCGATGGTGGCGAAGGCCGCTGCCTCGCTCGGTCCCGACCCCTGCTGCGGCCCTCCGCAGGCTGCGAGCAAGAGCGCTGCGGCGAGGGCGGCGAAAGAAAGCATCCCTAAGTGCGAGGTCGACATGAGCGTGCTCCCGAGCGATGAAGTAACCCGAGTATGGCCCAATCCGCGCGATAGCGTCAACCTCGCAGATCGATCTGGGGCATCACACCTCGCCCGGCTCCGGCGTTAGCCCGAGCTGCCGGGCACGGAGCTGGCCGCAGGCCCCGTCGGCGCTCTGACCCACCGTGCGGCGGAGCGTCGCCGAGACCCCTGCCGCACGGAGCCGGCGCACGAAGGCATTGGCAACCGGCCAGGGCGTTGTCTCGAAGGGCATGCCCTCCACCCGGTTCCAGCGAATCGCCGACAGGTGGCCCCGCCGGCCCGCCAGCAGCGTTGCCATTGCTTCCGACTCTTCTTCGCCATCGTTGATGCCCGCAAGCAGCACCATCTCGACCTGAAAGGGACGGCCGGTCGCGGCTGCGAAGCGGTCGGCGGCCTCCAGCAACGATACCGGCGTCGCCTTCGTCTGCGTCGGGATGAGCGCCGCCCGCGTTTCGGCGCGCGCGCTGTGCAGCGAGAGCGCGAGCGTGAACTTCCGTCCGGTCGCGGTCAGGCGGTCGATGGCCGGCGCGGGTCCGACCGTGCTGACAATCACGTGCCGCGGCCCAATGCCGGCCTCATCGCGCAAGATGTCGAGTGCGGCCGCCACCGCCTGCAGGTTCTGCGTCGGCTCCCCCGACCCCATGAAGACGATCCGTTCCACCGAACCCCGCCTCCGCAGGTGCACCACCTGCTCCAGGATCTCCGAGACCGTGAGGTTGCGGGCTACCTTGTCGAGGCCCGACGCACAGAAGCGGCAGGCCATCGCGCAGCCAACCTGCGACGAGATGCAGGCCGAGCCGGCTGCGGCCCGCGCCGGCCGCATCGCGGTGTCGAGGTGGGGCGGAGCGCTCGCGCCGGGCAGGTGAACGGCCTCCACCGAGCGGCCATCGTTGAGCTGTAGCAAGATTTTGCAGGAGCCGTCGCTGCTCGGCGAATGGGTCACGATGGAGGTGCCGAGCCATGCGAAGCGCGCATCGAAAGCCTGTCGCAGCCGCTCAGGAACCGTTTCGTCTGCCATCGGGTCGCCGCCCGCCAAAAGCGTCCGCCGAAGCCGCATCGCATGCATCGGGGCGTAGCCGGCCGTGCGCGCAGCCTCGCCCGCCTCGTTGGCCGTCAGCGAGAGAAAGGCGGGCCTACCGTCCGTCAAGCGGCCTCTTCGCCGCGGAGCCCTGCCAGCAGTCGCACGATGGGCAGCCCCGATGGGCAGAGTGGCTCGCAGGCGCCGCAATCGGTGCAGCCCAGCCTGTCGGCATCCACCTTCGCGGAGGCCGCCGCCGTCCCGTCACGGCCTGCAGCCAGCATGAGCGCCGAGAGGCTCAACGGGCCGTCGGCAGAGGAGGCGGCGGGCAGGCAGACGGCATCACAGAGTCCGCAGCCGATGCAGCCCATGGCCCTCGGGCGGAGCTTCCGCTCGGACCGGCTGAGCGGCTCGATGTGATCGGGCCGGTAGTTCGAAAGAAAACGGCCTTCGCCACCTGCGTTGTAACGGAAGGTCAACTTGAGGAACCAGTGGCGCCAGAAGTAGAAGGCCAGGAGCGCGAGTGCGTGGAGTCGCTTCATCGGGCCGCCTCCGCAAGCGCCTGCTTCGCAGCCTCGACGGCTGTGGCCACGGAGAGGCCAAAGGCTGTCTGGTCGCGCGCAGCGTCGTGACCCGCCAGCGCGCCACCACAGGCGAACAGCCCCGTCGCTCCGTCTACGGCAAGCCGCCGGTCGCTCTGTACCCCGCGCTGCCCCTGACGCTGCGGCAGCCAAGGCTCCGAGGTCGTTGCATCCACCGAGGCGCCGGTCGCGTTCAGCCAGCGCTCATCGACGGCCGCACTGCCGCGCCAGTCCTGAGAGCCGGTGGCAAGAATGGCCACGCCTGCCTCGGCCTCCTCGGCCCCGGCAGCGATGTGCCAGCTATCCGCTCGCCGCGTGGGCGGCACTGCGATCACGCCAAACCGCGCCACACCCGCAGCCGACAGCGCCCGGTCAAGTTGTGCACGAAGTCGCATCCCCCAGACCGGCTCGGTGGTCGCTGCAAGCTCTAGCACCGGCCGGCCAAGACGCTCCGAAAGCTCAGCACGAAGCATTGCAGCCCGCTCAAAGGTGGCCCCAAGCAGCGGCGGTAGCACGAGCGGACCTTCGCCCGGCGCCTGGATCAGAAGCGCGAACCAGGCCTCCGCATCCCAACCAGCAGTCGCAGCGGAGGCCTGAAGCAGACCGCCCCAGCGTTGCGCCGAAATCTCAAACGACTCCGCTTCGCCCAACCCTGCATCACGCCAGACCGCCGCGAGCCAGGTCGCAGAACAGCAGGGCATCGCGGCAAACCCAACAAAGGTGGGGCTGCGATGCGCCGTCGTCATCATTCCGGCGGCCACCAGGTCTGCACTCCGGATGAGCCCTTCGGTCACCGGTAGCCCGAGCGCCCGCGGATGCACCGTCGCATCGATGCCTAGCAGCCGAATCGCCCGCTCGGTGCGGCGCTGCACCTCGTCTGCACCCCAGCCGAGCTGCACAAAGGGATGGTTCGGACAGGCCTGGGACAGCGCCGCAATCCGTTCACCCGAACCCCACTTTCGGCTGCTGCTCGCCACTGTCGGAAGGCTCCCTAACGCGGCCGGTGGCGGCGCGATCGGCCCAAAGAGGTGGCCCATCCCCGACCAGTGGAGGCTCGCGCCCTGGCCGGCGTCGCACACAAGCACCTTCGCACCCGACTCCGCCGCAGCGAGCGCAGCGGTCGCTCCAGCGAGCCCCGCACCCACGACGATCAGGTCGAACCGAGCCGTCACAGCCCACCTCCGAGGCCAGCCAGCAGCGCATGCGCCGCCCGCGTTTCGGCCATCGCAGCTCCACCGGTCATGAGTCCGCGCCGGTCTTCCCAGCGAGACTGCATGAAGGCCAGCGCCACATCGGTCATGCAGGAGGGAGCCAACCCGCGCTCCTCGCAGAAGATGCGCGCCGCAGGCAGAATGGAGCGCACGCCAAAGTCGCCGCCCACGCCCAGCCGGCATCGCCGCTTGAGGTCGTCGAACTGGACCACCGCCTCGTTGCGCAGGCAGTAACGCAGCTCCGCCTCGATGACCGGTTCGGCCGGATCCACGATGGCCGCCATGGAGGGCGTTTCGCGGACCATCGCCAGAATCTGCTCCGCGCGCGAGCCGTGACGGTAGAGAATGCGCGAACCGGCGACCGCGCTCACGCCTGCCTCCACAAAATCTCGGACCATCAGCCCGTGGTGTTCGCCGCCGGGCAGGGCGCGTGTCGCGGTCTCGCAGGCCACGCTCCGGCCGAGCGACTGCATGAGCGCATCGGTCGCCTCCTCCGCCATGATGCGGTAGGTTGCCAGCTTGCCGCCGGCGATGGAGAAGAAGCCATCGAGCCCCTCGCTCCGGTGGTCGTAGATGCGGTGTGCGCGGCTGAGGTCGTCTTCGTTTTGACCGTATCCGTGGAGCGTTGCGCGGCATCCGACGGTCGTTCCGATGAGCGGATAGCGTCGAATCTTCGGG
>CANKLS010000025.1 GCA_947483645.1 Bradymonadales bacterium | reverse complement strand
GCGCTCTTGGTCCGCTGGCTCGCAAGCGCAGCATCCACAGCCTCCTGAGAGGCCAGGCCATGGTCGACGAGCAGCTCGCCTAGGCGCGGTCGGTTGAACATGGCCTAGTTCCCCTTCGCTTCGGGCGCAGCGGGCGCGGGAGCCGCAGCGGGCGCGGGAGCCGCAGCAGGCTCGGGTGCAGCAGCAGGGGCGGGCGCCGCAGCAGGCGCAGCAGGGGCGGGAGCCGCAGCGGGCGCGGGAGCCGCTTCGCTGCCAATCGGTGTCTCGATCGCCGTGTCCGAGAAGGCGCGGCGGCGGGCATCGGCCTCATCCATGGCCGACGAGACCGTCTCGTACATCGCCTGCATCGGACCATCCTTCCGCGCATAGTCCACCTTGGCGAGGTAGTTGCGGTCGAAGGCGCCGAAGTAGTTCACAAACTCGTCCCGCTCCCGGAGCTTCTGACGCAGAATCTGCTCAAAGTCCGACGGGTCGCGGATGATGTAGGGGGTGAGCAGCAGGAGCAGGTTGGTCTTGTTCTTGCGCGTCGTGGTGTTTCGGAAGAGGGCGCCGATGACCGGGATGTCGCCGAGCAGCGGGACCTTGTTCACATCGGTCGTCGTGGTGTCGCGGATGAGGCCGCCAATGACGATGGTCTGCTGGTCCTGCACAGACACGGTGGTCTTGGCCTGACGGGTCGTCGTGCGGGGTCCAAGCACGGGGTCGATGGACTGCACATCCTCGACCTCCTCCTCAATCTTCAGCCGCACAAAGTTGCTCTCGTTGATCTGCGGCGTGATGCGCAGTGTGAGCGCCACATCCTGCCGCTGCACGGAGACGCCGCCGAAGCCGCCACCCGCGCCGCCGAGGCCCGAGAGGGCGCTCGCATTGATTCCGGCGCCCTGCGCGAGTGAGGCGAGGCCACCGAGGCCGCTGCTGATGCCCGAGACGAAGGGGATGTTCTCACCAACCACGATCTCCGCCTCTTCGTTGTCCATCGTCAGGATGTGCGGGCTGGAGAGCACGTTGACATCGTTGTCGGTCTGCACCGCCTGCAGGATGGCGCCAAAGGAGGGGAGGGCGAAGCCGAGCGCTTCGCGGGTGCCTTCGACCGTCGGGCCACGCAGGCCCACCGCGAGTCCCATGAGCTGCGACGGGTCGAGGAAGAGGCTCGAGAGAGAGCCCACCTTGGTGGCGCCGAAGACCGGCACATCCTCGCCGCCGATCTCGGGCAGTGCGCCGCTGTTGAAGGCCATGCCAAACTGGTTCTGCCGGTTGACCGACACCTCCATGATGACCGCCTCGACGTAGACCTGCTGCCTGCGCCGATCGAGCTGCTTGATGACGCTCTGGAGTGCCAAGAAGTCCCGCAGGCTGGCCACCACGACGAGTGAGTTGGTCGCCTCGTCGGAGGTGATGGAGATGTCACCCGAGAAGGTTGCCGTCACCGCGCCGCGCGGCGCGTTCGCAGCTCCGCCATCGCCACCCGCGGCTCCCTGATCGCCGGCGCGTCGGCGCACAGCTGCGCCTCCTGCGGCCTGCTCGCGCGACTGCTCCACATTCTGCGTCAGCGACTGCAGCGTGGAGGCGAGGTCGGGCGCCGAGGCGTTCTCGAGGAAGACAACATGCACCTGCCCCTCGCCGGGAATCGGCACATCGAGCTGCTTGGCCAGCTCGACGATGCGCTCGTATGAGCGCTGGTTGGCGATGACGATGAGCTGGTTGGTCCGCTTGTCAGAGATGATCTGCGAGACCGAGACCGACTTCGGGCTCTCGCCCCCGCCGCTCTCGGCCGCAACGGGCGCCGCAGCATCCTTGCCGGCTTCCCGCCGGCGGGCCGGCGCAGGTGTGGGCGACGAAGGTGCGGACTTGCCGCTCTCGGTCGGCTTGAAGATCTCGAGAAGCGTGCTCTTGAGCTGCTCAGCGTCCGAGTACTGGACCTGATACATGTTGATCTGCTCTTGGCCGCCGGGCACGTCGAGCAGGTCCAGAATCCCAAGCAGGCGCTTGAGGTTCAGCCCGTTCTCCGTGATGATCAGCGTGCCGGTCGGCTCGTAGGGCACAATCTGCGCCTGCGGCGACTTCATGGCATCGATAACCGGCTGCACGGTCGAGATGGCCACATGCTCGAGCTGCACGATATGGGTTACCATCTGGTCGTCAGACGGGATCTCTGAGCGGTTGCTCGACGGTTTCAGCGGCTCCCGCCCAGCGCTCTCGGCCTCCACAATCTTGAGGAAGTTGCCGAAGGGGATGGTGGTCAGCCCGTTCATCCGAAGCGCGGCCTGGAAGGCACGGTAGGCGTCGCCGATCGAGACCGGCTTCGGCGAGATGATGGTGATCTTCTTGCTGGAGCTGATGGTGTCCGCGATGATGAAATTGCGGCCCGTGAGCGCCGAGATCCACATCACCACGTCTGACAGTTCGGCCTGACTGAAGTCGATGTTGACCCGCACGTTGGAGGGCGGGTTGGCGGGGTTCCACGGCTCGACGAAGTTGGGGTTTATCTGCCCTGCGTCGGGCGCGATCTGCTCCACGGTCACAACGGGCGGCCCGGATGGCGCAGGGGGTTTGGCGGGCGCCACGCTCCGCGGTGCGGGGGCTGCCGCGGGGGCTGCTCCGCCTGCCGGAGGTGCGGCCGGCGCAGCGGCTGCAGCAGGTGCTGCAGGAGCAGGCGCGGGAGGCTGCGGCCGGTTGACGCGAGAGATCCGCCCGGCCTTGGCTCCGGTCGTTGGCGGAGTCGGCGTCGGAGCAGCGCTCTGTGCGGCGGCCAACGGCGCGACAAGCATGAGGAGCGAGAGGGTGGCAATGGCTGAAATGGAGATGCTTCGGTTCACGATCAGAGCCCTTGTAGAGCGGGAGTCGATTGCTGCTTGGCAGGCGCAACAACAGCCAGACGTTGTAGATTCCATGCAATCTTTATGCCGTACCATGGCATGAGAGATCGGTCGAGTTCTCAGACACTTGAACTCCCAACCCTCGACCCTGTCGAACCTGCAGTGCCAATCTGGCACAAACGGAGGCTGGCCGAGGCGATCCCGTGTCAGGCTGGCACGCCTACTGGATGGCGTAGGTCAGCTGCTCTTCTTTGCCGCGCCGCAACACAGTCAGATTGACTGAGCTCTGCGTCATCATGCTCTGGTAGATGTCGAGCGCCTTCTGCGGCGAGTCGATGGGGCTGCCGTTGACCGACATCACCACGTCGCCGTTGCGGATGCCGATGGCCGAAAACATCCCGCCGCTCTTGAGACCCTGAAGCCTGAACCCCTTCGCTGCGCCACCCTCGTAGTAGGGGACGATGCGCGGTGCATTCTCCTTGAGCGACTTCTGGTCGCTCGCCACCTCGCGGATGAGGTTGCGATCCACATTGTAGCTGTTGGGGCCGGTCGAGGTCACACCTGTCTGAATGCGGCTCTCGAGGTTACCGCCCGGGCTGCTGGGCTTGTTGACGACGGTTGGTGCCTCTTCGCTCGCGCCGCCCCTGCCCATGCTCCCCATGCCCGCCTTCACGCCACCGGCCGCCTGCGCCTTGGCGGCGCGCGCGCTGGGATCTCCCGGACGCAAGCACTCCTCCTTTCCCTGACGAGAGAGGAAGACACGGCTCCGCTCGATGCGGACCACATCGGCCTCTGCCAAGAGGTTGGTACCGATGGTTGCAAACTGCGTCTTGTTGGTGCCGGGGTTGTGAAGCACGGCCATCGACCATTGCGGGTCGGCAGCCACGATGGTGCCCACCAGGGCCAGCGCGATGGTCGACTCCTTGCACGGCCCGCCGACAACCGAGGTCTCCGCCGACGGGTCGGGTTCGCAGGCGCCGCTCTCCGGGTTGCAGAGCTCACCGGGCTCACATTCCACCTCGGTGCACTTGTCCTCGAGCACGACGGGCGGAGGCTCGGGCAGCACATTGGAAATCTCGGGTCGGGTCGACTTCGGCGCCGGCTTGGTCGACCCCTTCTCGCCAACATCCGAATTGGGGATCGCCACCGTGAAGGGCGCCAGAAAACGAGCCCCAATCGACGAACTGGTGCCCGAGAGGAGCAGTCCGAGTGCGATGATTGCTGCGACCCGGAAGGTCCAGAAGTATTTTTTGAAGTAGGGCTCCATGCCGCCTTGAAAGGTGCGCGCGCGGGGGTCTTTATTCCCGCTCCGGGTTCTTCAACATAACATCATCGGAGTCGGCTTTGCCATATTCCTCCAACTTTCGATACACGGTGCGCCGTCCCAACCCCAGAATCTCCGCTGCCGCAGCCTTGTCGCCCGCCGTATAGCCCAGTGTAGCGAGGATGAGCCGCCGCTCCGCCTCCGCCAGCGTCGTGCCGATGCTGAAGTGCAGCCCCGCGCCGTCTGGCAGTGCCTCCGACACGACCTCGGGCAGGTCATCCAGGTCGAGCCGCCCGTCCTGATCGAGCACAACGGCCCGCTCCATCGCGTTCTCCAGTTCGCGCACATTGCCCGGCCAGCCGTAGGAGGAGAGCCGCTCCATGGCGGCGGGCGTCACCCGTGGCACGGGACGACCCGCCTGCGCCGCATGCAGCGTCACGAACCGGTTGACCAGCAGCGGGATGTCTTCGGCGCGCGACCGCAACGGCGGCACGATGATGGGGATGACATTGAGCCGGAAGTAGAGGTCTTCGCGGAACTCGCCAGCCTTCACCATCTCTTCGAGGTTGCGGTGGGTCGCCGCCACGATCCGAGCCTGCACCGAGATTGGCTGCCGGCCACCCACCCGCGTCAGGGTCCCCTCCTGGATGAACCGCAGCAGCTTCACCTGCATCGCCAGCGGGATCTCGCCCACCTCGTCGAGCAGCAGCGTGCCACCATCGGCGAGCTCCAGCCAGCCTGCCCGCCGGTGCGTCGCGCCTGTAAAGGCACCCGCCTCGTGGCCGAACAGCTCCGACTCCACCAGCGACTCCGGCAAGGAGGCACAGTTCACGGCGATGAAGGGCCCTTTGGCGCGACGGCTGCAGGCGTGGATGTGCCGCGCGAAGAGCTCCTTGCCGGTGCCCGATTCGCCCCGCAGCAGCACGGTCGCGTCGCTCGCGCTCGTCTGCGTCGAAAGCTGCAGCGCGCGTCGAAAGAGCGGGGCATCACCAACCAGCTGACGCCCGCGCCGCAACTCCTCCAGTTCTGCGCGCAGTCGCAGGTTTTCTGCCCGCAGCCGGCGTGCGGCGAGCGCCCGGTTCATGGCCTTGAGAAGCGTCGCCCGCTTGATCGGCTTGACCACAAAATCATAGGCGCCTGACCGCATCGCCTCGACCGCGACCTCCACCGTCCCAAAGGCGGTCATGAGAATGACATCGGTCGCCACCTTGGCATCGGCCAGTGCCCTCATCAGGTCGAGCCCCGACATGCCCGACATCACCAGGTCTGTCAGGATGAGGTCGAACTCTTCGGCCCGCGCCAACTTCAGTGCCTCTTCGGCGCCGTGCGCCACCGTGGCCTCCAACCCCTCCCGCGCGAGCAGCCGCTGCAGGGTCGAAGCATGCTCTTCATCGTCGTCCACGACGAGGATACGCGCGGGCTTGAGCTGAGAGTCGTCCATCGTCGCCACGCGCAGAATCAGTGTTGCCGGACTGCTGCCGGAAGTAGTCGGGCATGCTTGCCGAATCAACCGCCGCGCGGGTATAGGGAGGGGCCTATAACCATCAAGCGCGACACATGCCCAAGTTGACCTATACCGATGCGAGCGGAGAGACGCGTGAACTGCGCTTCAATCGCCGCGTGACCATCGGTCGCCATCCGTCGCAAGACCTCCAATTGCTCGACCGTGTCGTCTCCAAAGAACACGCCCTTGTCGAGGAGCGGACCGGCCACTTCGTCCTTCGCGACAACGGCAGCCGCAACGGCATGATGGTCAACGGCGAGGCTGTCGTTGGCTCCCGCATCCTCAACCACCTCGACAAGGTCACCATCGGCGCCTCGATCGTCACCTTCCACGCCGACCTCCTGGAGTCCAAGGCTCTTCGGACTCAGGTCGCCATCTCGCAGGAGCGCGAGGATGGCGCGATCCGGACGCGGCACCGGGAAGACTCCAACCGACTCTTCGTCAAGGCCGACCAGCTCACCGATGTCGAGCAGCTCCGCGGCGACTATGAAAAGCTCCGTATCGCGAACGAACTCAACCAGGCGCTCTCGCTCGAGTTCGACCTCAGCCAGCTGCTGAATAAGATCTTGGAGAAGGCCTTCGAGATGTTCGCCGCCGACCGCGGCGTTATCTTCCTCATGAACCAGGAGACGGGCGAGATCGAGCCGGCTGCATCGCGGTCGAAGTTCGAGGAACTCTCCGCAGGCCGCGCCATCCGCGTCTCTGCCACCATCCTCAAGGAGGTGGTCGAGGAGAAGGCTGCGGTGCTGTCGAGCGATGCCGCCATGGACAGCCGTTTCTCCGGCTCCAAGTCCATCATCATGCAGGGCATCAAGTCGACCATGTCGGTACCGCTGCTCTACCGCGACCGGCTGCTAGGCATCATCCATCTCGACTCTCAGATGACCCGAGGCGCCTTTGCGCAGAAGGACCTCGCGCTCCTCTCCGGCTTCGCAAACCAGGCCGCCTACGCCATCGAGCACTCCAGCCTCGTCGCAAAGACGCAGAAGGATTTGCTGGCCCGCGAGCAGCTCTCGCGGCTGCTTCCCACCGAGCTCGTGGACCAGGTCATGGAGGGCAAGGTCAACATCCAGCGCGGGGGCGATCTGCGCGACGCGACCGTTCTGTTTGCCGACATCCGCGGCTTCACGCAGCTCTCCGAGTCTGCCCGACCGACCGATGTCGTCAGCATGCTGAACGAATACTTCGAGGTCATGGTCGAGGTGGTCTTCAAGCATGGCGGCACCCTCGACAAGTTCATCGGCGATGCGCTCATGGCCGTCTGGGGCGCACCGATTTCCATCGAAGACCATGTGAGCAAGGCCGTGCGCGCCGCCCTCGAGATGCAGGAGGCGGTGCGGCTCCTCAACCTCGAGCGCTCTGCACGCGGCGACATGGCGCTCTGCATCGGCATCGGGGTCAACACAGGCGAGATGGTTGCAGGCTACATGGGCAGCACACGCGCCATGGCCTTCACTGTCATCGGTGACACCGTCAACACCGCCTCGCGGCTCTGCTCCAAGGCCGCCCCAAACGAGGTGCTCGTGAGCGAGCCCGTCGCCTACCAGGCCGAGACCCGCTTCACACTCGAAGAGCTTGCACCGCTCGAACTCAAGGGCAAAGCCAACACGGTGCAGGTCTACCGGGTGACTGGCTTCCGCGACTCAGATTCCACCGCATCTTTCGTGCGGCGCACTGGCGTCGGGAGCACGGCGCCGCAGACCCCGCCGAGGCCGTGAGCCCGCCCGTCCGCCTTCGCAGCTGCGCAGCATGAGCCGGCCCCGCTACGAGATTGTCGACCGTATCGATGTGGGCGGCATGGCGGAGGTTTTCCGCGGCAAGGCTGTGAGCCTCGATGGCTACGAGAAGCAGGTGGCCATCAAGCGGGTACTCCCGCAGCTCGCCGCCGACGCCAAGTTCGTCAACATGTTCCTTGACGAGGCCCGCCTCTCGCTCGCGCTCAGCCACGCCAACATCGTCTCGGTCTTCGATGTGAGCCGCGCGGGTGAGACCTACTTCATCGTGATGGAGTATGTGGACGGCGCCAACCTCAAGACCCTGATGGAACTCGCCCGAGCGAGCCAGCGACCCTTTCCGACCGCGTTGGCGGTGCAGATTGGCATCGAGGTCTGCAAGGCTCTCGCCTACGCCCACGAACGCAAAGACAGCGAGGGCCGGCTGCTCCGCATCGTTCATCGCGACGTGAGCCCGCCCAACATCCTCATCAGCCGCGAAGGGGAGGTGAAGATCACCGACTTCGGCCTCGCCAAGGCAGCGAGCCAGATGGAGAGCACCGACCCGGGCTTCGTGAAGGGCAAGTATGGCTACCTCTCCCCAGAGTCGGCCGACGGTCGGGAGGTGGACGGCCGGAGCGACCTCTTCTCGCTCGGAGTCATCCTCTGGGAGCTGCTCGCGGGTCGTCGTCTCTTTCAGGGCGAAGGCGACCTTGAGACGCTCCAGCGGGTGAAGGAGGCGCGCATTCCCGGGCTCGCACCGCTCTGCGCCGACCTCCATCCTGAGCTCGAAGCGATTGTTCGGCGCGCGCTCTCAGCCGACCGCGACCGACGCTACGCGACCGCCCGAGAGTTCGGTACCGAGCTCAACCGCTTCCTCTTCGCGGCCGGCCTCTCGGTCGATTCTTATGAGGTCGCAAAGTATCTCGCCTTTGCACTTCATCCCGACACCGCGACGATGTCGGTGCCTGCAGTGATGCGCGTTCGACCGCTCCCGTCGATGACCACCGTGGCGCTCGAACTCCAGACGGCCGAGCCCGCTGTCCCGGCCGCCGCGCTGATGGCAACGGGAGCGCAAGCGGCCCCTGTCGCGCACCCCCTTGCAGCCCCCCCAGACCCCGCCACCCAGATTGCCGCAACGTCGGCGGCCGGTCGGCAGCGGCGCTGGTTGCGCCCCTTCCTCCTGCTCCTGTTGCTCGCTGCTTGTATGGCCGCGGCCTACTACTATGGGTTGGAGTCGGCCTCCCGATAGTCTCTGCTTAACCAGGCGCCCCGCATGAATCGTACCCTGATGATGGTCTTGGCAGGTGGCCGCGGCACGCGGATGATGCCCCTCACCCAAGACCGGACCAAGCCTGCGGTGCCCTTCGCCGGCCGCTACCGGCTCATCGACTTCGTGCTCTCCAACCTGGTCAACTCGGGCTTCTACCGGGTCGTCGTGCTCACGCAGTACAAGTCGCAGTCGCTCTCACAGCATATTTCGCGCGCCTGGCGGCTCGCCCGCCCGCTCGACCACTTCGTCGAACCCGTGCCTGCGCAGCAGCGGACGGGGCTCGGCTGGTACCGCGGCTCGGCCGACGCCATCTTCCAGAACCTAAACCTGATAGATGACGCAGACCCCACCGACGTTGGCGTCTTTGGCGCCGACCACGTCTACAAGATGGATGTGTCGCAGATGCTCCGCCTCCATCGCAAGCGTAGCGCCGAGCTTACGATCGCAGCCATCCCGGTGCCGGTCGCCGAGGCGCACCAGTTCGGAATCATGGAGGTCGACGCTAACTGGCGCGTGCGCGGCTTTGTCGAAAAACCGACCCATCCGCCTACGATTCCCGGCCGCCCGGACTGGTGCCTCGCCAGTATGGGGAACTACTTCTTCACACGAACTGCGCTCGAGCATCAGGTGCGCACCGATGCCGTGCGGGAGCCCTCCGACCACGACTTCGGGCGCGACATCATCCCCACCATGCTGCAGGAGGGCAGGGCGGTCTTTGCCTACGACTTCTCGCAGAACCATGTGCCGGGCCAGCAGGAGCGGGAGCGCGGCTACTGGCGCGATGTGGGCAGTGTTGGCAGCTACTTCGAGGCCTCCATGGACCTCGTATCCGTGCTCCCCGTCCTCGACCTCTACAACCGTCAGTGGCCCATCCGAACCGACTATCACCAGCTGGCTCCCGCAAAGTTCGTCCACGACGACCTCGCTTCCAACCGGGTTGGCTCGGCCGTCGAGTCGCTCGTGAGCGAGGGCACCATCGTCTCCGGTGGCATGGTCTACCGCTCCATCCTCAGCCCACTCGTCCGCGTCCGCTCCTACTCCCGGGTGGAGAGCAGCATCCTCTTCGAGGGCGTGGAGGTGGGCCGCAATGCGCAGCTCTTCCGGACCATCCTCGACAAGAATGTGGTGGTGGAGCCCGGCGCTCGCGTGGGCTTCGATCATGACCACGATCGGGCACGTGGCCTGACGGTCACCGAGGAGGGCATCGCGGTGGCGCCCAAGGGCCTTCGGATTCAGCCTTGATGCAGCCGCCGGCACCCTCAACCGGGCTCGACCTCCTCTTTGTCTGGCACTTTCACCAGCCCCACTACGCGGTGGAGGGAGGCGAGGAGGCACGGCTGCCGTGGGTGCGGCTTCACGCCACGAAGTCCTACTACGACATGGCCTGGATGCTCCTGCGCCACCCAGCGGTTCGCTGCGTCGCAAACTTCTCTGGGGTGCTGCTGGAGCAGCTCGCAGCGCTGGAGCAGGGCGCGAGCGATCGCTGGGAGCGGTTCAGTGCGACCCCGCCGGAGCAGCTCTCGAGGACGGAGCGGAGTTTCATCGTTCGCCACTTCTTCTCCTGCCATTGGGAGCGCTGCGTGCGCACCCAGCCGCGGTATGCGGAGCTGCTCTTGCTCCGCGGCGAGAGCTTCGTTGAGGCGGCCGTGGCCCGCTTCAGCGATGCAGATCTGCGCGATCTGCAGCTGCTCTTCAACCTGCAGTGGTTCGGCTTTGGTGCGACCGCCGACTACCCGCTCGTTGCATCGCTCCGCAGCAAGGAGCGAGGCTTCGATGCTGCGGATATCACTGCGGTGCTTGGGCTTCAGCGCGAGGTGGCCGCGGCCGCCGTCGCGATGTGGCGCAGCCTGATCGCGCGCGGGCAGGTGGAGCTGTCGCTCACGCCACACGGCCACCCCATCCTGCCGCTCCTGATCGACTCCGACGCGGCCCGCGTAGCGCTGCCGCAGGCGCCGCTCCCGCACCCGCCCATGCGAGAGCCTGCCGATGCATTGCATCACATCCGCACCGCCCTCTCCTGGGGCGAGCAGCTCTTCGGGGTTCGCGCATGCGGCATGTGGCCGGCGGAGGGCTCGTTATCGCCTGCTGCCGCAGAGGCCTTCGCCGCGGAGGGGCTGCGCTGGATCGCCTCCGACGACGAGGTGCTTCAGCGATCAGAGCGGCCGGACGGGGCGTGGGGCGAGCAGCGCTGCCGGCCGTGGGCCATCACGACCGCGAACGGCAGCGTAAACCTCTTCTTCCGCAACCACGAGCTGAGTGATCGGATCGGCTTTGCCTATGCTGCAAACCCAGCGGAGGATGCAGCCCTCGACCTCATCGAAGGGGCTCGAAAGTTGGGGGCGGCATCCGGGCTTTCGCGGCCGCTCGTCACCATCATCCTCGACGGCGAGAATGCCTGGGAGAGCTACGAGCAGGATGGCTTCCTCTTCCTCGAGGCCCTCTACAGCGCCTTATCGAATGCCCCGGGCCTGCAGACCGTAACGGCCTCCGCGTCGCTCGAGAGACACAGCGCGGGCCAGCTCCGAACCCTCCACAGCGGCTCCTGGATCTCGGCCTCCTTCCGCATCTGGATCGGGTCGGCCGCCAAGAACCGCGGGTGGGAGCTTCTCATCGCAACCCGCGCGGCCTTCGCAGCCGCCGTCACCTCACCGCAGGTTACCGCAGAGGCCGCTGCCGCGGCCCGCCGCGCCCTAGACCGCGCCGAGGGCTCCGACTGGTTCTGGTGGTATGGCGACGACTTCGACAGCCAGATGGACGAGGAGTTCGACCAGCTCTTCCGCGGCCACTGCCGCTCGGTCTACACCGCGCTCGGCCTGCAGCCGCCGCTCGCGCTCGAGGAGCCCGTGGTCGCAGCGCCGGGGGTAGCGCAGCTTCCGAGTCATCCGATCGGGCTTGGTGAAGCGCAGCTCGATGGCCGCGACAGCCACTTCTTCGAGTGGCGCGACTCGGCAGCGATCGAGGTCATTCCGCGCGGGGCCATGAACCTAGCGGCGCCCGTCTTCCGGACCATGCGGCTCATGCGTGGCCGCGCGGGCCTCTACCTCCGCCTCGACGGCGAGGCGGCCATCGGCGGAGGCAGCCGGA
This sequence comes from Bradymonadales bacterium, assembly GCA_947483645.1. The sequence goes on along the minus strand of CANKLS010000025.1, from coordinate 8,920 downwards.
CGGTGCTCTGCCGGCTCACAGACGACCAGGGCGTGGAGGCGAGCCTGCGCCTCGCAGAGGGCTGCGAGGAGGCGCACGGCGCCTGGCAGCACTGCGTTGAACTGCTGCTGCCGCTCCGACACGAGGCAGCCCGCGTCGGGCTCTTTCTGGAGGTCTCGGAGGGAGCGATCGTCGTCCAACGCTGGCCGCTCTCAGGGCTCGCCTGGTTCGACCTTCCGCGCTCGTCCTGGTTCGTCTGAACGTCTCAGGGGGCGAAGCTCGAGATGTCGAAGATGACCTCGACCGACGCGCCGGCCGCCGTGGTGATCTCGCGCACGTGCGTCTTCTTGTCGCCGCAGAGCCCCTCACCGAACCGCTTCTCCTTGTAGGAGGGGTAGACCTTGCTGAGCCAGTAGTACTCCGACTGCGTTCCGAGCATGCGGTCCTTGGCGCCCGTGATGATGACGGCTGAGGCGCAGGAGAGGCCGTTGCCTCCGCCGAAGGTGATGGCGTTCCACGAGGTCACAGGCCGCGGCGGTGTTGTCACAGTCGGGGTAGCAAGAATGGGGGTCACGGGCTTGGCATTTCCCACCAGCGTGTCGGTGCCAGAACCTTCTGCGGAGCCCTCGCCCGACCCATCGCCTGAACCTTCAGCACCGGTCTGCCCGAGCTTCTTCACGGGCGCTGACTTCTGGTTTGATGCGCTCGACCTGGTGTCGTTCAGCCCCTGAATCGTGATGCCGTCGGGGAGCAGTTCGTCCACCTTGTCCTTGGCGTAGTCGGTGGCCCGCTTCTCGTACTCCGCCGTCGCAATCTTCGCCGTACAGGCGGAGGCAAGGAGTCCGAGGGAGACGAGAGAGGCGACGAGCAGGCTGGACGAATGGCGCATGGTGACTCTCGCGTGGGGTTCGACGGAACGGCTGTGAGGCGGCAGACGCATCCTTGTTCCGAACATTCAACCCAGCGGTGGCTAAGCTGTCAACGCAGCGACGAATGCCTCAGGGGGTTGTGCACCATGCAGCGGACGTCCGCCAATTTTGAAGTGGGGTACGCCTTGTATGCCGAGCATCGAGATCGTCGCGGCGCGCTGGCGGACAGCCGCACCCTGCGCGGGGTCAAAGGCGGCTGCGGCGAGCGCCGCATCGATGCCGGACGCCGTCGCAATGGAGGCAAGCACCGTTTGGTCGCCGATGTTCTCGCCGCGTTGGAAGTAGGCTGCATGCAGCTGTTCGACCAAGCCCCAACGCAGTTCCGCCGGAGCTGCAGCCACGAGCGCATGCGCCGGAATCGTCTGCGGCGAGATGCGGATGATGTCGAAGTGCAACGCCACGCCGTAGGCCTTGCCGGCCTCCACAGCGCGGTTGATCATCCCTTCGACCTGTACGGAACCATACTTGGCACCGAGGTGGGCGCGGAGTTCACGCCCCTCTGCGGGGGTGTCTGCAGAGAGAAGGTAGGGCTCAAACGAGACCGTCCCGTTCGCCTGCCCGAGCTGTGTAAGGGCGGTGTGCAGGTTGTGGAGGCCGATGGCACACCAGGGGCAGGTAAAGTCGTGCCAGACTTGGATGGTCTTCAACGGTCTCTCCGTAACGCTGGCGGCCGTGCTGCCGGAGCCAGGTTGAGGCGGGGCTTGAGGAGCCGCGCCGGATGATGGAACAGCCGCTCTGCAGCCCGCCAGCGCCACCGAGGCAGCAGTGAGGAGCAAGGAGCGGCGCGTATGCACGCCTACGAGCAGCCGCTGGTGCTGCCGCAGGTGTCGCACTTGAGGCAGGTGCCGTTGCGCACGAGGGTGAAGTTTCCGCAGCCGCCGCAGGACTCGCCCTCGTAGCCCTTCATGCGGGCCATCTTTGAGGCGCTGAGCTTGGTCACGCCGCCATCGGCGGTGGCGCGGCTCTCGACCACCTGCGTGACAACGACCGTCTCGGTCCCATCGCTGTCGACCGTGGCGAAGGGGTCAGTGGGGGTGCGGGTAAAGCCTTTGCTCGCCGGCGAGCGCGACGCTGTGCCGCGCGGCGTGGAGTCGTAGTTGTCGCGGTAGGACTCGTAGAGGGCAGCGGACTCCATGTCCTCGGAATCTTCGCGTGTGCTGCTGCCGGTCGAGATGCTGCCGGAGTAGGCGTCCTCGGGGGAGACATGGGCAAGGTCGTTGCGACCGAGGTAGCTCACGCCGAGCTCGCGGAAGATGTAGTCGATGATAGAGGTGGAGAACTTGATGTTCTCGTTGCCATCGACCGGGCCGGAGGGATCAAAGCGGGTGAAGACGAAGGCGTCCACAAACTCGTCGAGCGGCACGCCATGCTGCAGGCCGAGCGAGACGGCGATGGCGAAGCAGTTCATGAGGCTGCGGAGCGCGGCGCCCTCGCGGTGCACATCGACGAAGATCTCTCCGAGCGTGCCGTCGGCATACTCACCGGTGTGGAGGTAGACCTTGTGCGAGCCGACGGTGGCCTTCTGGATGTAACCGGTGCGGCGGTTGGGCAGGCGACGACGGCGCGAGACCCGCTCGGCGACGGCGCGTGCCACAATCTGCTCGACGGGCGAAGGCGCGGGCAACCGGACCTGCTCCTCCGAGGGAGAGGCGGCGGCTTCGAGCGCGCTGGTAATCACCTCGTCCGCGTCGGCCACCGAGTTGAGCGGCTGCGAGAGCTTGCTGCCGTCGCGGTAGAGGGCGATGGCCTTGGTCATGAGGCTCCAGCTCTCGCGGTAGATCATCTTCACATCCTCCACCGTAGCGGTGTTGGGCATGTTGATGGTCTTGGAGATGGCGCCGCTGATGAAGGGCTGTGCTGCCGCCATGATGCGGACGTGGCCCATGGGGTCGATGTAGCGGGTGCCGGAGGCTCCGCACTTGGTGGCGCAGTCGAAGACGGGCAGGTGCTCGTCCTTGAGGTGGGGTGCACCCTCGACAGCCATGGTACCGCAGACAAAGCGATTGGCTGCGCCGACCTGGTCGCGGCTGAAGCCGAGGCGACCGAGCATGTTGAAGCTCGGGTCGGCCATCTCCTTATCCGAGAAGGAGAGGCTAGTGGTGCAGAAGGCGGTGCCCAGCGTGGCGGGGTTGAAGAGGAACTGAATGTCGAAGGCCCACGGGGCCTGCGCCTCGAGCTTCTCCAGAACCTCGTCGGTGAAGCCCTTGGCACGGAGCGAGTCGTGGTTGATGCCGGGCGCGCCCTTGAAGGTCAGGTTGCCCGTAGCGTGCTTGATGATCTCGTCGATCTGCACGGCACCGTAGCCGAGCCGCTCGAGGGCAGCGGGGACCGACTGGTTGATGATCTTGAGGTAGCCTCCGCCTGCCAGCTTCTTGAACTTCACGAGGGCGAAGTCGGGCTCGATGCCGGTGGTGTCGCAGTCCATGACGAGACCGATGGTGCCGGTCGGGGCAATGACCGAGACCTGGGCATTGCGGTAGCCGTGTGCCTGACCGGCCTCGAGGGCGCGGTCCCAAGCGGTGCGTGCCGCCTCGAGCAGGGGAGCGGGGCAGAGGCGGGCATCGATGCCCATTGGCTTGATGGTCAGACCCTCATACTCGCTCGGAGCTGCGGCGTAGGCAGCGCGGCGATGGTTGCGGATGACGCGGAGCATCGATTCAGCGTTCCGCACGTAGCCGGCGAACGGGCCCAGCTCAGAGGCCATCTCGGCGGAGGCCGCGTAGGACTCGCCGGTCAGGATGGCGGTGAGGGCACCGGTCCAAGCGCAGGCGCGCTCGCTGTCGTAGGGGATGCCGTTGATCATCAGCAGGGTGCCGATGTTGGCGTAGCCCAGTCCGAGCGTGCGGAACTCGTAGGAGTTCTCTGCGATGCGCCGGCTCGGGTACTGCGCCATGAGCACGCTCACTTCGAGCACGACCGTCCAGAGCCGGATGGCGTGGCGGTAGGCGTCGATGTCGAAGCCTGTAGGCGTGTGGAGCTTGGCGAGGTTGATGCTCGCAAGGTTGCAGGCAGTATCGTCGAGGAACATGTATTCAGAGCAGGGGTTGCTCGCACGGATCGGGCCATCGGTGGGGCAGGTGTGCCACTCGTTGATGGTCGTATCATACTGCAGGCCGGGATCGGCGCAGGCCCAGGCAGAGTAGGCGATACGGTCCCAGAGCTCGCGGGGGTCGAGTTCGCGCTGGACCTTTCCGTCGGTGCGGCGGATCAGAGGCCAGGTGGAGCCGGGCTCGTCGATGGCCTTGAAGAACCGGTTGGGCACCCGCACGGAGTTATTCGAGTTCTGACCGCCAACAGTGCGGTAGCCTTCGCCGTTCCAGTCGGTGTCGTAGGTCTCGAAGTCCATCTTCGTGAAGCCCTGCTTGGCGAGCTGGAGCACGCGGCCAATGAGGTTCGACGGCGTTCCGCCCTCGATCGCGGCGCGGAGTGCGGTGGCGAGCTGGCCGTTCTTCTTCGGGTCGAACTTCATCGCGGCGTCGGGCACTGCAGCGCAGGCGTCGAACACGCGAAGAAGCGCCTTCTTGATCGACTTGGAGCCGGCCATGAGCGCGGCGACCTTCTGCTCTTCCGTCACCTTCCAGTCGACGAAGGCCTCTACATCGGGGTGGTCGAGGTCGAGGCAGACCATCTTGGCTGCCCGGCGGGTCGTGCCGCCCGACTTGATGGCGCCGGCAGCGCGGTCGCCAATGGCCAGGAAGCTCATAAGCCCGCTCGAGCGACCACCGCCCGACAGGCGCTCGTCTTCGCCGCGGATCATCGAGAAGTTGGTGCCCGTGCCGCTGCCATACTTGAAGAGGCGTGCCTCGCGGGTCCACAGGTCCATGATGCCGTTCTCGTTCACCAGGTCGTCGTTGACGCTCTGGATGAAGCAGGCGTGCGGCTGCGGGTGGGTGTAGGCGTCGACCGAGGCAGTCAGCACACCGGACACAGGGTCCACATAGTAGTGGCCCTGCGACGGTCCGTTGACGCCGTAGGCCCAGTGGAGGCCCGTGTTGAACCACTGCGGGGAGTTGGGTGCCGCGATCTGCGCCGCGAGCATGAAGCGCATCTCGTCGAAGAAGGTCCGTGCGTCCTCCTCGCTTGAGAAGTAGTTGTGCTTGAAGCCCCAGTAGACCCAGCAGCCAGCCATGCGATCGAAGACCTGGCGGGCATCGGTCTCGCCGGTCGTCCGCGTCTTGAGATCCAGGCCTGCCAGCGCCTCCTCGTCTGCTTCCATTGGCTGCAGCCACTCGGGAACACCTGCCTCAGCAACCCGCTTCAGCGCCCTGGGAACGCCCGCTTTGCGGAAATACTTCTGCGCCAGAATATCGGTTGCAGTCTGCGTCCAACCCTCCGGGACACCCACCTTCTCGGCCTTAAAGACGACAGTGCCGTCGGGGTTGCGGATTTCGCTCGTCCGCTCGGTGAACGAGAGCTTGGCGTAGGGGTCGTTGCCGGCGGTGGTGAAGTGGCGCGTGAACTTCATGGATGACCTTCAAGGAGATGATGCGGGCGGTGTGAATCGAAGAGATGAATGCAGAAGAGGCAGGTTGTCGCGCAGGTCGGGGCCTGCGTTCCGCGCAACGGTCGACCCGGTGTGCGGCTAGGCAGCCCTCGGAGGCAGCGGCGGTCGGTTCAGACGGCCGCCGAGCCCGCGACGCAGTCCACTCTGAGTGGGCGACGATCGGGGAGCAAATTTTTGGCGGGGCTGACGCAACATCATGTGGGGTGCCGTGCTCGTGACCACAAGATGTGGACATCCGTTGTCGAGGGGGGGGACCTGTTCTTGCCACCCGCGGAGTTGGGTTGTCAACGCAAACGCATCCCCCCCTCGCCGCCGCCGGTACGATTCTCGGCGCACCGTTTTTCAGGGACTTACACGCTGATTCGAGAATGGTTTGCAGATGCCGTGCCACCTCGCTTCGGGTTTTGTCGAAGGTTGAAAATCGGCGAATCTCCCGTCCATTCGCCACCTTCCACAACTCACCGCCCCCCGCCTACCTCTGCCCGCCGTTGGGCCCTCGTCGCCAAGAAAAGATCGGCAGATCGGAGCCCTACGACTTCCATCCCATCAGCCGAAAAAACACCTTGCGCTCGGCCGCTTTCATCTCTCGCTCGTCGCGCTTTGTCGCATGGTCATACCCCAGCAGATGGAGATATCCGTGCACGATCAGGAAGAGCACCTCTTCACGCTCGCCCCACGGCGTCTGCAGCCCAAGCTCCTCACAGACCCGCGCCCGATGTTCGCCGCTGCCCACCATCCGGCGCGCCGTCTCTACAGAGACCGCCACGTCGCCGAGCAGGTCGGGCGTGACTGCAGCATCTTCCGACTCCTGCATCGCGAAGGAGAGTACATCCGTCGGCTTGTCGTAGCCGCGGAAGTCGCGGTTGAGCTGCCGAATCTCCTCGTCGTCCGTCAGAAGAATCGTCGCTTCAATGTTTTCCGGCTGCGAGCTGCAGGCAGGCAGCGCCTCCATTTTGCGACGAAACCAGGCCAGATCCGCTGCAGCCAACCCTGTCTTTCCCCGTCGCGTCAACAGCGTGATCATTCGGCCTCTCCCTCTGTCTTCAGCGGTTCGACCTTTGGTGGTTCTTCCCCTGTCTGCTCCGCTGCCTGATCAACGGCCGCGGGCGCTGGAGGCCCAGCCGGCTCCTGCCGCCAGTCACGCGGCTCGTTCCAGCCTCGGTTCTCAAATCGCGGGCCGCGGTCGGGCCTGAACCGGTAACCGCGATCGCGTTGGTAAGGGTCCTCCTGAAGTTCCTGCTCCCGCTCCAGCGCCTCCTGCCGGTCGTAGGCCGCGACTACACGCCGCACCAAGGGGTGGCGCACAACATCCACCTCTTCGAACCGCACCACCGAAACGCCCTCGAGCCCTTCGAGGATGCGCGCCGCGTGGGTCAGGCCCGAGGTCTGCTTCTCAATCAGGTCGATCTGGCTCGCGTCGCCCGTTACCACCGCGCTCGAGCCGTATCCGATCCGGGTGAGGAACATCTTCATCTGCTCCCGCGTGGCGTTCTGCGCCTCGTCGAGAATGATGAAGGAGTCGTTGAGTGTGCGGCCTCGCATGAAGGCGAGTGGCGCTACCTCGATGATACCCCGCTGCATCCACTGGCTCGCCTTCTCGAAGTCGAGCATCTCGTTCAGCGCATCATACAGAGGTCGGAGATAGGGGTTGACCTTCTCCTGAAGGTCGCCGGGAAGGAACCCCAGCTTCTCGCCTGCTTCGACAGCAGGTCGCGCAAGCACAATCCGCTTCACCTTCCGCTTGAGCAACGCCGACACCGCCATCGCCATCGCCAGATAGGTCTTGCCGGTTCCCGCCGGCCCAATGCCGAAGACGAGCGAATGGTTGCGGATGGCATCTACGTAGTGTTTCTGCGTGACCGTCTTGGGCGAGATGTTCCGGCCAGACGAGCCGGTGATGACGGCATCGAGGAAGATGCGCCGGAGGTCGGTGTCGGGTGCCTCCTTGAGCAGGCTGATGGCGCGGGTCACATCGGTTGTCGCAAGCGCGTAGCCATCGGCGACGATCCCGTAGAGCTGAACCAGCACATTGCGCGCGATGACGGCGTCGGCGGGGTCACCGGTGATGGTCAGTTTGTTCCCCTTCCAGAGGATGTCGACCGTGAGTTCGTGCTCGATGATGCGAAGAAACTCGTCGCGGTGGCCGAAGACGGAGCGGGCAATATTGGTGTCGTCGAACTCGAAGGACTGAGATCTCATGCGTCCGCGGCCTCACAAAGGGGAGGGCAGACGCTACAGGATTGAAGCACCGGCGCAAGCAGCCACGAAACCGCTCACTGACGCCATGGAAGCAGCGTGTAACTGTCGCTGGTAGCTGCAAAGTAAGGCTGTCCGGCCCGACCCGGAGCGCGGAGCTGCGACGCGCCCAGCCAGCGGCCTGTCACCAGCTCGTCGAGGTTCTTGGGGTAGCGCCCGCCGTTCTCGTAGAAGGCGGCGATAGCCTCACGGATGATGACCATCTGTGCCTCTTCCGATGCGTGGTCGCGACCTACGGGCTTCTGTCGTAGGGTCGCTTCTGTCGCGCTCTCGCGGAGCGCCAGAAGCGGTTCGATCAGCGTCGACGCAACGACAAACCCTCCCATCGCCCAGGCTGCTGAGAGAAGCACCAGCGAACCGGTGCTGCGCGAAGACTCCGGCTCGCTCATCTCTCCTCCGCGGCAACCGGGCTACGCAGGAACTTCACCAAACGAAGCAGCATCGCACACCACATCAGACCTAGAACAAGCGTGGCGCAACCGCGTAGCAGCCCGACCGCCGCTGCTGCCGTCGGCCACCATGGATCGGGGGCCGACAGCAGGGCCGCCGCGATGCATGAGGGCAGGAGCATCGCGAGTGACGCGGCAGAGAGCGAAGAGGCGAACGCACCAAGGCCGGGAAGCAGGAGATCGCCTACGGCCTTCGACCAGGTCATACGGGCGTTTCGCGAGGTCGGGCGATATCGCGCCGCCGCCTGCTGCTCTGCATCCCGGAGCTCGGCGCCGTCGTCACCGCAGAGGTTGCAACCTCCGCCCGCTCGCTGCTCCGCTGCGTTGCAGACCGCCCCGCAGGTTGTGCATCTCGAGGAGAGCAGTCCATCGCGTCGCAAGAAGATGGCCAACAGGCCCGCCTGAAGAATGAGCGCCGCAAGCAGCCAGCCACCGAGTTTCGAGAGAGATCCCCCGAACCCCGAACGCGCTGAACGAACTGCCCGAGGCGCCAAAGAGGCCCGCGCGCCGGCCTCGCTGAGCCACGAGGCTGTAAGACCCGCAGGCGTTGAACCGAGCGCTTCGCCCGACGCAAACCTCTGCAGTGATGCCAACCGCGCAGGATTGGCAAGCAGCCGTGCGGCCTCCGCCTGATCTTCGGGGTCGCTGCTTGAGCGCAGAGCCCGCGCAAGCGCCACGCCGCTCGCACCCGTCGCGTCGGTCGGGGAGGCCAGCCGGAGTGCCTCACGGCAGGCCGACGAACTGCAGCGCTGCGAGATGGTTCGGAGCGCATAGAGTTCATCGGCCGACACGAGGTCGTCGAG
>CANKLS010000024.1 GCA_947483645.1 Bradymonadales bacterium | reverse complement strand
GCGGCGATGCCGCGGAGCGCGTTGATGGCTTGGAGGCGTGACGATCAGCTTGGTCTCTTGGTGACCGGAGCTGCGTCGGGTGCGGTCGTCACGCATTACCTTGGGTGGGATGCAATCGGCCTACTGGTGCGGAGGCGGGATGGGGGCTCCGGAGCGCGCGGGTGTTGGCGTCTGGGTCGGGTAGCGGAGGACTGCTGCGCGAGCCCGCGAATTCGTCGCGATTCGGGTGTGGCTGCGCAAAGCGATTGACCGTGGTTGGGCTCGCGATAGAGGGGGCAGGCCACATCGAAGGAGGAGCGCGCGATGAACACGAGCGAGATTACGAGTCTTCTAGGAGCCGACGCTGAGTCGCTGTTGAACCATACCTGCGGGACGATCCCGCGGTCGTCGCTGACGGTGCCGGGTCCCGATTATGTGGACCGGGTTCTGTCGCTGACCGACCGTCCGACGCCCGTGTTGGCGAACTACGAGCGGCTGTTGCGTGCCGGTCGGCTCGGCGGGACGGGGTATGTCTCGATCCTGCCAGTGGACCAGGGCATTGAGCACTCGGCGGGCGCGTCGTTTGCCAAGAACCCTGCCTACTTCGATCCTGAGAACATCGTGAAGCTGGCGATGGAGGGCGGGTGCAACGCGGTTGCGAGCACCTACGGCGTTCTGGCCTCGGTCTCGCGCAAGTATGCGCACAAGATCCCCTTCATGCTGAAGATCAACCACAACGAGCTGCTGACCTATCCGAACAAGTTTGATCAGGTGATGTTCGCGCAGGTAGAGCAGGCGTTTGACATGGGCTGCTGCGCGGTCGGCGCGACGATCTACTACGGGTCGGAAGAGAGCACGCGTCAGATTGTGGAGGTGTCGGAGGCGTTTGCGCGTGCGCACGAGCTGGGCATGGTGACGGTGCTCTGGTGCTACCTGCGGAACAGCGGGTTCAAGAAGGATGGGAAGGACTACCATGTGGCGGCTGACCTGACGGGTCAGGCGAACCATCTGGGTGCGACGATTGGCGCCGATATCGTCAAGCAGAAGCTTCCGGAGAACAACGGCGGCTTTAAGGCGCTGAACATGGGCGGCAGCTCCTACGGCAAACTGGACGAGCGCATGTACACGAAGCTCTCGACCGACCATCCGATTGACCTGGTCCGGTATCAGGTCGCCAACGGCTACATGGGCCGTATTGGTCTCATCAACTCGGGTGGCGCGGCCGGCAGCAACGACCTGTCAGAGGCGGTTCGGACGGCGGTCATCAACAAGCGTGGCGGCGGCATGGGGCTGATCTCGGGTCGCAAGGCCTTCCAGAAGCCAATGAACGAGGGCGTGGCGCTGCTCAACGCGATCCAGGATGTCTATCTCGCCCCGGAAATCACGATTGCCTGATTTGGGTAGCGGCCCGACAGGAAAGCAGTCTCTCGTTGCAAGTCGTCTTGACGGGAGAGAGGTGACTTTCCTAGACGGACTGCTCCGCTTGGGGAGGTCGCCAAGTGGTAAGGCAGAGGCCTGCAAAGCCTCCATTCGTCGGTTCGACTCCGATCCTCCCCTCTTTGAAGATTGCGCTCTGCATCGCGCTCGTGGCTGTTCCGTGGGTGCAGGCGTGGAGCGGTTGGAGTGCAGGCCATGAAATCCCAGTGGTTGTGGCGGTTTCTGGCGAGCCTGCTGATTGGCGTAGGGCTCCTCTGGTTGACGCTGCAGGGGATGGCGGACGAGGTTGGCGGCTCTGCAGGAATCGCCGGCCTATGGCGGTCGACTGTGGCGTCAGCACAGGCTGTGGAGGCCCGCTTCCTGTGGGTCTATGTGGCCTCGTTTGTGGTGGTGCACGCGGCTCGTGTGGGCCGCTGGGTTGTGATGGTCCGGGGGATTTCGAATGCGCCGGCGGCCGAGGTGGTTGGCGTGGGGTTAGCGGGGTTTGCGGCGATCGTGCTGTTCCCGCTTCGGTTGGGTGAGTTCGTGCGGCCGCTGCTGCTGCAGCAGCGTGCAGGGGTTCCGTTTTCGGCGGGGCTTGGGACGGCGGTTGTGGAGCGGGTTGCCGATGGCCTGATCATCACGCTTGTGCTGTTTCTATCGATTCTGGCGGCGCCTGTGTCGGCGTCGGAGGTGGTTCGTAGCGCGGGGTGGGCGAGCCTGCTGGTGTTCGTGTCGGCAACGGTGGGACTGACGCTGTTTGCTTGGAAGCGGTGGCTGGCGGAGCGCATCGTGACGGAGACAGTCGGCAGGCTTGCTCCGGGGTTGTCGCGGAGTCTGATTGGGATGATGGAGACCTTTTTGGTGGGGGTGCGATCGCTGTATGGGGGCGGTCGCCTCTGGTGGTTTTTGTTGCTGACGGTGGTCTACTGGTCTGCGAATGCCTTCGGGATGTGGTGGCTGGCGCGGGGGTTCGGCTTCATGTTGCCGTGGTATGCGGGCTGGGGTCTGTTGGGCACGCTGGTGGTGGGTCTGATGATTCCGACGGGCCCGGGTTTTTTGGGGAATTTTCAGTACTTTGTGCAGGAGGGGCTGCGGCTCTATCTGCCTGGGTCGTCGGCAGGCGCTGCGGGTCTGGCGATGGGGTTGATTCAGAACGGGCTTCAGTTGATGGTACAGGTGCTGGCGGCGATGCCGGCGGTTGGAACGATGGTGGCGGAGGCGCGTTCAAAGCGGGCTGCGGGGGGAGATTCGGCGGCGTAATCTGGGCCGCGGGCACCGATTTCTCTCGGCGCGGCGCATGAAAAGCGCGAAAGTGACGACCGCGGGCGAAGTGGTTACGAAGCGTAGAGAAGTCGAAGACGACGCAGAGGGCACAATGTTGAACGAGCTTGAACAGGCGCTGGGGACACTTCTGACGGAGCCGGCACGGGCAGACCTTTTCGCGTTTTGCGAGGCTCAATTCGTCGCGGACGGGAGTTGGCAGGAGCTGGTCGGGCTGTACGAGACCTTCGGCGCTCCGTTCGGTCCTGAGGGTCGTGCAGACTGGGAGCGGCTCATTGGGCGCCTTGAGTCGATGGCGGCTGCGCTTGGTGTGGAGGAGCGTTCGCAGCTGTTCGAGACGGTCGGTCAGCTCTGGGAGTTGCAGCTCGGGCGTCCTGAACAGGCGTTGCGCCAGTACCAGGCCTCCTTCAAGCTGTGGCCCAAGAACCAGGCAGCGCTGTCGCGGGCGCGCGGCATCTATGCTGGACAGGGGAACTGGCGAATTGTGACGCGGCTGCTGGAGTTGGAACTTCATGCAGTGACGGAGCCTGTGGCGCAGGCGGAGTTACTGGTAGCGCTTGGTGAGGCTGCGCTGGATGGCGGTCCTGATGCGGAGCGCGCATTGGGCTACCTTGAGCGGGCAGTGCAACTAGCGCCCACACACGAGGGCGTGGGACGTCTTGCGTCTCGGCTCGCCATGCTGCCGGCAGAGGCGGCACATCCTCCACAAGAGGCGCCTGAAGTGTCGGTAGCGGCTGTGCCTGCATCCGCCGAGATTGTGGCTGCAGATGTTCCCGTTGCCGTGGCGGTTGAGACGGAGCCGAAGTTGAAATGGAAGCTGAGCCCGGCGCTTACCGCGCTGCGGTCTGCTGCAGCGGGCGAGAGCGTTGCTCCGAATCGTCGCGTTCGGAGGAGCGACCCGGCGACGCTAGCGGGGCTGGATCGAGCGGCGTTGGAATCGCTATGGGCGTCGGGCGAGGATGACCTCGGGGTGCTTGAGGCGCTTGCCAAGCGTTATCGGGAGGCAGGTGATCTGGCGTCGCTTTCGGCACGTTATGAGTCGGCTGTGAAGGCGTTGGTCTGGCAGGAGTCGGCGAAGGAGCTGATGATCGATGCAGGCCGCCTCTACTGGCAGGAGCTTGGCGACATGGAGTCGGCGGAGCGGATGTTCAAGCGGGTGCGCCTGCTGGATGGCCATGAGGTCACGACGCTGACATTTTTTGCTGAGCTTGCGCGGCGAGCGGGTGAGCCGCGGCGGCTGCTGACGGCGCTTCAGAGTCTGCGTGATGTAACGGTGGAGCAGGGGGCTTGGCTGGAGGTGAGTGAGGAGCTTGCCAGCCTGAGCGCGACGGATTCGCGTACGCAGGACAAGGCGGTGGAGGTGTGGCGGCAGATTCTGCGCCGAAGCCCGCATCACGCCGGTGCCCGCTCGGGTCTGCAAGAGCTGCTGACGACAACGGGTCGCTGGAGCACGCTGCTGGAGGTTCTGAAGGATGATCTGGCGCTGGCGGATGGGGGGGAGGACCAGGTCCGGATTCTGGAGTCGATGGCCGAGGTATACCGCGATCGTCTGAACCTGCCATTCATGGTTGCTCAGACGCTGCAGTCGATTTTGAAGATCGCGCCAGGTCACGTGGAGGCCGCGTGGGCGCTGGGCGAACGGTTTGCGTCAGCGAGTCGCTGGAGCGACGCGGTGACGCTGATGATGGAGCATGCGTCGCATGCGGCTCGTGCCGAGGATGCGACGCGGGCGCTGCGTTGGGTGGTTGAGATCTGGTCGGATCGTCTTCGTCAGCCATGGCAGGCGATTGGTGCACTGGAGCAGCTGCTGGAGTTTGAGCCTCGTGATGCGCTGGTGATGTCGGAGCTTCGCCGGGCCTTTTCGGAACGCGGCGCCTGGGGCCGGTTGGTGGAGCTGTTGGAGAGACAGGCAATGCGGAGCGACGCGGCAGCGCGCGCAGCGCTGCTGCAGGAGGCCGCTGCGATCGCGTCGACGACGCTGCACGACGACGTTGTCTGTGCACGAATTCACGAGGTGCTGCTGAGCGATTCGGAGGGTCGCAGCGATGCATCGTTCGCCTTCCTTGCTGGATACCTTCCGTCAGAGGAGCTGTGGCCGCGTTGGGCGCAGGCGCTGTTGCTGCGGCGTGGCGCTGTGGATGGCGAGACGCAGGTGGCGCTTGCGATGGAGGAGGCGGAGGTCCGTCTGGTTCGTCTTTCGGACCGGGCTGCAGCGGAGCGGTTGTGGCTGGAGGCGGCGCGCTACGGTGAGCCCGGGCAGTCGGGCCTCGCGCGGCTGATCGCAAGCGCTGCGAGCAGCGGCCGTTGGCAGACGCTGATGGATCTGGGCGAGGAGTTCGGCTGCTGGTCGACGCTTCGTGCGTCGTTGATGGAGCGGCTCTCGAACTGCGGTTCGGATCAGGTTCAGGAGATCGGCGAGACGCTGTGGGAGATCGCCTCGGATCGGCTGTCGCACGCGGAGGCGGAGCGCGAGGTGCTGGAGGCGTGGCGGAAGCGGTCGCCGCGGAATCTTGTGGTGCTGGAGCGGCTTGACCAGCGGTACCAGTGGGCGGGCGAGGTGGAGCGGCGTGCGGAGGTGCTCGCAGATCTGGTGCCTCTGGTCTCTGCGGAGCGCGGGCTGGCGCTGTGCGATGAACTGTCTGCGATCTGCGAGCGCGATCTCGGTGATGCGCGTCGGAGCTATCAGTGGGCGGCGCAGGCCTTCGTTCGGACAGCGACGGAGCCGGATCGGCTGGCTCGGGTGACAGAGCTGGCTGTCGCGGTTGGCGAGGTGCGGTCGTGGGTTTCGATGCTCGAAGCGGTCGCATCGGGGCTGTCGGATGCGGAGCATTCCGGGCGGCTTCGGGCGCATGCTGCCGCGCTTTGCGACGAGGAGTTGAACGAGCCTCTGCGTGCGGCTGCGATGATCGAGACGGTGCGTGCGAGCGGCCATGCTGATGCGGCGCTGATGCGGCGTCTGTGCGGGATCTACGCCCGATTTGAACGGTGGGCTCCGCTGGCTGCGGCGCTTGAGGCGCAGGCGTCGCTAACCTGGACGGCGTCGGAGCGTGCGTCGGTGGAGCTGGAGTTGGCGCAGGTGCTGTCGGAGCGGCTGGGCCGTCTGGCAGAGGCCAGCAAGCTGCTGGTTGCGCAACGGGATGAGGGCGTTGCCTCGGCGAAGTCGCAGGAGTTGCTGCTGTCGGTTTCGATGCGCCGGGCAGACTGGGCGGTGGCGTCGCAGTGTCTGGAAGCAGCTGTGGAGACTGCTGGCGAGTCGGAGCGGGGTGCCTTCCTTGTGGAGTGGGGTCGGCTGCTCTCGGACCGGCTTGGGGAGCATCGGCGTGCGATATCGGTGTTCGGTCGGGCGATCGAGGATGGCTCGGACGCGGGCGGGCTGGCCCTCTCCGGTCTGATTGCGATGTTCGGTCGGGCAGATGTTGCGGAGGCTGCGGCGACGGTCGCTGCGCCCTACCTTGGCAAGGCCGGTCTCTGGGCTGAGCTGCTTCAAGCCTACGGGCTGATGCGGTTTGCAGTGGGCAGTGGCGAGCGCCGAGAGACGAGCCGCGCGATGGCGGAGATCTGGGAGCGAGAGTTTTCAGATCCGGATTCGGCCTTCATCGTGGTCGCGAACCTGCTCGTAGAGGAGGTCGGCGAGGCCTGCGACTGGGTCCTGTTTGACCGGCTTGCTGCGGCATCGGGTCGCTCCTCGGAGGCGGCGGTCCGCTGGTTGGCAGCGCTGGAGCAGTTCGGGGCCGCGCCGTTCGAGCCGCATCTGGCAGAGATCGCGACGCTGGTGGAGGCGGAGCTGGGCGATGCCGATGCGGCGCGCGGGGTTTGGCAGAAGGCCACCTCGCTTCGATCGGAGCCTTCGGACTGGCTGCAGGTTGCCCGGTTGAGCGAAGCGTTGGGCGACTGGATATCAGCTCGGGCGGAGTGGAAGCAGGTGTCTTGCATCGCCTCTTACGAGGCGTCGCAGGAGGCCCTGGTGCACGCGGCGATGCTGGCAGATGCCAAACTCGCTGACCCTGAACGGGCGATCGAGGAGATGGAGCAGATTCTGGCGGCCAATGTCCATTTCGCGCCTGCGCGGAAGCACCTGCTTTCGCTGCTTGAGCGGGTTGGAAAGCCTGATCGGCTGGCTTGGCACCTTGAGCAGTGGGCCGAGTGCGCGGATTCTGAGCAGAATCGGTTGGCGCTGCTTCGGCAGGCCGCTGAGGCATCGGAGGCGGCATCGGAGTGGCAAGGGGCTGCGCGGTTGCACTGCCTTATTGTTGCGGGTGTGGCCGACGCCGGGGATGCGGGCAGCGAGGCCGAGGCCTTCTGGCGTCGTGCGGGCGGTGCCGGCGTCTGGCGAACGGCAGATGATGTCGGCTTGTTTGATCTCTTGTGCGAAGGGCATCGGTCGGCGGGCCATTATGAGGCGCTCTGGAGCCTGCTCGATGTGGGCCTTCATCAGGTTGCGTCGACCAGGCGGTTGTCGCTTGCCGATGCTTGCGCGGAGGTCGCGGAGGCGCAGCTTCAACGGCCGGATGCCGCGCTGGATGCGCGGTTGGTTGGCTACCGGCTGTCACCCGAGGATCCGGCGCGGAGCGCGGCTGTCGAGCTCGCTGCAGCGCAGTCGAATCGCTGGGAAGATGTGGCGGTGGCCTACGAGTGGGCGGCCGAGCAGACGACGGATGGAGCGAAGAAGGCGGGCCGTCTTCGTGCGGCAGCTGTGATTCGATTGGAGAGGTTGAACGACGTGCCAAGCGCTATCGCGAACTTCGAGATTGCGCGCCAGTTCGTGCCTCACGATCGAGAGTTGCTGAAGTCGCTGGAGAGGTTGTTCGCGGCCTCTGGCAATGCGGAGCTTCGTGCGGTTGTGGTCTTGGAGTGCGCGGGTCTGACGGATGAGGCGGACGAGCGGGCAGGGCTGTTGCTGGAGGCAGCCGCCATCTTCTTCCGCGAACTCGGGGCGCATGCCTCGGCCGTAGCGGTTCTGGCGGACGCGCGCCGGTATGAGCGGACGCACGATGAAGCGCTGCTGATGCTGGCGGAGATTCACACGTCGGTGGGGAGTTGGTCGGCGCTGGCGGAGGTGCTTCGGGCACAGCTGTCTGTGGCGCTGGAGGATGGTTCGCGGGCGGAGCTTCTGGCCCGTCTCGCGGTGTTGTACGACGAGAAGCTCGGCATGGCGCGCGAAGCGCTCGATGCGTGGAGCGACTACACCGAACTTCGCGCCGATGACCGTGCGGCCTGGTCCTCGATGGAGCGACTTGCGCGCGATCTTGGCGATGGGGTCCGTCGGGTGACCGTGTTGGAGCGGCTTCTGACGCTCTCTTCCGTGTCGGAGGGGCAGGCTGTGGCCTGGGCGCTTGCGCAGCAGCAGGTTGCTGCGAGCGGCGACCTGCATCGAGGCATCGACCTTGCGGCTGCGCTCCTCTCTTCTGCCGTCTACGTAGAGCGCGCGGAGAGTCTTCTTCGCGGCCTGTGGTCGCATGAGGATGTAGGTGCGCGCGCGCGGTCTGTGATGATCGCGCACTACGACCGGGTGGGTGATGCGGAGGCGCTCGTGGAGGCGCTGACAGCAGAGGCCTCGGCGGACACCCGGGTGGAGGAGCGCGTTGCGACGCTCGTGCGGGCGACTCGGGTCTGCTTGGCGACCGAGGGGATGTCGGACCGAGGGTTTGCCCTGGTGAGGTTCGCGGTGGAGCTTGCGCCGCTGGCAGCTGAGGTGGTGGAGCTGAGTGAAACGGCGGCGGAGGCGGTGCAGGGCTGGAGCGCGCTCGCAGAGGCGCTGTCGGAGATCGTACACCGGTCTGAGGATGGTCTTTTTGCGGCGCAGGTCTCGCTCCGCGTGGCGGAGATTCTAGATCATCGGATGGGTCTGAGCGCCTCTGCCCTGGACTGGTATGTGGGGGTGAGTCGGGCACTGCCGCTTGAGGTGACGAGCCGTCGTCGGTTGGCGGTGCTCCTGTCGGAGGCAGCGCGTCCATCGGAGGAGTTTGCTGTCATCGCAGAGCTCGTGGAGCTGGCGGTGTCGGAGGAGGAGCGCGCCTCGTTGTTGCAGCGGGCAGCGGAGCTGGGCGAGGGGCTTGGGCAGTCGCCGGAGTCGCTGCTGGAGTTGTGGCGCCGCCGGCTATCGATCGTGTCGGGCGACAGGGCTGCGCTGGTGGCGCTGTCACGGTTGGAGCTGAGGGCTGGTAACCACGCCTCAGCGGCCTCGTGGATGGCGCAGGAACTCCAAGTGGTGGGCGACAGTGCGGAGGCGAGCGAGCTTCGCCTTCGGCTCGCAGGGTTGGTCTGGCACGAGCTGGGGTCAGCCTCTCGTTGTGTGGCGCTGGTCGAGTCCGAGGAACGAGCGTTTGGGGTGTCGGCGCCCTTCGCGGCGCTGCTGATTGAGGTTTTGGAGTCCGACGCGGTGATGCTCGAGGAGCGGACGGCTGCGGTAGCGCTGCTCGAGCCGTTCGCGCGTGTCGCGCACCGCGCCGACGCACTTGAGGTTGCGCTTCGGAGCAGGGTTGCCTTTGCCGCGGGCGCGGAACTCTCGGAGCTGCATTGCGAGCTTGCGTTGTTGTACCGTGACCGGCTCTCTCGCCGTTCGGATGCCTGCCGGTCCTTTGTGGCTGCGGCGCTGCTTCGGCCCGAATTGGCGTCGAACTGGCGCGATGCCGACGAGTCGGCTGACGACGAGTCGCTGCGTGAGATTGTCCGCCAAGCGCTGGAGCGTGCGGCGGATGAGGCGAGCGGTGCGGAGCTGCGCGCCGAGCTGTGGGAGCGGCTCGCCCGCTTCGCACAGGATCGGATGGAGGATCCGCTGCTCGCTCTGCGCGCGTGGGGTGCCGCCTTTGATGCGATTCCGGCCTCTCTTCGGGTGATGGATGAGGTGGAGCGTCGGCTTGCTGCGTCGGGTCAGCATGCAGATCGTGAAATGGTGCTGCGGCGCGGTTCGGATGCGGCAACGGAGCCCCCGGTTCAGCGCTCGATTCTGTTCCGTCTGGCGGAGGTTCGGTGGCGGGAGACGCAGGATCTCGACGGCGCAGTGTCGGTCTGTCGCGAGATCCTGAGTCGGTTCGGTAGCGCCGTGGATGTGCTGACGATGCTCTCGGAACTGCTCTCTGAACTGCAACGGCCGGGCGAGCTCGTCGAGACGCTGCAGGCACTGGCCAACTTGATGCAGACAGCGGAAGAGCGTGTGATGGTGCTGCTCTACCTGGGCACAGTGCTCGATGAGTCTCTTCAGGACTGGGCTGGCTGCCACGCTGCCTATGAGAAGGCGCTGACGGAAGATGTGCTGCTGGTGCGGGTGCTGGAGGCGGTGCTTCAGACGCTGACGCGGGTGGCGGAGCGGGCGCCAGACAAGCACTGGGTGGTCGCGTTCGCGCTGTTAGCCGAGAAGGCCGCGCGTGAGGATGCTGCGATTCGCGTGGAGATGTTGTTGCTCCAACTGAGCGTTGCCGAGGAGCGCTCGTCGCGCTCTATGCTGACGCTGCGGCTGGCTGCTGCGATGGAGGCTGCGAGCCGGCCGGCTGAGGAGCGTTTCGGTCAGCTCTCGCGGGCCTTGCTCGATGACCCAGAGCAGGCGGCGCTGGGCGTTGCGCTTGCGACGCTCTGTCGGGCGCACGAGGCGATGGCAGACTATGCGCGGGTCCTCGAAGAGGCCGCGATGGCAAGCAGCAACCTGGAACGCTCCGTGGCGCTGCTGACCGAAGCCGGCATGGTCCGTCTGATGGAGCTCGGCGATTCTTCGGGCGCGGTGCGGACGCTGCGGCGTGCCTTCGATGCTGATCCTTCGGTGGTCGTCTCTGCAGAGGCGCTCCGCGCTGCGCTGCAAATGTCGGGAGACCGCGACGGGCTGATGCATCTTAACGGCCGAATCCTCGAATCCGGCCCATCCGCAGAGGTTCGCGTCGCGCTGCTTCGCGATGCTGCGAAGCTGGCGGAGCAGCCGCCGCTGCGGCTTGAGGCTGCGTGCGGGCTCTGGTCCAAGGTGCTCGCGATGGTCCCGGACGATGTCGAGGCAATGGAGGCGCTTGTGCGTCTACTGCCGCAGGCGAACCGGTGGGACGAGCTTGGCGAACTTCACGCACGGCGCGCGCTGTCGAGCGAGGGCGACGCAGCTGCGTCGTCCTATGCAGAACTGGGCCGCATCAGGCTGGTGCAGGGGCGATTCCAAGATGCAGTGGAGGCCTATCAGGCGGTGCTGAGCATCCACGCAGACGATCGCGCGGTCATGCTGCCGCTGCTTCAGGCCTATCGCGCGCTGGGCTACGCGTCCGAGTGGCTCGCGGTTGCCGACCGCTATCTGGAGGGCGCTGCGTTCGATGAGGAGGTTGTGACGCTCCGTCTGGAGACAGCACGCGTTGCGATGGAAGAGCTGGGTGACCCGTTGGACGCGGCGCTGCGACTTCGGCCGTTGGTTGCCCAAGGGGTTCACGATGATGGCTTGGTAAGCCAGCTTCAGTTGTTGCTGCAGGCGCCGGCCGCGCGATCGGAGGTCCTCGGCTTTGCGCGAGACTACCTGCTGGAGAATGGCGAGCTCGCAGCGCGGGTTGCGCTCACCGTCGCGGCGGCCGAGGAGTCGCCTGATATGGAAGTTCAAGCAGAGCTGTTTGAACGGGCAGCCAACCTGCTCGACCGAGAAGAGGCATTGGCGAGCGTGGCGGTGGTGCTTCGGGTGCGCGCCGTGTCGGCGCAGCCGGCGTCGGAGCGGCTTCGTGCGGAGCTGCTCGGGTCGCTCCGTGAGCGTTCTTCGATGGTGGAGGCGGTGCGGGCGCTCGACCTCGCCAGCGAGACGGCAGGCGACGCGGCATCGGGTGCCATGCTGGTGGAGCTTGCCGCGACGATTTGTAGCAGCCTGCTGGGCGACGACGAGTCGGCAGAGGCGCGTCACCGGCTGGTGGTATTGCAGCTGCCGTCCCATACGGGAGCGCTCCGGTCGTTGGCGGCGCTGTGTGGTCGTGCCGGTCGGCGTGCCGAAGAGCTGGCCTGGCTGGAGATGCTGGCGGGCTTTGCTGCCAGCCCAACGGAGGCGGCGGAGGCTTGGATGGCGGTTCACGACGGCGCGATGGCTTCAGGCGAGCCTCAGCGCGCCGTTCAGGCGGTGGCCAATGCGCTCCGTGTTGCGGCGGCCACGCCTCGAGCGCGTGATCTGCTGCGCGCCTACGCGCAGTACGAAGAGACGGCACTGTCGGCTGTGCCTCTGTTGATTGACTTCGGACGGTCTCAGCGCTCGTGGGAAGACCTTGATGTTGGTCTGACGATGGCGCTCGATGCGCTCGAAGGAGCAGGACTTCGCGAGCCGCTGCTACGCGAGCAGATGCTGCTGCGTTCGGAGTCGCTTGGCGACGGTACCGGCGCGTTGGAGCGGGCGCTCGAGATTCTTGCCTATCAGCCGCTCGACCTGCCTGCGCTGGAGATCGTACTGGCAAACGCGGTGCACTCGGGGTCGGTTGAGTCGGTGATCGAGCGTTCGCTTGCCGTGATTGAGGGACGCCCCGCTGGCATGGGCGACAGTGCTGCGATTGGCTTGATTGTTCGGCTCGCTGGCGCTCACGCGGTGTCGGCAGCCACCTCAACGCGCTGTGCACGGCTGGCGTTGTTTGTCTCCTCGACCGATGCGGCTGCGCTCCTGCTGTTGGAGCGGGGGCTGCGGCAGAATCGGGATGAGTCAGGGCTGATGGCCCTGCTCGAGTCGCGGGTGGAGGGTCTTGTTGGTGAAGCGCGCCTGCCGCTGTTCGACGAGTTGGTGCAGATTGGGAGCCGGCTCGGCGTCGCGCCCTCTGTGCGCCAGACCTGGGCACGAGCAGCCTACGGGCTGGAGCCCACGGCAGCGCGCTACGCGGCGCTGAGCGAGATTCTGGCCGAGAGTGGCGACGCTAGGGGCGTTGCAGAGCTCGGGTTGGAGCGTGTGGAGAAGATGGGCGATGCGGAGGAGCGGAGGCAGCTCCGGTTGCTGGTTTCGCACCAGTTTGAGGTGGGTTGCGGCGATGCGGTTGCCGCTGCTCGTTTGGTCGCTGACGCGCTTGCGGAGGAGCCGCGCGATGCCTCGTTGCGGCGCGAACTCGGGCGGCTGCTGCGGTCTGCCGGCGACGGGGCCGGGCTCGTGGCAGTCTACGAGGCAGGCGCACAGCTTGCCGAGGGCTCTGCCCGCACCGCGTGGCAGCTCGAGAAGGCGCGCGCAGAGTCTTCGGTGAAGGGCGACGTGCGCGCGGCGGCCGACACGGCCGCGGCGGCCTTTGCTGAGGCGCCGGACGACGATGCAGCCTTCGATGCATGGGCTGGATATCTACAGGAGCTCGACGCCAGGGCCGAACTCCGCACCGTGTTTCTGGCGCGCGCGGAGCGGGCCGCGGGTACGGCGTTGGCGGTCGGCTGGAGGCTCAAGGCCGCCCTGGCCCTGCCGCGAAGCATCGACAACGACCTCACTGCTGAGACGGAACTTCTCCGGCTGCTGGAGGAGGCGCCGAACGACGAAGCGACGCATGCGGCCCTGGGCAGTCGGTTCGCGCAGTCAGAACGTTGGAGCGAACTCCGGACGCTGCTATTCGGACGGCTGTCGCGTCAGCCAACCGCGGTCGCGGAGGGCTCGACTTTTGAACTCTTGAAGGGCTGCCTCACAGCGCAGCAGGACGAGTCGGAGCTGTTCGGACTGTATCGCCTCCGGGTGCTGGCAGTTTCGGGTGATATCGATGTTGTCGCGGCTTTTGAGCGGCTCGCACGGAGCCGGGGCTCTTGGAATGACGTCTACCTTGCACTCAGCGCCCGGGGCGCGCTGGCTGCGACGCTGACCGAGCGGGCCGAGGTGCTCCGTGAGGCTGCAGCCGTGGCCTGGGAAAAGTTGCGCGATGCCGTGCGTGCAGTCGATGCGATGGCCGGTGCGCGGAAGCTCCTGCCCGACGACACGGGGCTGTGCGAGGCCCAACTCGCGCTGCTCGCAGAGGCGGGTATGTTCGAGGAGGCCGAGGCGCTGCTGTCGGGCTACGATGCCCTGCTGGAGCGGAACGGGCAGGGAGCAGATCGGCACAGGGTCTCTTTCCTGCGCGGTCAGTGGCTCCTCGCTCGCGGCGAGCTGGCTGCGGCACGCATTGTGTTGGAGGAGAGTTTCGAGATGAACGGGACTTCCATCCCGACCATCCTCGCGCTCGGCGCGCTTCTCCGTCAGTTGGGCGAGCGTGAGGAGTCTCTCCGCGTGCTGCAGACGGGCCTCCTCTATCAACACTCGATTCAAGACCCTTCGGTGAAGGTCGAACTCTTCTGTCTCCTCGGCCACCTGCGCTCTGACGTTGGTGACCCCCGCCGTGCGCGGGAGATGTTCTCTCGCGCCCTTGCTGTCGACTCGGAGCACGCGGAGTCCCTTGCTGCGCTCGCGCAGTTACCCGCCTAGCGCAGGAGTCTCTTGGATGGATAGCGTCCTTTTTCAAGCAATCCGCCTGCTCCCCCGTAGGCAGCTTACGCGCCTGCTCGGCAGCCTTGCCGCGATGCGGGTGCCAGCGGCTGCGCGTGCGACTCTCTATGGGGCCTTTGCGTCGGCTGTTGGTGCCAATCTCGAGGAGGCTGAGCTTCCCATCGCCTCGTACGAGTCCTTTGACAGCTTCTTCACGCGGAGACTCAAGCAGGGCCTCCGGCCGTGGGAAGCGTCGGAGCAGGGCGCAGGAATGCCCTGCGACGGCCGCTTGGATCAGCTCGGCCGCGTGCGCGACGGCAAACTCATACAGGCGAAAGGGATGGAGTTCGGGCCGCAAGGTCTGCTCGGCTTAGAGAACCCAATCGCGTGGGCCAACGATGCCTGGTTCGTCACCATCTACCTGAGCCCGGCAGACTACCACCGCGTTCACATGCCGGCGTCGGGACGGGTCACCGAACTTCGCCGCATGGGCGGAGAACTCTGGCCAGTCAACGCGCTCTCGGTGCGCCAGGTCGACCGTCTGTTCGAAGTGAACGAGCGACTCTCTGCGCAGTTCACGCTGGCCGATGGTAAACGCGCGGCGATGGTGATGGTCGCGGCCACCGTGGTGGGCGGAATCGCGCTCGCGCCGCCGCTTCCGCCGGTCGAGGGTGCAGGAGCGATCTGGCAGTCGCCCGATGCTCCGATTTCGCTCGCTGCGATTGACGAGTTCGGCACCTTTCACATCGGCTCCACGGTTGTCATGATGTTCGAAGATGCGGAACAGCTTTGGGAGCCTGCGCCCGGTGCCGTTGTGGGCGAGAAGGTCAGGCTTGGCGAGCCACTGTTTCGGATGCGCGCGCGTTTGTGACGTTGGCTGCGTGTCGTTGATGGACCGAAGCGCGTGGAGATGATGGAGCAGTCAAACCAGCAGAGCCAGATGGAGCCAATCGTTGGGTTGAGCCAGCTCACGGGCCTTGGCTTGTCGGGCGTCGCGGAGCCGTTCGCATGGCTCGACGCGCTGTTTCTCGACCCGGCACGCCGGATGCTCCGTGTGCAGCACGAGGAGGAGGTGGCGGCAACGCTCGACGAAGGGCTGGTCGAGGACGATGCCGAAGAACTCGAGGCCGACGAGGAGTTGCTCGAGGAGGCAACCTTAGAGGATGATTCTGACGGCGCTACCCCCGTTGTTGCGCCGGCCGCTGCTGTTGCGCCGACCGTTGCTGCACCCGCTCGCGACCCGCTTGCAAACATGGTGCTGGATGCCCTTCGAGGGCGGCCTGCCGTTGCTGCCCGCGCAGAGGAGCAGCGCATCTTCGGGCGTTTTTGGCACGATCATCTGCCGCAGCCGAGCGCGCGCCGTAGTGCGCGCGAAGCGGAGTTTGTGACGCAGATCTGCGGGCTTGCTCCCGGCGCACGCCTGCTGGATGCGGGCTGCGGAGCGGGTCGCCACGCCATGGAGTTCGCTCGCCGCGGCTACAAGACGACGGGCGTAGATCTGTCGGAAGAGATGCTTGAGCTGGCGCGCGAGCGTGCAGCTGGCGCAGCTGCGGCGAACTTTGTGCAGGCCGATCTGCGCACACTGAATCTCGCGCGGGAGTTCGATGCGGCCGTGCTGCTCGACAGCACGCTCGGGCTGCACGAGGACGGCGAGACGGTGGAGCTGCTGCGCCGGCTCTCCTCAAGTCTTGTGCCAGGCGGTCGGCTCGTGTTGGAGGTGCTCAACCGCGACTTCGTTCTAGGCGAGATGCCTGCGCGCAAGTGGCTCGAGACGAAGAAGGCGGTCATCCTAGACGACGTCTCCTTTCACCCTGAGACGAGCCGTTTGCGCGTCAAACGCAGCGTCGCCCCGCACGGAGACAAGGCTGTGGAGTTCACCTATTCGCTCCGGCTGTACGCCCTGCATGAACTCCGCGTGCTGCTGTCGCTGGCGGGATTCGAGGTGGTCGAAGTTTCAGGCTCTATCCATCAGCGTGGAGCCTACCTCGGCCACCGCGACCGCTGCATCTGGCTGCACGCCCGACGCCGAAACGGGTAGTCTATCCGCCGCTACTTGGTGGGGGCGGCAGCGAACGAGGCGTCGGCGATGACACCCTCTTCAGAGAGAGTGAATCCGTCTACCGCCTTCTGCATCGTGCCGGTGACCGTCACCACGCTTCCCTCTTTGAGGTCGGCCTCTCCCTTGCGCTCAAATCCCGTCACGAGGAGGGTGAGGTCGGGACGATTGAGATCCGCGAGGGAGAAGTGGGGAGGCAGGCAGCCCTCTTTGGCGCCGCAGCGGTAGGCCTCGACCACGCGGCCCTCCACGACCACCGGTTGTCCGAAGAGTTCGGCTCGGTGCTTGCGGAGCCCCGCGGCAGTCCAGCTGCCGGCGGCGCTCTTCTCCACGAGGTCAAAGGCCTCCGGCGGTGGCACGGGGGGCAGGTTCACCTTCGCCGGTGGGCGTGTGGCGACCTTGGTGGCAGCAGCCTGCTGCTGGCAGCCTGCGGCGGCAACGAGGGCGAGGCCGAGAAGGAGCCGAGCAGGGGTACGCATGTTACTTCTTGCCTCCGCGCGGGGCGAGCGTGACGGCGAACGGCCGACCGCCTACCTCTTCGTTCTGAACTGCCGCGACGACATCCTTGGCGAGGTCGGCACGCACCCGGAGCGTGGCGGCGGTGGGTGCAAGCGTGACGCCGTCGAAGTCTTCTGCGTCGAACCCCGTGATGACCGCGAGTTTGGCAGCCAGGAGGTCTGCGGAGGCAAACTGATCGAGCCCCATGTTTACACGGAGGGTAACCAGCTTGATGGGCTCCGGCTCAGGCATGGGGAGCGCCGGGGCCGTGTTTCCTCGTCCGCCACGGCCACCGCGATCGCGGCGGTCTCGGTCAGGCCGGGGCTTGCGCTCGGGGTGTGCATTGGGACGGGGCGCACGGTCGGCCGGCGAGGCAGGTGCGGGAGCAACGGCCTTCGGCGGGCGCGGCTCTTGGTTGCGCTCGGGGCGGGGACCCCGGTCGTTCGGCTTTGCGATCGGCTGTGCCGGCTTGGCCGGCTGCTGCGTAGGTTGCGCTGCCTCGGCGGGACGCGGTGAACCTTCGCCCTGAACGAGGGCGCGGTACATGCGGCGGGGACCGTGCGATTTCTCGATGCCGGGGTGAGACTCGGCGAGCTCAACGGCGCGCTCGATCTCGATCTGGAAGGTCTGTGCGATGGACTCATCCATCCGCCAGCGGCCGCGCCGGCGCGACTTGTTTACATTGGATAGCCATTGGAAGATTGCCTCCGCCGAGGCGTCGCCACCAGTCGAGCCGACTGCGGGTGCCTGGTCGGGTCGACGGTCATCAGCCTCCTGCCCATCATCCGCCTTCGCGACGGGCGGCTGGGGCGTGGGCACGGGTTGAGCCGGACGCTCCTCGGGGCGGGGCGGCCTTTCACCGCGGGGCTCGCGCTGTTCGCGGGGCTCGCGCTGTTCGCGGGGCTCGCGCTGTTCGCGGGGCGGCCGCGGGGCGGGGGCCTCTGCAGCCGCGGGTGCGGGTGCGGCAACAACCGGCGCTGCGGCCTCAGCGGGGGCAGACGCTTCGAAAGCCGCTGCAGCCTGCTGCGTGGTGTCGATGTGGGCTGCGAAGGCGAGGAACTTGGCGATGGTCCGGCCGCCATCCTCGCGGGTGAGGATGCGTCGGGCCAGCGGAAGGAAGTCGCCGTAGATGAGCTCTTCGGAGCCATCGATGTGGTGAACGAGCTGGCCAATGGCGCGGTCCGCGCGGGCCTCAGCGACCGTAGTCGAGGAGGGTAGGCTGCGGATCTCCATGGGGATGCCGAAGAACTTCCGAAGCGCCTGGTGGCAGGTCACATCGGCAGCCGTAAGCAGCGAGTAGGCCACGCCAAATTGACCGGCGCGACCTGTGCGGCCGGTGCGGTGGATGTAGACCTCCGCCGACTCGGGCAGGTCGTAGTTGATGACGGCCGGGAGTCCGGAGATGTCGATACCGCGCGCAGCAACATCTGTAGCGACGAGGAACTGGATGGAGTCGCCGCGCATGCGCGCGAGGGCCCGTTCACGCTCATCCTGCGAGAGGTCGCCGTTGAGGACGCCTGCGTTGAAGCCCTCTGCGAGGAGGGCTTCGTGGATGCGGAAGGTTGCGGCGCGGGTGTTGGCAAAGACGATGGCGCCTTCGATGCTCTCGGTCGCCAGGACACGGAAGAAGGCCTCGAGCTTGGTCCCCATCGGGGTGCTGAAGGCGACATGCTTGACGCTGCGGGCACCAACCTCGTCGGAGGAGCAGTCGACCTCTTCGGGGTTGTTGAGCAGGTCGGCGGCGAGCCGCTTCACATCGTCGGCGATGGTCGCGCTGCAGAGGAAGGTCTGCCGGTTCTTTGGCAGCATCCGCGCGATTTCGCGCACATCCTTCTCGAAGCCGAGGGAGAGCATCTCGTCGGCCTCGTCGAGTCCGAAGAATCGCACTTTTGCGAGGCTGAGCCGCTTGCGCTTGACGACATCAAGGAGACGTCCGGGCGTGGCGATAACGATGTTGGCGTCGGCGACGAGGGCGAGCTGCTCCTCGAAGGAGGAGCCGCCGTAGACGGCCGCAGTCTTGATTCCGCGGCGGGAGCCGAGGAGGTCGATCTGCCGAGCGACCTGCTGCGCGAGTTCGCGCGTCGGAGCGAGGACGAGGCCGAGCACGCCGTTGGCGGGGGGCTCGATCTGCTCGATCATAGGGATGCCGAAGGCAGCCGTCTTTCCAGTGCCGGTCTGAGCGCGCAAGATTGCGTCTTTACCGGCTATGAGGACAGGGATGGCCCCGATCTGGATCGGGGTGGGTGTGGTGAATCCGATCTCTTGGATGGCGAGAAGCGTAGCCTCGGAGAGGCCGAGGTCGCGGAAGGTGGTTTCTGACATGCTGAGATGTATCCCGTTGGGATGGAGGGGCAGCCCGAGTGGGCGCCCCGAGAGGGCCTGTCGCGGTTAGCGAACGGGCTCGAAGGAGGTGATGACGATGCTCTTCGGGGTCTGGAAGAGGTTGCGCGTTCCGGCGTTGACGAAGTCAGCGTCGGAGGAGCAGGTGGTCCCAGGGCGGCAGATGATTGGGCTGACTCGGTTGGGGCCGGAGGGGAGGTCGATGGCGGCATAGGTGCCATCGGAGTTGGTGGCGGCACGGCCCGGAAGCGGGAGGGTGTCGTTGGGGTTGCCGTTGAAGTAGGAGAGCTTGGAGTCGCCGTCGAAGGAGATACCAACGGTGGCGTTGACGATGCGCTGGGGACCGGGGTTGGCGCGGTTTGGGTTGCCGCAGTCGCGGATGGTGCCGGCGATGGCGCCGTGGGTGTCGTCGATGCCGCCTGCAAGGCCGACAGCCGGCGGGATCGTGCGCCAGGCGCCGTCGCTCACGGTGTTGGCTCCGAGCCGGATGAAGCCCTCAGCGTTCTTGAGGTCGGCCGGGGTGAAGAGGCCATACTCCCAGGTGTCCCGCCAGCGCGACTCACGGCCCGAGACCTTGATGGCCATGCGGGTGTTGGTGGGGAGCTCAACGGCGGTCTCGTAGTAGGCCTCTTCGTCACTGGTCGGGTTGGCCGGGTCGGCGACCGAGATAGTGTGCGAGTAAATGAGGGTCGAAGGGCCGTCCGCCAGCGCGTTGTCGACGAGGCGCTGTTCGCAGGCTGCCTTGATGCCAGCATCGATGATCTGGGTGCAGTTTCCGATGAAGGCGTAGCACTTTTCGAGCGAGTCGATGATCGTGTCGGCAGCACCAGCGTTGGTCAACGCGGCCTCGGCGGCTGCGACCATCTCGGTTGCTTCGCTGGGCGGCGTGGCGCCAAAGGCGTTGTCGCAGCGGCAGGCGTCGAGCTGGAAGCAGGCGATGAAGGCCGCTTCGTCATCGGCCTCAAGGCCGCGGCACTCCGAGAAGTAGAGGAAGGGGAGAAGCAGCGTCTCGTTGTAGTGAGATACGCAGAGATTGATGGGCTGGGAGCCCGAGCCGAACCGCTGCACGTTGCCGCGGAGTTTGGCTGTCGCGTCGCCGGCGCCGGGGGCGAAGAAGGTGGCCTCATCGCCGTAGCAGTCGACGTTGGGCAGGTCGGTGAGGGGCAGGAACTGGTCATCTTCGGCGAGCGCGGCGGGGTCGGCAGCCGAGATGAGGCAGACGTTGTTAATGCAGCGCTGGGCAGCGCCAGTGTTGGTATCGGGCGGGCATTCGGAGGTCGTCTGGCACTCGAAGTAGATGCGGGGGATGTCATACCCTTCGGGCTCGGTCGTGTCTGCGCCGGTGTCGGTCTGCCCGGAGCCGGAGGTGTCTGCGCCGGTGTCGGTCTGTCCGGAGCCGGAGGTGTCTGCGCCGGTGTCGGTCACGGTCCCGGTGTCGACGGAATCGCCCGTGCAGGCAGCCACAGAGGCGAGCAGGGAGAGCAGGGCGACGGTACGAAGGTTGCGGGTCGTCATGAGGAACGCTCCAGTGGCCGTGAGGGTGGAAAACAGGGCCGTAGTCCAAGCCGCAGCGGGGCGCAAAATCAAGGAGAATCGATGTGACGCGTCGGCTCGGCTCTGCAGGGGCGCCGCAGCGTTGATCGCGGGCAGCCAAAACCTGCTTGACGGTGCGGAGGTCATCCCGTATAGGGCCGCTCCCCTTGGTACCCCCAAGAGATCTTCCAGGCGCTTAGCTCAGTGGGAGAGCACCTCCCTGACACGGAGGGGGTCGGCGGTTCAATCCCGCCAGCGCCTACTTGGCAGGCAAATCTG
>CANKLS010000023.1 GCA_947483645.1 Bradymonadales bacterium | reverse complement strand
GTGCCAACGCCGGCCGCAGCCAGGTAGTAGGCCGACGGCGAGCCGAGTCCGCCCGCGCCAAGAAGCAGCACCTTGCTCTGCATCAGTTTGATCTGACCGGCCTCGCCCACCTCGGGCATCAGCAGGTGGCGGCTGTATCGCACCGACTGTTCCGCGGTCAGGGTCACCGGAACCTCGAAGTCCAGTCCTGCCTGCTTCCAGGCCGCGAAGCCGCCAATCATGGAGGTCACATTCATGTAGCCCAAGTCGCGGAGGCTCGCGGCAGCAAAGGCGGAACGGTTTCCGCCCGCGCAGTAGGCGACGATGGGCCGCGCCTTGTCGGCGATGCGATCCTCGACCCGCAACTCAAGCAGGCCGCGTGGGATGAGCAGAGCGCCCTTCACATGGCCGTCTGCGGTCTCCGAGGGTTCACGGACATCGAGGAAGAGGCTCTCGCCGAGCCTGCCCTTGGACTCCTCTACGGTGACTTCGATGATGGTGCTCTTGACCTTGGCGATCAGCGTTTTGAAATCAGACATGGCGTAGCTCCCAGCGAGGCAATTCTTGACCAAACTAGTCGGGAACTTGCTGCCCGCAAGTCCCCCTCACCGCACCATTCTGCCGCCATCCACCCGCCAGATGCTCCCCGTCACGCCGGCCGTACTCGGCGACAGGAGGAGCGCGGTGAGTCTTGCTACCTCATCTGGCGTCACCGCCCGCCCGGTGAGTGTCTGCGCCAGCGCCGCTTCGGGCAGCCGCTTCCCCCACGCCTCGTCCCACGGGGTCGGCTCGACCGCACCGAGCGCCAGGCCATTCACCCGCGCACGGGGCGCAAACTCCAGCGCTGCGCTCTTGGTCACGCTCTCGAGCGCGGCCTTGGCGGCCAGATAGGCGCTGCGACCTGCCCAGCCCCGATCGGAGCGGGCATCGAGCATCATCACGGCGCTCTGCAGGTTGCCCGCCTCGAACGCGGCGCGGAGCAGTTCAGACGCTGCGATGGGCCCGATCTCAAAGGCCTCAACCATCGCCGAACTGCTCTCGCCGAGAGGGCCGGCAGGGTAGGGCGACGCACAGTGAACCAGCCCCTCGGGCGCCTGCTCTCGAACCAGGTCGGAGAGTGCGGCGCGGCCTTCACGGGAGCGAAGATCGGCCGTCACAACATCGCAACAGACCCCGGTCGACCGCTCGAGCGCATTCGCCAGCTCGGCCGCTGGTCCGTCGGACCGGTAGGCATGGAGCAGCAGCGACCAGCCCTCCGTGGCCAGCCGGCCGGCGACGGCTGCCCCAACCCTGCGGCCTGCCCCTGTGACCAGCGCCAGCGGTCGCGTCATGGTGCGCTCACCGTGTAGCTGTCTGTGACCACCCCGCGTTCGGTCACCCGCTCCACACGGATGCTGCCATCGCCCGCGATCGTGATGGCCGAGACGCCGTAGCTCGACGAGGCGACCAGCCGCTTCGACTCCTCATCGGGGTAGACCGCCAGTACCTCTGCGCGCGTATCGTTGATGTTGGTGAGGAGGGCGCCGCCGCCTGCATCCACCACGTAGTGGATTCCATCTACGAGAAAACGTTCGTAGCCGTGGTTGTGGCCCGTGAGCACCAGCCGGACCTTGCTCGCGAGGAAGCGGGGGTGGAAGTAGTCGCGCACCGTGAAGTCGGGATTGCTCTTGCCGAAGGTGTAGACGGGCCGGTGGAAGACCACGATGACCGTGCGGATGGCGGGGTCGCCGTCGGCCGCGCGCAGCTCCTCCTCAAACCAGGCCATCTGGGTGGTCCCGGTGGGCCCGAAGTCGGCCTCGGAATTCAGGAAGACGAACCGGGCGCTGCCGAAGGTAAAGGCGTGGTAGTCGACGGTGCCCGTGGGCTCGCCCTGGCCGCCGAAGAGCCGCTCGAAGTGGCTCTCGAACTCGCCGAAGGCCTCGTACTCGTGGTTGCCGATCGCGTGGTGGGCGGCCATCGAGGCCATCACGCCGCCGAAGTAGGCGAAGTAGCCGTTCCATGTGTCGACCGGGTTCTCGTAGTATTGGATGTCGCCGCCGTGCAGGAAGAGGTCGCCCCCGAGCGCCGCGACAACCGGCCCCACCTTCTCGCTGCCCGGCCACATGGTGTCGGCGACAAAGAGGACGCGGACCTCTTCGCCAGGGGCCGGTGGCGCACGGAAGGTCCCCGACGCCGTCTCGAACTGCGCCGCGGTCAACGTGTAGCTATACTGCAGCCCGGGCGTGAGGTCGGAGAGCGTGATGTCGTGCAGCGTCGACGGACCGGCCTTGTCCGGGTGGTCGGAGCGTATGCCGCGCCGCGGCCAGTCGGGCGCGAGCTCCCGCGTCTCTTGCTCGGTGGTGCCCACGACCTCGGTCCCGTCTGGCGCGCGCAGCGTCACCGTGAGCGGTGCATCGGTGTTGGTCTCGCAGCGAAGCCGCACCTGTGTTGCACCCGTCACCATGACCCAGGGACCCTTCATTCGGAGATGGGTGGCGGCCACGCTTCCCGAGCCCTCACCGCTTCCGGAGCCGTCGCCGCTTCCGGAGCCCTCGCCGCTACCAGAGCCCGCTCCTGCGTTGGCGTCGTCGCTCTGCTCCACGCATCCAGCGAAAGGAACGAGACCTACAGAGAGGGCCGAGAGGATGAGCAGCCGGCGTCGCGTGAGTTGCATCGGTTTCCGTTGGCGAGAGACAACAGGCGAACTGCATCTGCGGCGTTGGCTTGTCAACGATGCGCGGGAGGTTCATTGGGATTTTGCGCTCCCGTCTCATCTCGTTCCCTTTTGCCTCTCGAAGGGTTATCCATCGCCCGTCTTCGATGTTCGACCCTAGGAAAATCATGACAGCTGCAAACGCCGCCTACGAACAGCTCAACACCCGCTTCAAGAAGATCTCTGCCATCGGAGATGCCCGCGGCATCCTCGGC
The DNA here is from genome assembly GCA_947483645.1 of Bradymonadales bacterium. Next base: position 17,938 of record CANKLS010000023.1, on the reverse strand, counting down.
TGGGACATGCTCACCATCATGCCGAAGGGGGCCTCCGAGGCCCGCGGCGAGGCGGTCGCCACGCTCGATGCGATCTCGCACGAGGCCCTCACCGACCCCCGCGTCGGCGACTGGCTCAACGAGGCCGAAGGTAACCCGCCCGCCGACCCTGATCATCAGGTCAACCTGGCCGAGATGCGCCGGCTCTACGCCCACGCATCTGCCGTCGAGCCCGCGCTGGTCGAGGCACTCTCCCGCGCCGGCTCTCGCTGCTACCAGGTCTGGACCGAAGCCCGCCCGGAGAACCGTTTCGATCTCTTCGCGCCCGCGCTCACCGAGGTCCTGGGCCTGGTTCGACAGGTCGCTGCCGCCAAGTCGGAGGCGCTCAGCCTGACCCCCTACGACGCCCTCATCGACCAGTTCGAGCCCAGCATGCGGGCGGACCGCATCGCCGAGATCTTCGCGCCTCTCCGCGAGCATCTTCCGCCGATGATCGGCGAGGTCATCGAGCGCCAGGCCGCGGAGCCCGCGCGCGAGCAGTCGTCGGGTCCCTTCCCTATCGATGCGCAGCGCGAGCTCGGCCTCGACGTGATGAAGCTCCTCGGCTTCGACTTCGACCGTGGCCGCCTCGATGTGAGCCCCCACCCCTTCTGCGGCGGCGCGACCGACGATGTCCGCATCACCACCCGCTACCGCGAAGACGACTTCGCCTCGGCCATGATGGGCGTTGCCCACGAGACCGGCCACGCACTCTACGAGCTCAACCGGCCTGCCGCCTGGCGTGGCCTCCCCGCCGGCACGGCGCGCGGCATGGCGGTGCACGAGTCGCAGTCGCTCTTCGTCGAGATGCAGCTCTTCCGCAGCAAGCCGCTGATGGAGAAGGTCGCACAGCTGGTCAACCAGCACCTCGGTCCGAACGGCAGCAAGGCTTGGACCGGCGACGATCTTTTCTCCCGTTTCACCCGCGTGAAGCGGAGCCTCATCCGCGTCGACGCCGACGAGGTCACCTACCCGCTGCATGTAATTCTCCGCTTCGAACTCGAGCAGGCGCTCATCGCCGGCACGCTCGAGGTCCGCGATCTTCCTGACGCATGGAATGATGGCATGGAGCGGCTGCTCGGCATCCGCCCCGACTCCGATCAGAACGGCTGCATGCAGGATGTGCACTGGACCGACGGCTCCTTCGGCTACTTCCCCTCTTACACGCTGGGCGCGATGATCGCGGCGCAGCTCGCAGAGGCGCTCCGCAGCCAGATGGCCGACTTTGACGGCCGGCTTGGCCGCGGAGAGCTGCAGGAGATCCGCGACTGGATGAAGGTGGCTGTGCACGAGAAGGGCTCGCTGCTGACCACCGACGCGCTGGTGAAGTCGGCCACGGGGGCTCCGCTGGGCGCCGACGCACTGCTCCGCCACCTCGGCCGGCGCTACCTCGGGTAGTCGAGCGGGCAGGCGCGGGAGGTTGACTTCGACCCTCTTTCTGCTAAAGGCTTCCCCTCCCTTATCCCCGGTTCGGGGGCCAAATGACGCCTTTGCAGGCGTGATCCCAAGAGACGCTCAGCGTCGGAGTTCACAGTGGCCAACAAGAAGCAGTCCGAGAAGCGCATCCTCCAGACCGAAGCCCGCACCGAGCGCAACCGCTACTGGCGGAGCACGATGCGTACGGCCGCCAAGAAGGTTCGCGCCGCCATCCAGGGTGGCGACGCCACCGCCGCTGCCGAGCTCCTCAAGGTCGCCGTCAAGACGACCGGCAAGGTAGCCAGCAAGGGTGTTATTCATAAGAAGCAGGCCCAGCGCCGCATCTCGCGCCTCATGAAGGCCGTCGCAGCCATCGCCAAGTAGGCTTTGCTGCCGCAGCGCGACCCTGTCGCCCTGCAACCTCTTCCTCGGTCTCTCGAGCGGGCCCTTTATCGGCTGCGGCAGAGATCGAAGATCAGGCTCTCCATCCAGACCGACTCGTCGAGTCGCGAAGACTTCAACTTCGCATCGGTCTGCGCCACACGCGAAAGCAGGTGGCGCAGCCGGCGCACCGTGAAGCCGCGCGCGGTGCGCGACACCTCGGCAACCTTGAAGGGCGGCACGCCCACCAGCCGTGCTGCCTCCCGCGCCGCCTCTCCGTCGGAGCCCACATCGGAGAGTCCGAGCAGCTGCCGCGCCTGGCGTGCCAGCATCGCGTTGATGCCGATGGGGCTCTCGCCCTCCTCCATCAGCAGACGCGCCGTGAGAAGGGCCCCGGCAGCGTCGCGCCGCATGATCTGGTCCACCAGTTCAAAGACCGACCGCACCCGCACATCGGGCACCACTTCGCGCACATCTACGCTCCGCACCGGCACCCTGTCGCCAGGCTTTGCGCCCACATAGAGGGCCACCCGCTCGAGTGTGTTGTCGAGCTGCTGGAGCGACCCACCGATGGAGGCCGAGATCTCCGCGGCGATGTCGCGACCCACAGCCATCCCCTTGGCCGCCGCCCGCTTTTCGATCCAGCCGGCGAGCTCGTGCGAGGGCGGGGCCTCGAGCACCACATGGCCGGCCCCGGCAGCGTCGATGAGCGCCTTGATGGGCTTGAGCCGCTTGTCGAGGCTGTCGGCGCAGAGGACCAGCACGGTCGCCGGCTCGGGGTTATCGACATAGGTCGCGAGGGCTGCCCAGTCGGCCGCCGAAAAGGCCTGGGCGCGGCTCACGACGATCATGCGGCGCGTGGCAAACATGGGCAGCGTCTGTGCCGTGTTGCAGACCTCGCCGCCGCGCACATCGCCCGCCGTCAGACGCTCGAAGTTGAGGCTGTCGCGCCCCTCCGGAAAGACCGCAGCCTCGAGCCGCTGCAGCGCGAGGTCGCGCAGGTAGACCTCTTCACCCTCGAGGATGAAGATGCCCGAGAAGGCCCCCTCCGCCGAGACCCGCTTGAAGAAGTTCCGGGTCCCGTCCACCTTCTCGGCGCTCTTGCCGTAGGCGCTGCTCGACTTCGCGCGTGTTGCCATCCCTGAACCTCTGCGTTGCCTTCCGACTATCGGGCGCTGCCGCCGATGCCAAGCATGAGTTGCGCCTGCGCTGCAGACTTGCCAGCGGATCTCGCTCTGTTAGAAACGGCGCACTGCGTCGATCCCTCCTCTGCCCCAGCGCTGCCATGTCTCACGTCTACATCGAGAAGATTTCTGCCCATGAAGACCAGACCGTCACGCTCAAGGGCTGGATCTACAACATCCGCTCGAGCGGCAAGATCCACTTCCTGCAGCTGCGCGACGGCACCGCCATCATCCAGTGCGTCATGGGCAAGAACGACGTCTCCGAGGAGATCTTCGAGAGCGCCAAGCGGCTCACCCAGGAGAGCAGCGTCGAGGTCACGGGCGTGGTCCGCAAAGACACCCGCTCTGCGCTTGGCTACGAACTCCACGCCACCGGCCTCAAGATCCTCCACATCTCCGAGGAGTATCCCATCACGCCGAAGGAGCATGGCACCGCCTTCCTGATGGACCATCGCCACCTCTGGATCCGGTCGCGCCGTCAGCATGCCATCCTCCGCATCCGCGCCGAAATCATCCGTGCCATCCGCGACTACCTCGACGACAACGACTTCCTGCTCGTCGACTCGCCCATCTTCACGCCCGCAGCCTGCGAGGGGACCAGCACCCTCTTCGAGACGGCCTACTTCAGCCAGAAGGCCTACCTCACCCAGTCGGGCCAACTCTACAACGAGGCCAACGCGATGGCCTTCGGAAAGGTCTATTGCTTCGGCCCCACCTTCCGCGCCGAGAAGTCCAAGACCCGCCGCCACCTCACCGAGTTCTGGATGGTGGAACCCGAGGTCGCCTTCCTCGAACTCGACGGACTGATGGACCTCACCGAGTCGTTCGTGCGCTACATCGTCACCCGCGTGCTCCAGAACCGACAGACCGAGCTCAAGGAGATCGAGCGCGACACGACACAGCTCGAGAAGATCACGCAGCCCTTCCCGCGGCTCGACTACGGCGAGGCGGTTCGGCAGCTTCACGCCCTCGGCAGCGACATCGTCTACGGCGACGACTTTGGTGCCGACGACGAGACCATGCTGACCAAGCAGTATGAGACGCCCATCCTCGTCAACCGCTACCCGGCGGCCATCAAGGCCTTCTACATGAAGGGAGATCCGGCCGCGACCGACCGCGCCCTCTGCGTCGATATGCTCGCACCCGAAGGTTACGGCGAGATCATCGGCGGTGGCCAGCGCGAGGACGACTTTGCGACCCTGCTCGCAGCGGTGCATGCCCATGGCCTGCCGCAGGAGTCGATGGACTGGTACCTCGACCTCCGCCGTTACGGCTCCGTTCCCCACGCCGGCTTTGGCCTCGGCGTAGAGCGCACCGTCGCCTGGATCTGCGGACTGCCGCATGTCCGTGAGACGATTCCCTACCCGCGCATGCTCGAGAAGCTGGTCCCCTAGTTCTTCTCGGAGGCTTCGTCCGTCGGCGGTTCCGCGGGTGCCTCGGCGACCGAGTCCGTCGGCAGCTCCGCTGCCCAGACCTCGCCCGATGGTGGCTCTGAGGACGGCTCTGCTGACCGCTCTCCCGTCTGCGCACGCAGGTTCAGAATGTCGGAGCGCATCCGCTCCAACAGAGCCTCTTCGAGCTCCGCGGCCGTTGGCAGCGCGTTGATCAGTTCTTGGTCGCCGATGGCATCTTCGGTTCCATCGGACTCGAACAGCCGAATGCCCTGTGTGAAGCGGGCGGCTGAGCGCGGCAGGATGGGGCTGTCTTCACCCTTGCTCAGTTTGCGGGCGCGGTAGCCCCAGCCCATGTAGAGGCCGTGCGCCAGCAACGAGGTCGCCGCCAACAGGTCGGCCGCAACACTTACGGCCAGCCAGGGGGCGGGCGGATGATGAATGAGCAGGAGTTCGCCAGCCGCAGGCAGGGAGTCAGAAGTCGCCACACCGGGGGGCGCGCTGTAGTCCTGCCGAACGCCCGACTGATCGCCGTGGTACCAGGCGAGAAAGAGTAGCATTCCGATCGTGAGCAGCATCGCTGCGAGCCGCCGCACCACCGTGCCCGTCCGCCAGGCGACGGAGTAGAGGAGGGCGAAGAACCAGGTGCAGCCGTAGAAGAAGATGCAGTTCCAGGGCGCGCCGCCCGTGCGCTGCCATTCCACCGCTGTCGCAATGCCAATCGCGACCACTGTCAGCACCGCAAACGGGTAGCCGACCCAGCGACCGGGAAAGCGCCCCGGAAGCGCCGTCGCGTAGCCGCCGGAAGACTCGCGAGCGAGCATGATCTGGAGGGTCTGGTGGTTGCGCACGGCTCGACCGAAGGGGAGAAGGATAGCGTTTCGGCGTTTGCCGAGCGGCACCGAAGTTGGCTAGTACGACGGCATCATGGCGACCACCGATCCGCTCATCGTTATCTACGCTGCCTACGCTACCATCTGGGGAGCGCTCTGGGGCAGTTTCTTGAATGTGGTCATCTGGCGGCTGCCGCGCGGCCAGAACCTCGCCCACCCGCCGAGTCGCTGCCCCACCTGTGAGAAGGAGATTGTCTGGTACGACAATGTGCCTGTGGTGAGCTGGCTGCTGCTGCGGGGCCGCTGCCGCGGTTGTAAAAACCCCATCTCGGCCCGCTACCCCGCGGTGGAACTGGTAGGTGCCCTCCTCGGCTGGTCGCTCTGGTCGCTGGTTTCGTCGGTCGGCGGGCAGCCGCTTCAGGTGACCGCGATGGTCTTCCTCTTCCTCTTCTTTTTTGCCCTCGCGATGGTGGCGATCGCTTTCATCGATTTCGACCTGACGATCATCCCGCATAGCCTCACCTTTCCCATGATGGCCTGGGGCCTGCTGGGGGCGCTGGTGCGGCCCAAGGGTGACGGCTGGGAGCAGTTCTTTCCCGCGCCGGATCTGCTCACGGCGGCCATCGGTCTGGTGGCAGGCGGAGGTGTGATCTACGCTGTCTTTGTTGGCTACAAGCTGGCGACGGGGCGCGAAGGGCTCGGTGGCGGAGATGCCACCATGCTTGCGGCTATCGGGGCCAACCTGGGCTGGCCGAGCCTCATCTTCGTGCTCATGTTCGCGAGCCTGCAGGGGCTCGTGGCTGCGCTGGCGCTGGTGGGGTATGAGAAGTTCTCAGGGCGTTCGACCGACGGCCAGCCGGGCGGGTTGATGCGCGGCGCGCACCGGCCCGAGTTCTGGGACGACGAGGGGCGGCGCATGGTGCCCGGCAGCGAGGCGGGAGCCGAGGCGCCCGTGCTTGAGGAGGCTGACGGCGACTTTCTGCGGCTTGCGCTCCCCTTTGGTCCCTTCCTCGCGCTGGCGGCGATTGAGTACATGTTCTGGGGCGAAGGGCTGCTGCGCTGGCTGACGGCCGGCGTCTACCCGTAGCTTCGGGTGCGAGGACTACGCGCCAAACTGCTGCTTGCAGCTGCGCTGCTGATGCTGGTGCTCGTGGGGCTGGTGGCTGGCGTGACACTGCCGCTGGTACGGCGTAGCGCGGAGCAGCAGGCGGTGGCAGAGACGGCGCGGGTGGCGGCCACGCTGGCGCGGCTCGTCGCAGACCGTCTCGACCTGCGGCTCGACCTGCGACATCCACAGAACCGGGCGGCTGCAACGGCTGTGATGGAGGTGGCATCGCTGGAATGGCGGGCCACGTCGGTGGTCTTCGCATCGGTGGATGGCCGGACGGAGCTGACGCTTACCGGCGGCTTGCTCTCCAAGGGTGATCAGGTGCGGCTGCTCCGCATCCGCCAGACGGGTGCGCGGGTTGCAGAACCAGATAGTGCGACAGACGGTCGCGATGTGGTTGCCTGTGTCCCGGTCCTGGCGGGAGACCGTACCCTGCTCGGGGCGCTGCTCGTCCGGCGCCCCGCAGATGAGAGCGGCGCCGCGGCTATCACGGCCGCTGTGGCACTGCTCTACATTGTCATCGAGACACTGCTCGTAGGGCTGGTTGGCTATCTGCTCCTCACCCGCTCCGTCTTGCGTCCCATCTCGGCGCTGTCGGAGGCGGCGGGGCGGGTGGCCGCGGGCGACCTCTCCGTGCAGGTCGATGGTTCGCAGCAGGATGAGGTGGGTGCGCTGGGTAGGGACTTCAACCTCATGGTCGCCCGCATCCGAAGCGACCAGAGCGCGCTGGATGAGCGGTTGCGGCAGCTTCAGTTGGCCAGCGAGGAGTTGGTCCGGAGCGAGCGGCTCTCCACGCTGGGGCAGCTGTCGGCCGGTGTCGCGCACGAGATCGGAAATCCGCTCGCTGCGGTGATGGGACTGGTCGAGCTGCTCCGCGACAGCGATGGCCTCAGCGCTGCAGAGCGTGCTGATGTGGGCCTGCGTGTGGGGCGTGAGCTCGACCGGATCCACGCGATCATCCAGACGCTGCTCGACTACGCGCGCGGCGGCGAGGTGCGACGCGTGGAGCACGATGTTGCTGTAGTCGTAGCCGCGGCGGTCTCGCTGCTCTCACACCACCCGAGGGTCCGACAGATGCGGCTGAGCCTGCGGCCTCCCGCAGCGCCCGTCTGCTTCGCGCTCGACGAGAGCCGGCTCGTTCAGGTGCTGCTCAATCTTGTTCTGAACGCGAGCGATGCGATGCAGGGTGAGGGCGAGGTAGAGGTCGCGTGGCAGGAGAGCCTCAATGCGACCGGCGAGCACTGGTGCCAGATTGCTGTCTCGGACCGCGGGCCTGGCTGGGCAGAGGAGGTGCGCGGCCGCGCGACCCATCCCTTCGTCACAACGAAGGCGGCCGGAGCAGGTACGGGGCTCGGGCTCTCCATCTGCGAGCGCATCGCTGCGGAGCTAGGCGGACGATTGGCGCTCGGCGATCGTGCCGGCGGTGGCGCCGAGGCAGCCATCTGGCTCCCGATGCAGGGTCACGCCTCGTCTGTTTCGGGTTCATCGGTCGCTTCTGGGAAGTAGGCGCGGATTTTGTAGAGCAGGGCCCGGTGCGAGATTTCGAGCAGCTTGGCGGCGGCGGTCCGGTTGCCGCCCGTCTGTTCGAGCGCCCGCTGGATGAGCAGCCGTTCGAGCTGCTCGGTTGCGCGCTTGATGGAGGGCTCATCGCTCGCAACCCAGACTGGCCCTCGAATGGCCGAGGAGACGAGGGCATCGGGCAGGTCGTCCACGCGCAGCTTGTCGCCGTCGCAGAGCAGGATGGCCCGCTCGATGGCATGCTCCAGCTCGCGAACATTCCCAGGCCACGCATAGCCATTGAGCTTCTGCATCGCCTCGGGCGCGATGGTCGGCGGGCGCCGGCCCTGTTTTTCCGCCATCTGTGTGACGAAGTGTTCGAGGAGCAGCGGGATGTCTTCGCTCCGTTCACGCAACGGCGGGAGGTGGAACGCGACGACGCTGAGACGGTAGAAGAGGTCTTCGCGGAAGGCCCCTTCGCGCACCAGCTCCTCGAGCGGCCGGCGTGATGCCGCCACGACGCGGACATCCACGCTTCGGCTCTCGCTCTCGCCGAGCCGTCGCACCTCGCCCTCCTGCAGCAGCCGGAGCAACTTGACCTGGATGGCGGGTGTGAGGTCAGAGACCTCGTCGAGGAAGAGGGTGCCGAGGTGTGCTGCCTCGAAGAGTCCTATTTTGGCGGAGGCTGCGTCGGAAAATGCGCCCTTGGCGTGGCCAAAGAGTTCCGACTCGGCGAGTGCCTCGGGAAGTGCGCCGCAGTTGAGTGCGACGAAGGGCTGTCGATCGCGTCCTGAAGTGTCATGGATCGCGCGGGCGACCAGCTCCTTTCCTGTGCCGCTCTCTCCGGAGATGAGGACGGTGCTTCGGAAGGGCGCGACGCGCCTGACCTGTTCAAAGATATTTCTCATCGCCGGCGATCGGGAGAGCAGGCCGTGAAAGCCATCGGCGCTGAGGGCCGCCGCGCGGAGGGTATCGACCTCGAGTTGGAGCCGGCGACGCTCCTCGACCTTGCGGAGGGTGAAGAGCAGTTCTGCTCTTCGGAAGGGCTTTGCGACGTAGTCGTGGGCGCCTGCCCTGATGGTCTCCATGGCGCCATCGAGGTCGGCGTAGGCGCTCATCATGACGACGCCGGTGCTGCGCGCAAGAGGTCGCAGCGCCCGTAAAAGGGCCATTCCGTCGAGGCCGGGCATGTTGATGTCGCAGAGGAGCAGGTCGAAGGGCGTGGACCTGAGGCGGTCGAGCGCGTCGGCACCGTCTGCGCAGAGGGTCACCCGGTAGCCCTCCCGTCGCAGCGTAAGCTCGAGCATGTGCCGAACATTTTCCTCGTCATCCACGACCAAGATGCGGGCGTCAGGCATGGCAGCCGTGCGTGTGTGTGGCAGATGAATGCGGGATGCGCATAGCAACCGAAAAGAGGGCCTCTTTCTTGACACTCCGTTTTGCCCCCGTAAAGTCCATCCTCGGCCACATGGTCGGATTTTGGAGTCTAGAGATGGCAAAGGGAAAGAACCTTCTTGGCATCGACATTGGCGCGAGCAGCATCAAAGCGTGCCTGTTGAAGGAGACCAAGCGTGGGCTGCAGCTGCAGTCCTTCGATCAGGTGGAGCTCCCCGCGGAGGCCATCGTCGAAGGCGCAGTCATGAACTCGGGCGCACTTGTGGATGCGGTGCGTGAGATCGTGTTGCGGAACAAGATCAAGTTCAAGGAGTGCGCGCTCGCGGTGGCGGGCTACTCGGTCATCATCAAGAAGATCACGCTGCCGCTGATGACCCGCGAGGAGCTCGACGAGTCGATCCAGTGGGAGGCGGAGCAGTACATTCCGTTTGATATCAACGACGTCTATCTGGCGGTGGAAATCCTGGCCTCTCGCTCGGCGCAGGGGCAGATGGACGTGCTGCTCGTGGCGGCGAAGAAAGAGACGGTGAACGACTACACGGCGGTCGCCCGCGACGCCGGGCTCGAGCCGGTGGTGATGGATGTTCAGGCCTGCTGCCTGCAGAACATGTACGAGGCGAGCTACGGCATCGAAGATGGCAAGACAGTGGTGCTCATCGATGTGGGCGCAGCCGTAACGAACATCAATGTGCTTTCGGATGGTGTGACGACCTTCACCCGCGACATTGCGATGGCGGGGAACCTCTTTACGGAAGAGATCCAGCGCCAGCTCGGCATCACCTACGAAGAGGCAGAGGCCTACAAACGTGGCGGCGTGGATGACGCTGGCGAGTTGGTCATCCCGGAAGAGGTCGAGCGGGTCTGCGAGCAGGTGGCAGAGGCGATTGCCGGCGAGGTACAGCGGTCGCTGGATTTCTACGCGGCGACCGCGTCGGACTCCTTCTTCGCAGCCATCTACCTTGGCGGCGGCAGTGCTCGGATTCCGGCGCTCGGCATCATGATCCAGAACGCTTGCGGCGTGCCGGTGGAGCTCATCAATCCGTTCCAGAACATTCAGTACGACGCCAAGACCTTCACGGCGGAGTATCTTGAGCAGATTGCTCCGAGTGCCGGCGTGGCGTTCGGGCTCGCGCTTCGTAAGAACTAACGAGCCATGATCCAGATCAACCTACTCCCGATACGGCAGGCCAAGCAGCGTAAGTTTGGTAAGCAGCAGATCGTCTTTGCGGCGGTCTTCCTGCTGCTGGAAGTTACGGTGCTCTACTACGTCTATGCGGCGAAGCAGACGGAGTTGGAGGAGTTCGAGGCAACGGCCACAGGCGTAGATGCCGAGGTGGCCAAACTGCAGAAGGACAACGCGGTCATCAAAGACTTGAGCGATCAGCGGAAGAACCTGCAGGAGCTGTCGAAGGTGCTCGAAGAGCTCGAGGCCAACAGGGCTGGCCCGGTGCAGGTGCTCGACGATCTCAAGGTGATGCTCAATTCGCCTGCGAACGACCTAGAGAAGGTGTCGCAGGAACGGCGAGGCTGGACGACCAGCTGGGATCCGTCGCAGGTCTGGCTTTCGACCTTCAAGGAGGACGAAGGTGAGCTGTCGATCACGGGCAATGCGACCACCAACGAAGACATCGCCGAGTTCAATGCGCGCCTGGCGAGCTCGGTCTACTTCAAGAAGGTCCGTCTGAACTTTACGGCCCTTGAGAAGGGCGCGCAGGGTGGGCAGTCGTATGCCTTCAGCATCTCGGCACAAGTGAACTACGGTTTGGCTGAAGAAGAGAAGCCTGCGGCAGCGTCGCCGGCCCCCAAGGCCAAGCCGCCTACCAAGGAGCCGGGTTAAGCCATGGGAGAGTTCCTCGAACAACTCGACCGGATACCGACGAGCCAGAAGATTCTGCTGCTCCTGCTGCTATCAGCGGGCGTCGTCGTGGCCTTTTACCTGCTGGTCTACAGCGCGCTGGAAGACACCATCGCGCAGACCCAGCAGCGCATCTCGCAGACGCAGGATCAGCGCGCAGAGATGAAGGCTCAGTCCAACGACATCAGCCGTCTGAAGGGCGAGATCAAGGGTCTGTGCGAGAGGCAGAGCACCTTCCTCGAGAAGCTTCCGCCGCGGGCAGAGGTCGGCACGCTCCTGCAGTCGATCCACCAGCAGGCGCAGCTGGTGGGGCTTCAGATCGAGCGGTTTGAGAATGACGATGAGGTTACCTCCGCGAACTACACGACCATCCCGGTGAAGATGAACATCCGCGGGACCTACGACCAGATCGCTGACTTCTACTACTTCATCGGTCGGCAACAGCGGATTGTGAATGTGAAGAACATCAGCCTGACGGCAGACAAGGGTGGCAGCACCGCTACCATCGACGGCGTTCCGGTCGCGGCTAGCGTGGGGCTAGGCCCTGCTGCGTCGGTCGGCCGGACGAACGCGGCGTTGAACGCGGCTTTGCCTCCTGCTGGCGCACCGGCGCAGAACGCCAACCCGCGGGTGCCGCGGCTTGCGGTCTCGTTTGAGGTCCAGACCTACTTCGCCGACATCAGCACGCAGACGGGGGGCAAGGCATGCGCGAAAGCACAGTAACCTCCCTTCGTCGCCTTGCGCTGCTCGCGCTGCTGCTCCCGGTCCTCGTCGGCTGCGGAGACGACGCGTCGAATGCGCCTCCAGAAGAGGCAGCAGCGGCGAAGCCCGCAGACAAGAAGGCTGCTGCCAAGGCCGCTGCGCCCGAGGCCTCGAAGCTCATGAACGACATCGATCGTCACGTCTTTACCGACCTTTCGCGTGATCCCTTTACACCTCCGCAGAAGAAGGTGCTCCAGACCGCCGGTGCGGCCTCGGTGGCCGACTGCGACCTCATCCGTGAACCGCTCGGCGGCACGCCTGTCGATAAGCTCTCGCTTATCGGACTCGTGACCGGTACCGCGGCGCCACGTGCCATGTTCAGGGCCTTCGGCGAGGGGCAGGGAATCATCGTGCGTGAAGGGGCAAAAATTGGCCCGCAATGCACGGCCGTTATCTCTGCCATCCGGGACAACGAGGTGGTCATCCTGCAGGATGGCGCGCTGCCCGGTGAGCAGATCGAGACTGTAATCGTCTTGACCGACGAAGCGATCGAGCAGGTCCAGATTGAGGAGGACAAGTAATGGCCTCCTCCGTAACTCATTTTGAAACCCGTCAGGTTCGGCGGCAGCCCCTTCGACCGTGCTGCCCAGAGGGGAGTGAATCATGAAGCGTATCCGCCAGACATCGGTTGTCGGTGCCTTGGTCTTGGCCCTCATCGCGGGTGCCTCGGTCCAAGCGGCTCTGTCAGACGAGCGGGTTGTCCGCGAGATCCTCGTGGAGCAGTCGCCGGACGAGACCGTCGTGCGCGTGGTGGCCGATGGCGCCATCCGTTACGCGATATCGGAGCATCAGGGGCCGCACCGGCTGCTACTCGATCTTGCCGACGCCACCCTCGTAGGTCCGGCAGGCTCGATCTCTGTCGACAACGGGCAGGTTGGCGACATCCTCTCCGTCTCGATGGATGACGAGGGCCGCCGCTCGTCGCGGGTCGCGTTGGAGCTTGCCGAGGGCGCACGCTTCCAGGTGAGCAGCCACGAAGGTACCGTTGAGATTCGTATCGCAGGCGAGCCGACCGACAGGCTCATGGCGCAGGCAGCGCCCGCGGAAGCGATGGCCAGCGATGCCGCACCGGCCGCGAGCTCCGGCCCGGCGGCCAATGAGGTGGGCAATGTGGCCTACCAGCACGACGGCCATGTTGACCGCATCAAGGTGACCCTCCCGGAGGGCGCGACCTACCTGTCGCTCCCCTGGACCGATAACCGGGCCACGTTGCTCATCGAGAATGCCGTGCTCCCGGCAGAACTTCAGCGTCAGCTCGATACCGCGAAGTTCAAGGGCACGGTTCGTGCTGTCTCCTCGTTCGTCGATCCGCAGGGCCGCGTGCGCATCGTCGCCGACCTCGTCGGTGCCGGCAGCGAGCTGATACGGATGAGCGGCCGCGACCTCATCTGGGAGTTCACCCCGGCGCGCGTCGAGGAGAGCTCGCCCGAACAGGCACAGCTCCCGCCGCCCATCACCAGCGCAAAGGGCGAGGCGACGCTCCCTACCTCCGTTAGCGACAATCCCTACCAGCGCCGCCCGCGGATGAACCGTAAGCGGATCACCATCGACCTCCGCGATGCCGACATTCACAACATCCTCCGACTCATTGCCGATGAGGGGAATGTGAACATTGTGACCAACCAGCTGGTGGCGGGCAGCGTGACCCTCCGGCTCCGCAGCGTGCCGCTCGACGAGGCGCTCGCCATCATCCTGCGCAGCAACGGGCTCGGCTGGGAGCAGCAGGGGAACATCATCCGCGTGGCGCCGATGACGGTCTTCGAAGCCGAGAGCAAGGCTCGGATTGACGCCTATGTACAGAGCCAGGGGCTCGAGCCGCTGCAGGTTCGGCTCATTGCCGTCAACTACGCGGAGGCCGGCAAGTTGGGTGAGATCCTTGGCGGATTGCTGAGCGCGCGCGGCAAGGTGAAGGTGGACGACCGCAAGAACGCTCTCGTTGTGACTGATGTGCTGGCGAACCTCGACACGGCGGAGGCTCTGGTCCGTCAGCTCGATACGCAGACACCGCAGATCCTCATCGAGGCGCGCATCGTTGAGTCGAACGACCAGTTCAAGCGGGACCTGGGCATCCAGTGGGGCGGCGACTTCCTCGCCGATCCCTCCATTGGCAACGCCACCGGTCTGCTCTTCCCCTCGACGGTCGGCATCGCCGGCGGCGCCTCCTCGGCCGACACACCCACGGGCGGCGGTAGCTCGACCCCCAACTACGCCATCAACCTTCCCGCGCCCGCGGGCCCCGGTAGCGGTGGCGCGGTCGGCTTCACCTTCGGCAGCCTCTCCGGCGCCTTCAACCTGAACCTCCGCCTGAGCGCTGCTGAGTCGCAAGGCTCCGTGAAGATCGTCTCCGCACCGCGCATCACCACGCTCGACAACGAGGAGGCGACCATCACCAGCGGCGTCTCGATCCCCGTCAGCGTCGTCTCGGCGGCCGGCGCTCAGACCGTCTTCTTCGACGCCTCGCTGACCCTCACGGTCACCCCGCGTGTGACCCCCGACGGCAACATTATCGTCGAAGTGAACGTGAACAAGAACGAGCCCGACTTTGAGAACACCGGCTCCCGAGGTGACCCCTCCATCATCCGGCGTGAGGCTACCACCAAGCTGCTGATCCGCGATGGAGATACGACCGTCATCGGCGGCATCTTCCAGCGCAATACCGGCTCGTCGAATGTCCGGATCCCCTTCCTCGGCGCGCTGCCGCTCATCGGACCCCTCTTCCGTAACGCGTCGCACACCGACGTGCGCAACGAGCTGCTCGTCTTCCTGACGCCCCGCATCGTGAATCGCGACCTCTCCATCGATCGCGACGAGAACACGCCCGTCATCCTGCCTCCGCAGGAATAGTGGCACCGCGCTGGCTCATCGTCGGGTCTACGGCGTCGGGCAAGTCGACTTCGGGGCCCACGCTTGCTGCGCGATGTGCGCTGCCCTTCGCCGATGCTGACCTGCTCCTGGAGCAGGAGCTCGGCATGGCGCTGAATCTGGCCTTTGGGCAGCTGGGCGAAGAGGCTGTTCGGGCGCGCGAGGCGGAGCTCGTCATACGCCTGCTTGCGGAGCGAGATGGGGTCCTCGCGCTTGGCGGCGGCGCCTTTGCATCACCCGCCGTGCGCGCTGCTGCCAAGGAGCAGGGCTGGGTTGCCGTCTATCTTCGCCTGCAACCTGTAGAGGCCGCCGCGCGGGTTTTGGCCGATCCCGTCGCACGGCCCGGTTGTGATGGGCCCGATGTTACGCTCGCGCTGCTGGATAGCCGCTTTGCGGCGCGCGACGCGGTCTACGCAACGGCCGATCTGGTGCTCGACTGCGACGGACTCAGTCCTTCGAAGGTGGTCGACGGTATGGTCATCGCGCTCGGCGCCGAGCCTGCGCCACATCCCGTCGCCTGGCTGGAGGGCGGACCCTCTGCGTTGGCCGAGATGTTGCGTGAGGTCGTGCCATCTGGGCGGCTCCTGGTTGTGGCCGATCGAAAGCTCCTGGGCGCGGTCGAGGCAACGGTTGCGGAGCTTGCGGCGCGTGGGCGCGTGGCACGCGTCGTCTGGGTCGAGGGTGGCGAAGCGGCGAAGACCGTATCGGCGCTGAGCGGGATCTGGACGGAGGCCTTCGCCGGTCCGCTCGACCGCGGCGACACCGTGGTGACGGTCGGTGGCGGCGTGGTCTCAGACCTCGGCGGCTTTGCTGCTGCGACCCTCATGCGCGGGCTGCCAGTTGTGCATGTGGCAACGACGCTGATGGGCATGGTCGACGCGGCGCTTGGCGGAAAGACAGGCCTCGATCTTCCGGAAGGCAAGAACCTGGTCGGGGCCTTTCATCTGCCGACCGCTGTGATTCAGTGGGGGGCGAGCCTTGCCACGCTGCCCGACCGAGACTTTGCGTCTGGTCTCGCCGAAGTGGTGAAGTGCGCGTTGCTCTCGGGCGAGCGGGCGTTGGCTCAGCTCGAAGCCGACGCACTGGCGTTGTGCGCACGGGAGGGCGCAGCCGTAGGGCGTGCCGTGGCGCTCGCAACGCAGACCAAGATGGCGCTGGTTGCCCGTGATCCGCTCGAGCGCGGCGATCGGGCGCTGTTGAACCTCGGGCACACAGTAGGCCACGCGCTCGAAGCAGCGACCGGTTATGGGCGCTATCTGCATGGCGAGGCGGTGGCGATCGGCCTGGTGGCCGCGCTGCGGTTTGGCAGCGAGCTTGGAGAAACAGAGCCGGGCATGGCCGATCGGGTCGCTGCGCTGCTCGCGCGGCTCGGCCTGCCAACGGAACTTCCCGATCTGCCTCCCGAAATTTGGCGAGAGAGGCTCCGTCGGGATAAGAAGCGAGCGGGCGATGCAGTGCGGTTTGTGCTGTGCCGCAGAGCAGGTCAGTGTGCGTTGAAGATTGTGGCACTTGATCGCGTAGATGCGTGGATTCGGCGCTCATTTTCTGGCAGCATGGACGATGCGTGAAACTGGTTTGGAGGTTAAGATGCGAATCCTACGCTCTGTTTGTTTGGTCTGCCTGGCGCTGCCGATGCTCGCTGCCTGCGCCGACGATGCCCCCGCGATTTTCGTGAAGTATAACGGCCTGCCGGACGACAACTGCGCGCCCGATCCGAGCGGTGACAGCTACAAGACCTCGGGAACGCTCGATCTGCTGATCGGCACCAGCTACGTGATGTATCCCGTGCTCCAGAACAATCTGGTCCCGTCCGAGTCTGTCTCCTTCGCCCGGCCTGCCGGCGGCGGCGGGCTCAATGGCGCCGAGTCGGAGATGAACACCATCACGCTGACAAAGGCAGAGGTAACCCTCGACCTTCCCTCGACGCTTTCGGGTGTGGCCAAGAACCGCACCATCCCGCTCTCGGGCTCCGCCATGCCTGGGGACGAGTTCGCGCTCGATCTCACCGTGATCCCGTCGAATGTGGGTAGCAACCTGCAGCTGAACCCGGCCTTCGCGTCGGGCGATGCCATCGAAATCGGCGTGCAGGTGAAGTTCTTCGGCGTGACCATCTCGGGCAACGAGGTGGAGTCGAACTCCTTCAACTTCCCCATTTCACTCTGCCGTGGATGTGGCATCGTCTATCCGCCGGAGGCCAACACGGCTCAGTCGGGCGTGCCCAACTGTTCGAACCTCGATGGCGTTTCGGACTCGTCTGCCTTTGCAGGCAACCGTTGCAACCTTGGCCAAGACCTCTACACCGACTGCCGCCTGGTCTGTAGCGATCCGAGCATCTTCTCGGGCCGCCCCGAAGACTTCGACAAGGCCTGCAACGGCGCCAACTAAGCGCCGCTTCCGGGGCCCGCTCAACTCCTGAGCACAAACCCCTGAAGCAGCACACCGAGGTTGGTGTTGTCGGTCGTCGAGAGGATCTGCTCGGTCACGAAGGTGGCGACCCGGAGCGCGATCCGCTCCACCACGGCCTCCATCTTGGACTCCTCCGGCATGCGGCGCGATAGCACCGCCACTGCCTGATTGAACACGGTCTCGTCGGGCTTGCCGCTCGCGACGAGGCTGTCGAGCCAGGCAGTTGCCTCAGCAGGCGTCACGGGGCGCAGGCCAGCGCCGAGCTCGATGCTTTCGGCGACGAGGACGGTGGCGAGCAGGCTCCGGAAGCCGAGGAGCTCCACAGGAGTGCGGTTCTTCTCGATGTTGAAGAGCAGCTCGATGAGCTCGGCCCGCGTCCAGCGAAGCCGGCCCATGAACCAGAGTTCGAAGAAGGCGAGGTCGGCAAGCACCAGCGATGCGGCCTCTACCTCACGCATGGTGCGGAAGGGTGCAGCCTCCTGCACTGAGCGGAGCGGACGGTCGGAGAGGAGCCCCTCGAAGAGGTCCACCTCCTGTGCGCTGAGCAGCGACATGGGCTCGTCGGTGAGCGACATGTTGCCGCGATCGAGCATGGTTCGGGCCTGGTAGGCGAGGCGTGTGGGGATGGCGTGGCCGGCGCGGTGCAGGTCGCGGACCGGCACGGTGAGGAGCGCACGTGCGGCCTTCTCGGGGTCTTCGCCGGTGAGGAAGGCGAGGCCGAGTTCGATGCGAGCGTCGGCCTGCTCCGCCGCCTTTCTGAGATGGGAGATATGGTTGGGTGACCCGCCATCGGCAACCGAGACCCGCTGCAGGAGGGCACCATACTGGGC
>CANKLS010000022.1 GCA_947483645.1 Bradymonadales bacterium | reverse complement strand
CTGGTCCCGCCCCATGTTGTCCGAGTAGCACTTCTGGATAGGGGCGGCGGCCTTCTCCACAGCGGCCTTCACCTGATCGCGGTCCGACACGGTCAACCCGTTCGCCGTCGCCGACTTCACCGTCACACGGGCCTCACGACGAGCGCGGTCCGGATTGGATGCGACGGCAGCAATGAGCTTGCCCTCGCTATCCACGACGAAGACGTTGTCCGCGCCGCCAAGGTAGAGTTCGCTCTTGCCGTCGCCGTTGAGGTCGGCAGCGACCGCCGAAAAGATGGGGCCCGGCAGGTTGATGGTGCCGACCATCGCGGCATTGCGCTCAATGACAACCGCGCCGTCTGCCTGACGAACGGTGATATCTCCACCCAGCGCCTCGATGGGCTCGCTGCCGTTGACCCGACCAGCCTGACCGGCCTCGTCCACACCCTGCTTCATCTCCGACTCGGGGGCCTCGCCCTCCCGCTCCACAAATTTGGAGTCGGGCTCGGCGTCGGGATCGAAGAACATATGCTTCTTCTTGCTGGTGAAGTCGCAGGCGACCTCCATCTTTCGGTCCGAGTCGTAGTCATCGGCGTAGCAGTTGCCGAACGAATACCCCGTGCCGGCCCACTCGAAGACCTTGGTGCCGTCGAAACTCCAAACCTGCATCTTGTTGCCCTGGCGGCAGAACATCTCCACCGTCGCATTGCTGTCGGTGAAGTCGCCAACGAAGAACTGGTCGCAGCCTCCCGTGATGCCCCACATCGGGTCAGCGTTGTCGTCCACGACGAAGGAGGGGGAGCCGGCGCCCACAAACTCGTCCCGCTTGTCGCCATCGATGTCGTCAATCCAGAACCAGGACTGAGCGCTGCCGGCCCGCGCGCGGCGGTCGTGATGGAAGGCCCGGAAGACCTTGTTGTCGGCGCCGATGAAGACGATTCCACGGTCCGACGCAGCCACCACCAGCGGCCGATCAGCGGTCCCGACCTGCGCAAGATGAAAGATGTGACCGGTCGATGCTGCCGCAGGAGCAGCCACGAGCGTCGCCGAGGAGCCGCAGACCAAGGCGAACAGTCCTGCAATCCCAATGTTTCGTGCCATCTCGAACTCCCGAACTGATGAAGAGGCTCACGCCTCCAAAGGTCGCGACCCTTTACGAACCGACACCGCGCGGTGTCAACGAATCCGCTCGACGCAGACGCTCCACGACCTCCAATGTTCGTTGCGGCCAGATGCGCCTCTCTGTTAGCCAACTGCCAGCCAGCTTCGCTCCCGCCCCTTCGGACCTCATGGCCGTCGCAGCCCTCGTCGACGAACTCCGCGCCAGCCTCTCGGCCGAGGCCACCGTGACCGCCTCGGCGACCGCGAAGCTGCTGTATGCGCGTGACGCCTGGCCGCGGCTCTCGTTGCAGGCAAGGGCGGGGCAACGGGCCATCTCGCCACCCGACCTCGTCGTGCATGCCGGAACGGTCGCAGATGTGGTCGAGGTCGTCCGCGCCGCCGGTCGCCACAGCCTGCCTGTGGTCCCCTTCGGCGCCGGCTCCGGCGTCTGTGGCGCAGCCGTCCCCATCAAGGGTGGCATCTCGCTCGACACCAAGCGGCTCCTCGACCTCGACCTTTCGCGCGCGGCTGATGGCCTCATCTGCGTAGGCGCAGGCTGGATTGGGCAGCGGCTCGAGCACGAACTCCAGCGCCACGGCCTCACGCTCGGCCATTTCCCCTCCTCCATCGGCTGCAGCACCATCGGCGGCTACCTCGCCACCCGCTCCGCCGGACAGTACTCGACCCGCTTCGGCAAAATCGAAGACATGGTGGTCAGCCTCCGCTTTGTCGATGGCGAGGGGCAGCTTCGCCACAGCACCGAAGGCCCGCTCGACACCACACAACTCCTCGTCGGCTCCGAAGGGATGCTCGGCGTCATTGTCGACGCCTGGCTCCGCGTGGAGCCAGCCGCCACCTCCGGCCGCCTTTTCCGCGGCTACTGGTGCGCCTCTGTCTCACAGGGGCTCGAAGCCATGCGACGCGCCCTTCAGGCCGGCCACCAGCCCGCCGTCTTCCGCCTCTACGACCCCTTCGACAGCTTCATCTCCGGCGCCCGCAAGGCAGAGGAGGGCGAACTGCTGCTCCCGACCGACCTCCAGCACTGGCCGCGAAAGAAGGCGCCATCGTGGCTCCCCGCAGGGCTCTCGACCGCCGAGCTCAAGCCCCGACTCATGACAGCCGCCAACGAACTGCTCGCACGCCGGCCTAGCGCCACCCACTGGCTCAACCATCTCGCGGGCAAGGCTGCCTCGGGCTGCCTGCTCATCGCCGGCGTGGAAGAGGCCTCCGACGCAGACGCAGCACTCCTCGGCCAGGCGCTCTTCGACGACCTAGGCGCGACCCTCGACGACCTCGGACCCGCGCCCGGCCAGTACTGGTTCGCCCACCGCCACGACGTCTCCTTCAAAATGGCCCCCATTCTCGCGTCCGGCATGTTCGTCGACACGATGGAGGTCAGCGCGCCCTGGCACCGGGTCGCCGCCCTCTACGACGCCGTGCACCAGGCGGTGG
The DNA here is from genome assembly GCA_947483645.1 of Bradymonadales bacterium. Next base: position 18,443 of record CANKLS010000022.1, on the reverse strand, counting down.
AGCAGGAGGCCTTTGTGATGGCCCACTTCTCGCACGCCTACACCTCGGGCTGCTCCATCTACTTCACCTTCGCTGGCTTCGGCGCCGACGAGAGCGACTGCCTCGCCCGCTACGACCGGGTCTGGAAGGCGGGGCTCTCCGCCGTCGCAGCCTTCGGTGCCGCAACGACGCATCATCATGGCGTGGGCCTTCTCAAGGCACCTTGGCTCAACCATGACCAGCCCGGTGGAGCGCCGCTCTTCGCTGCAGCCCGTCGCGAAATCGACCCGGCCGGGCTGCTCAATCCCGGCAAGCTCTGGGAGGTGGCACCATGAGCGACCGTTGGCAGGCCTCTCGCGCTCCAGCTCCAGCCCAGCGTCCGTGGCCCATCGCCGCAGGCTGCCCCGCGCTCTATGTGCCGGCCTCCCTCGAAGCACTGGCCGTCGAACTTCAGCGCGCGCCAGCGGCCTCACTCCTCCCTCTCGGCGGAGGCACCGACGGCCTCGCTGCAACGCAGCCCGACGCGCTCTATCTCCTAGACGGCCTCCTCGAGCCGGCCTCGGTGGACGAGACCTCCGCCACGCTCGACCTTCCGGCCTCTATGACCTGGGGATCCGCGCAGGCCATCGCTGTCGCATACGGGCTCACCCTCACCGACATCCCCGACGCCTTCGCCGATGCCACCATCGGCGGCACGCTGGCCCGCCAGCCCTGGCAGCCAACCCTCCACCACAGTGCGACAGCCCGCGCCCGCTGCATCGGCCTCTCCGCCATGCTCAACACGGGCGAACGCTACCGTTACAAGACCGCCTCCCGCACCGCGAGCGGCCCCGACCTCCGAACCCACTTCCTCGGACGCGCCGGCGCCACAGGCCCCATCCTGCGCGCCACCATTGAGGCCAGCCGCGAAGCCCGTCTGCCGCACGACCTCTCCCTCCCGCTCACCGCAGCCTCACTCCAAGCTGTCGTGGGGCTCCAACGCCGGTTCGGTCGCGCACTCCGCCTCCTGCCCACGCCCGCGGCTGCCACGCTCCGCCTACGGCTTCGGGGCGACCGACCCGAGACTGCGCTCCTTCACGACGCGCTCGCTGCGCTCGGCGCGGAGCCCACCGCGTCGCTCACCAACGAACGCCCTGCAGCGGATCGCTGGCTCACGCTCCCCTTCGCTGAGGCCTGCAACCTCATCGATGCCAGCGCCGACCTCTTCTGCCTCGCGCTTGGACCGACCCATCTCACAGTCGGGCTGCGCAAGTCGCACCCGACACTCCCCTTCTTCAACCACGAGCTCATCCGCGAAGGGCTGCTCGGCGCGGGCTTTGCCCACCACTCCGAGGTCTCGCCGTGACCATCGCACCCGCGCACCAGCAGACCATCCGCGGCTGCTCACTCTGCCCGCGCCTCTGCCACCATGTCTGCCCTGCAGCGCATGGTGCCGGCTCCGAAGAGGGCACCGCCTGGGGTCTCATGACCATCGTCGCAGCCATCGACGAGGGGGCAATTCCCGCCTCGCAAGAGACCGCGGAGGCCCTCTACCGCTGCACCGACTGCGGCCGCTGCACCGCCTTCTGCAAGCATGGCAACGAGGTTGGTGCGGTGCTGATCGCGGCACGCGCGGAGGCCGTCTCGAGCGGCCACGCCCCCGAGGCGGTGGCTGCGATCGAGCTCGAGTTGGAGGGCTTTCTTTCGGACGAGGAGCAGGCCCGCGCCGACCACCTCCGCACCCGGCATGGCGCCGATGGCGCGACAGCCCTCCTCGCCGGCGCACACTGGCTCGAGAGCGACGCCTCCGCGGCGCGGCTCGATCAGCTCATGCTTCTCCTCAACGCTCTCGCCGGCACCTCCATCGGACTGCTCTTCGAGGGTACAGACGGCTCCTCCGGAGCGATTGCGCGGCGCGCCGGCTTTTCGGAGCTCGCCGACCGGCAGGCGACGGAGTTGGCAACGCTCGCGGCAGACCGTTCGCTCCTCATCGTCGAATGTCCCGATGCAGCCGCTGCGCTCGGCAGCAAGGCTCTCCACCTCACCCAGTTCCTCGCAGAGCGGGCCGACGGCGTCGCGGCACAATGTGCGGGGCTGGCGCCGGCCACCCTCCAGCTCCACGGCGGCTGCCGCGAACGGCGCATCATCTCGCTCGCCAACGATGAGGTGCGGCTGCTGGCTGCCGCAGGACTCACCGCAGCGCCCCTCCTCGACCTCCGCGGCGAGCCTGAATGCTGCGGCGGCGAGGCCATCTATGCCGCCGTCTGGCCCGACGACGCCGCCCGGGCAGGGCGCTCGCTCGTAAAGCGCACCCTCGGCTGCAATGCCGGCGCGACCTCGAACAGCCGGTGTGCCAGCCACCTCCAGCGCTCCGGCGCCGCTGCCACGCACGCCGTCATTGACTGGGTTCTCGCTCGCTGCTCCAGACAGGAGTCACCATGAACGGTTGGGATGCATCCACCACCTGCGTCATCTTCAACCCCCATGCAGCTGCGGGCCGAGTAGGGCGCGAGTGGGCAGACCGCGAGCGAGCGCTCCGCGAGATCCTAGGCCCCGTAACCTTCCGCGTCTCGCGCAGCAGCGGAGACGGCGCGCAGCAGGCCCGCGATGCAATCGACGCTGGCGCCCGCACCCTCCTCTCGCTCGGCGGTGACGGCACCCACAACGAGGTCGTTCACGGCATCCTCACCTCCGGCGCAGCGCACGGCTCCATCCGCCTCGGCATCCTACCGTCGGGAACAGGCGGAGACTTTCGTCGCCTCCTGCTCGACTCCGACGACTGGCTCTCGGCCGCCAAGGCCCTGCCAACCGCAACAACCACGACCATCGACGCCGGCCTCGCCATCTTCTGGGACGGCGGCATCGAGCAGCGCCGCCACTTCCTCAACATCTGCTCCTTTGGCGTCGGCGGCCTCGCCTGCTCCATCGTCAACAGCTCCAAGAAGCGGCTCGGCTCCAAGGCCACCTTCTTCTTGGGCACGCTCGAAGCCATCTTCCGCTACACACCTGCGGCCATCCGGCTCACGGTCGATGGCAACGAGGTCGGCACCTACACCGTCACCAACATCGCCGTCGCGAACGGCCGCTACTTTGGAGCCGGCATGATGGTCGCTCCCGAAGCCAAGATCGCAGACGGCCTCCTCGACGTGACCGTTATCGAAGCTGGCGGCCCCCTCGCCGTCCTCCGCCTCATCGGAACCATCTACCGCGGCAAACACACCACGCTGGACTGTGTGAAGACCTTCCGTGGCGCCGTGATCCAGGCTGAGACGGTGGGTCCTAACCCCGCCTACATCGACCTCGACGGCGAGGCGCCGGGCCAGATCCCCATCCGAATCGAAGTGGTACCCGGAGCGCTCCGGCTCCTCCTGCTCCGCCCGCAGGGAGAGATCGCGTGAGACGACTGCTCGCCCCATTTCGGTTGATGCGCGAGGCCTTTGCCGCCCTCCGCGACCAGCCTGCAACGCTACTGATCGCGACCCTCTGCGGCGTCGCGACCTTCGTCTCCTATCCGAATGCGGGGATCTGGCCCCTCAGCTTTCTCTCCCTCGCACCCCTGCTCGTCATCGCCGAAAAGGGGAGTGTGCGCGCAGCCTTCGGCTGGGCGATGGTCACCGCCATCGTCACCAACCTCGGCGGCTTCTACTGGATCACCAACCTGCTCCGAGACTTCGCGGCCATGCCGCTACCGCTCGCAGCACTGCTCCTGCTGCTCCTTGCTGCGCAGCAGGGACTCTCCATCGGCGTTGGCGTCGCGGCGGGCCGTTGGCTTCGGCTCCGAAATACCGGTCCGGCCTGGCTCATCTACCCGCTTGCCATGACGCTCGCCGAAGCGCTCAACCCCATGATCTTCCCTTGGGCCCTTGGCCACGCACAGGCGCCCAACCTGCCGCTCGCCCAGCTCGCGGAGCTCGGCGGCGTCTCGCTGCTCACCTTCGTCCTGGCCTCCACCAACGCAGTGGCCGCCGATCTCATCGCACGCCCAAAGCGGGAGGGAGCCGCTCGCCGCGCCCTCTTCGCAGCAGCCATCCTCGCACTCCTCCACCTCGGCGGCTGGCTCCGTATGAGCGCCATCGACGCCGACATCGCTGCCGCTCCGCAGCTGAAGGTGGGCGTTGTTGAGGCCAACATCGGCGTCAAAGAGAAGCACAACTCGCGGCTCGCCATCAACAACCTGCTCATCCACCAGCGGGCCTCGCAGCAGCTCGAACAGCGGGGCGCAGAGCTCATCGTTTGGCCCGAGACCATGTTCAGCCCGCCGCGCACGCTGACCGCTACCGGCCGTTACGAAACCCGCGGTAGAGCACGAGAAGATGCGCGGCTCGGCCGCGGCATCGGCCGCGACACAACCTGGTTCCCCCGCAGCGACGCGCCGCTCGTCGACGACACCAACGCTGACTTCGCAGCAGGCACCAGCCTCGCCGACCGGTCGGTGCCGCAGCGCGGCTTCTCCACACCACTGCTGACCGGCGTCGTCACCATGCGGCCGCTTACCGAGGAGGAGCAGCTCCGCGAGCCGCCCGGTGCCGGCAACCGCATGGTCTACAACTCTGCGGTCCTGCTCAACGCCGAGGGCGAGGTCATGGGGCTGGCCGACAAGAAGTTCCTCATGCCCTTCAGCGAGAACTTCGAGGCCGGCCGCTGGTTCTACTATCTCACGGGCGTCGACCTGTTTGAGCTTCCCGGCATGGGCGACTTCTCCGCCGGCACCGAGCCTATCCTTCTCACGCTGCCCCGCTCAAACGGGCCGCCGGCACGCATCGGCGCCCTCATCTGTTACGAAGATATCATCCCCGCCTTCACCCGCGAATTGGCGGCCAAGCAGCCCAACCTGCTCATCAACATCACCAACGACGCCTGGTTCGGAAAGACGAGTGAGCCGGCCCTCCACTTCGCGCTTGCACGGTTCCGTGCCATCGAACTGCGCACCACCCTCATCCGCAGCACCAACACGGGCATCAGCGGCCGCGTCGATCCCGTCGGTCGGCTCCTCGAGCAGACCTCCCTCGACGGCGCCGAGACGCTCTTGCTCGATGTGCCCCTGTTGACCGCGCGAAAGACGCTCTTCGTCCTTGCCGGCGAATGGCCCGCAGTGGTCTCCGCGGTGCTGCTCGCCCGGCTATTGTTCGCGGCCCGCCGGCGCGCGTCGCGGAGCTAGCGGGGCCGGAGCCGCGCTGCGAACCGGATGGGGGTCACAGGCGTCGGGATCGCCACGACCTCCTCGATGACGAAGTAGGGCGAAGCGATGCGCTCGAGCATTGCGCGATCGAAGGCATGAAGGTGCCAGGCATCGTCCATGCGCTCCACCGACTCATAGCCGCCTTCGCCCGCGCCGAGCAGCAGCCGGCCGAGCGGACCTGTCTTGAAGAGCACCCGCTTCACTCCGTTGATGAAGGCTTCGTTCGGCACCGAGACCGCAACCACGCCATCGTCGGCGACCACGCGCCGCATCTCCTTCATCACCGCCTCGGGGTCGAGCACATGCTCCAGCACCTCGGAGCAGTAGACGCGGTCGAAGTGGCGGTCGGGGTAGGGCAGATGTTCGGCGTCGCCCTTCACAATGGTGGCGCGGCTGCCGAGCCGAGCCTTGGCGGACTCCACCATGAGGTCGCTGATGTCGATGCCGTGAAGGTCGGTCGAGCGGAGCTTTGCGAGGATGTTACCGGCGCCGCAACCCACCTCGAGGACCCTGTGACGCGGGGCAGCAGAGAGCATGGAGAGCAGGGCGCGCACGCGGAGCGCCTCCACCAAGCGGACAACAGGGCTCGGGTGGTTATGGTAGGCGTCAGGGTTGAACTGGCGCACCATCTCTTCGTTCCAAGCGGCAAAGTTCTCGCGGTCGACAGGCGTGCTCATGGTGCTCCTTCGTTGGGGTCGCCCTCGCACGCGGTCACAGGATCGTCAAGATGGCTGTGACTTCTTTGACAGGTGCGGTCGGTCGGCTACATTGCACCTCATGATCCGGTCTCCGCTCAAACCGTTCTTTCTCGGCGCTCTTTCGCTGACCTGGCTTTCGGCCTGTGGCGGCGTTGCTGCTGTGACGCCAGAAGATGTCTCCACGATGAAAGATCGGATGGCTGAGTTGGAGCGTTCCAACGGCCGTTATCGGGTGCGCATCGAAGAGCTCGAAGAGCGTGTCTTCCTCCTTCAAGATCGTGTCGAAGCGGCTCGCCTCACGCTTGAGCGGCAGCGGACGGGCCAGCCGAACCACGACATACACCTTCCCGGCTCCGGCTATCCAAGGCCCTCCGGCCGCGATACCGCCAGCTCCGGCGGTTTCTTTCCGCAGCTCCCCGTCGTGACGCTCGACCCTGCCCGCCCTCAGGCCCCCGTGGCTCGCAGGGCTGCCGCAGCACCGGCTGCTCCTCTGCCTCCGGTCGCTGAAGTCGCGATCGAACCTGCGAACAACGCCAGCGGCCCCGAGATCGTTGTAGACGAGGGCTTCTATCAGAAGTGGCTCGCTACAAGCGGCAGCCGCGACGCTCGAGCCCCTGCCAAGACCACTGCGATGGGCGGTGGCGGTGGTGGTGGGCAACGAAAGGCGCTTCCGCCCGTCGTAACCAACGGCGATCGTCTGCCGGAAGCCACGCAGGAGGCCGCTCCGGTTGCCGCCCGCGCTCCCGCTGAAACGGCCTTTGCTGCAGCCCCCCTCGACGGCTCGCCGCTCGTAATCTATCGCACATCTCTCGATGCCTTCAATCAAGGTCGGTATGCCGATGCCAAGGCCGGACTCCAGAAGTTCGTCGCCTCCGGCCCCGCGGAGGACTACCTCGACAACGCCTTCTTCTGGCTCGGAGAGTGTGCCTACGGCGAAGGGCGCTACGACGATGCGCTCGGCCTCTTCCAGAAGGTCGTCAGCGAATATGCCGATGGCAACAAGGTGCCCGACGCTCTGCTCAAGGTTGCGCTCAGCTACGAGCGTCTCCAGCAGCTCGACCGGACCAAAGAGGTCCTCGCGCAGCTTGCCGCAACCTATCCCAGTACCGATGCAGCCCGCCGCGCCACAGAGCGCATGCGGGCGCTACAGTAGTTTCTAGAAGGTCACGGTGTTCCCCATGAAGCGAAGCATCAAAATATCGGTGGCCGGCGCCGCTGGTTCCCTCGTCATGTTCGCGGGCGCGGCTGCAGCAGACCAGGTGATGGTCAATCCCAATCGCGCCCCCGGCGGGCCCTTGGATTTGCCGGACAGCCACACCGTTTTGCAGGGCGATACGCTCTTTGACCTCTCGATGCTCTACCTCGAGGACGCCTACCTCTGGCCCCGGCTCTGGTCCTACAACCCGCAGGTCACCAACCCACACTGGATCTACCCGGGCGACAGCATCTTCCTGCGGCCCGAGGTGGTAGCGTCGGCTGCGGAGGTCGCCGCCGAAAAGGCTGCCGTAAAGTTCCAACAGAATGTCGGGAAGTTCTATCCGATGGCCGGCTTCTGGACCGGCTCAGAGCTCCAAGAACTGGGCAAGATCAAGTATGCCCGCACGGGTCGCGAGCTCCTGCAGCCTGAGGATGAGGTCTACCTCGAGTTTGTCGACCCCGATCAGATTGTGGTTGGTCAAGAGTATGCCATCAACCGGGTCGTGAACCGCATTGTTGATGATGCCACCGAGGAGCTGATCGCCGTCGAATATGAGGTCATCGGCCGTATCGCCGTGCGCCAGCGCCACGATGACACCGCGCTTGTCACGGGCGTGATCAGCCAGCTCTGGAATGTCATTCGTCGCGGCGACATCCTCTTCGTCAACCAGCCGCAGCTGCTGCTTGTGGAGCCCAAGTCCAACACGGTCGACTACGAAGCCGAGATCATTGGCACTTCGTCCAACCGAGCCATTCTGCACGAGCAGGACTACATCTTTGTCAACGCTGGATGGGATGACGGCATCCGTCCGGGCAATCGCCTTGCCATCTGGGATCGCCAGGACGAGGCCGCGCAGATTCAGGCCTCGCTCGACGGCAACATCGACTACGAGAGCGTCCGCGACGAGCTCCCCTGGCAGCGCTACGGCGAGGCCATGGTGGTCTATGCGACCGCGACCTACGCCACAGCCGTCATCCACCGCGCAGGCGCCCATGAGATTGGTGCCGGCATGCGGGTGACCTTCCGCAACGGCTACTGAGTTCCGGCGTCTGCGCCGCCCTCTGAGCGGCGAGGGCGAGCGGCGAGGGCGAAGAGGTCGATGCGGCTGCTTCCGCTCGCCAGCGTGTGGTTTCGAAAGACCTCCAGCATGGCCCGTTCGGCGGCCTGCCAGACATCGCGCATCTCGCAGGCTGGCGACTTGGAGCACCCTTCGCCGTGCTCGGAGCACTGGTTGAGTGCCACACGGCCGTCGACGGCCTCGATGACCTCCAGAAAGGTGACCGAGCCCGGCTCACGCGCAAGCCAGAAGCCGCCTGAACTTCCGCGTGAACTCTCAATGATCCCTGCATCGACGAGGGTGCGCAGAATCTTCGCGAGAAAATCTTTGGGAATCCCCTGCTGCTCGCCAATCTCTCGAAAACTCAACGAGACTCCAGGCTCCTGCGCCGCAAGATGCAGCGCGGCCCGCAAGGCATACTCTACGCGTCGAGATATCTGCAGCAAGGCTCGGCTCCAACCGGACAGGTGACTCGTGGTAGGTCGGGTACCGTGGGCGGTCAAGCAGGGCGAAACTGGGCGGCAGGATAGGGCATGACAGTTGCGACGCATGTAGGCTATTGGGCCTAGCAACGGAGCACAGGCATGACGGAACAGGCGCGGCACAAGACCCTTGAGACCTCCGCGGTCCGAGCCTCGCTTGGCGCCCGCTCGGCGCGCGGGGGCCTGGTGACCGTCGTGGCGCAGGTCTATTCGCTGCTCCTCAAACTGGCCGTCGGTGCCGTGCTCGGCCGACTGCTCGCACCCGAAGACTTCGGCCTCCTCGCGGTCGGCATGCTGGTCTCCGACGCGGCCGTCATCCTTCGCGACTTCGGCCTCTCCACCTCCATCATCCAGCGAGAGTCGCTCACCAACGAGCAGCTCGACAGGCTCTTCGTCTGGAGTCTGCTGCTTTCGCTGCTCACGGGCGGAGCGATTGCCTTGACCGGAGAGCCGCTCGCGCTCTTCTTTGGGGAGCCGCGCCTCACCATCATCACCCCCTGGCTCGGGCTCACCATGTTCATCGCAGGGCTCGGCATCGTCCCGCTGAACCTCCTCAAACGCCAGCTGAAACTCGACCTTGTAGGTGCCAACACGGTCATCAGCGCCACGATTGGTGCAACGGTCGCGATTGCGCTGGCCTACGCCGGCTGGGGCGTGAAGGCGCTCATCGCACAGGCGCTGATCGCGACAGGTGTCTCGACGCTGATCGCCTGGTGGAACGCCGGCTGGCACCCCACGGGGATAGGCCGCAAGGCGGAGATGAACAGCATCTTCACGCAGAGCGCAGGGGCCGGCGGCGCCCACTTCCTCAACTACGCGGCGCGGAACCTCGACAACGTCATCGTGGGGCGGCTGGTCGGGATGGGGCCGCTTGGCCACTACACGCGCGCCTACCAGTTCACGCTCGTGCCGCCGCAATTGGCGCAGGCAATCTCCGCCGTCGCGGTCCCGGCACTTTCGCGGCTCCAAGCGGAGCCCGCTCGTTTTCGAGAAGCCTTCATGGCGATGCACCGGGCGGTGATGTTCGTGACGATCCCGCCGCTCGTCGCCATGGTCGCGCTCGGGCCCGAAATCACGCTTACGCTGCTCGGCCCCAAATGGGGCGAGGCCGGCGAGCTGCTGCGGGTGCTCGGGCTCGGCGCGCTGGTGCTGAGTACGGGTACAGCGACGGGTTGGACCTCGACCGCGCTCGGACAGACAGGACGACAATTTGTATCGAACCTAGTCTGCACATTACTGATGTTAATGAGTTATCTCGTCGGGTCGAGATGGGGCGCGATGGGTGTCGCCTGGGGGGGCCTTGCCGGTGCCGTCGTCGCGCGCTCCTTCGCGCTGCAGTACAGTTTGGCGAAGAGTCCCATCCGGCCATCCGATGTCGCCGCCACGATTTCGCGGAGTCTCATGGCGTCGACGGCGGGCGGTGTTGCCGGCTTCGGCACGGCGTTCACGTTGGGCGGGCAGGAGCCGGTCCTTCGACTGACGGCTGGCTGTCTCACCTTCGCAGCCGCATGGGCTGGGGCTTGGCTTGCCTCGACGGGTGGCCGCGCCGAGGTGTTCGGCATGTTCGCGCTGCTCAAGCGGGTTCGAGCGGGCAAGGCGACTGGCTGAGCACCCCGTTCAGAGCGCCGCTTCGAATCAAGCATCTGTATGACTTAGCAGGGGCCGAGAATCGGCACGAGCGGATGCCTAAGGAACCAGCTCGTTGGAGGGGGGAAGTTTCGGTCTGAACAGCGCGGTCCGCATGGACGCCATGCTGAGAAGGTCGCGGAAGGGTTTGCGAAGCAGGTTCAGCGCTTCTTTGAGACGGGCGTTCCTAACTCGGTTGCGGCTGCAGCACAGTGTGAGCGGGCGAACGGGCAGGAAGGGCTAGGTTTGGGCTGAGATTGCGGGAGAGAGGGTTGGGCGGTCCTAGAGGTGTCTGGCTATGGCAGAAGCGGAACACAGATAACCGAGTTTACATAATGCATCTTATCGGACATTCAGATAGGGTGCGGGTGGGGCGCTTCTGACCAGAAACATCCGCCTATCAACACCTTGAGGTCGCCACGTCGAAACCTGTCGCCGTTACCGCCCAACGATGCGCACCGCCGGATGATGCACCCCGACCATCCGACCACCAGCGGATCGCCGCGCTGCTTGTCGCTCAATCCGGCTAGCGGCCGAACAGCTTCTTCCAGAAGCCGCCGCCACCCTCGGTGGGGTCCTTTGACTGTCGCATCTGCACCACCCGCAACGACGACGCTGCCTCAGCGAGCGCCGGAGTCGCTTCGAGCGCTGCCTGATAGGCTAAGACAGCCTCTGCCTTCCGCCCTTCGTTCCGCGCAATATGGCCCAGATAGAGATGGGCGAATCCCATCTTCGGAGCCTGCGCGAGCAAATCCTGAAGGTCGTGGATAAGCCCGCCCGTGGCCACCGCGCCGCCCTTCGCCATCGCCAGCGTGTACTCGGCGAACAGCAGGTGGGCGCGCGCCTCGAGATTCCCCTCCTGAAGCCGCACAGACTCAAGCAGCCGCTCGCGTGCCGCCTCCGTCCGGCCCTGCTCGAGCAGTCTCCGGCCCTGACGAGAGGCCTCTTCTGAGGCGAAGGAGTCACGGATATCGGGCGAGACCCCGCGGGCTGCGAGTGCCCGTTTGGCGTTGTACTCAGCCCGTCTCTTCGGGTCGGCCAGCTCGTTATGGATCCGCGATACCTCGGCGAAGGCCTTGGACATCCGCGGGCGCAAGTCGCCCAAGTCGACGCCGCCATAGGAGTCTACATGGAGCTTCTTCGCGATCCCGAAGAAGGCCCGCTTGATGGCAGCCTCGTCCGAGTTCTCCGCGACGCCGAGAACCTCGTAGTAGTTGCCGCCCGCAAGCTTGCCCTCGATGGCGCTCAGCTCGGTTCTGATGACTTCGATCTTCATGATGATAGTGGCGGTGGAGGGACTTGAACCCCCGACACGACGGATATGAGCCGTCTGCTCTGACCACCTGAGCTACACCGCCGGGTGCGAGACTCCTCGCCAAGTGGAGGGCCGTTTCCTAGTCGGAGACTACTCGCTGTCAAGACTTGAGGCGGTTTCGGGCGTCGGAACGAGTTCAATCTCGAGCCCTGCCTGGTCGGGGGCCGGCAGTGCGGCACGGAGCGCCTCGGAGCCGAGGAAACTCCCCTTGATCCACCAGGTGGGCGTGTTGACGACCAGGGCGCCCACCGCCATGCGTTGACCGTCGCGATCGCCGATGCCGACGAACCAGCTGTAGGTGAGGAAGGGGTTCGGTTCGCTGCCGTCGGCGTTGCGGTTCGAGAGGGTGCCCGTCTTGCCCCAGGCGCGAACGGCGGGCGGAAACTTGGCGTTGCCAGCGAAGTAGTTGCGCGCGGTTCCGGTGGTGCAGGTTGTTGATGTGGTATCGAGCAACTGCGACGCAACTTCTGGAGACACAGACGTTTTCCAGACCTTCGGTTCAAGACGATAGACCTCTTTTCCTGCTGTGTCCTCCATGCGGTCCACCAGCGACGGCACCATCATCATCCCCTCATTCGCAATGGCGGCCTGAATCATGGCGCCATGGAGCGGCGACATCCGTGTGTGCCGAAAGCCTGCCGCACTGCGCGCAAACTCGACCTCGTCGTCCTGCGGGATGGCAGCCGTCGACTTCTCCACCTTCATCTCAAAGGGGATAGGCTGGTCGAAGCCAAAGAGCGACGCGACCGCATCCAGCCCCTGCGGCGTGAGGTTGTCGTGCGCCAACCGGCCGAAGACGATGTTGGACGAGTGGGCCATGGCGTCCGTGAGCGTCCGGCAGAGGGTGTCGCGCGTGGCGTTGAAGGTGAGCGACTCGCGCCCGAAGCCGCTTCCGCCGCCCGCGTAACAGGTCTCCTGCGTGGCCGAGATTTTGCCGGTCTCCAGCAGTGCTGCGCCCGTGATGACCTTGAAGGTCGAAGCCGCATAGGCGGTCGCTCGGCTTGCCAGCCCGCTGCCAACCAAGCTCCCTGTGCTATCGTCGACCATTGCGAGGACCCGCCCGGTCTTCGGCTCGATGACGACGATGGCCTCGCCCGGCTCCTTATACTGCGCCAGGACTTTCTCGAGATACTGTTGGATGCGAGGCTCCAGCGAGAGAACCGCAAGCCGGCCTCCGGCAACCGATGCGACATACTTGCCCCTCTTGTCGTCAAAGCGGATCTGCTCCCGCTTGATCTCCACATCGGCCAGGCCGTGCTCGGTCCACGGCATCTTCGGCAGTGCTGCGACGCTCTTGTCTGCGGCAGCCTGTATCCTCATTTGCGCGACGGTGATTGTGGAGGCCAACTCGAAGGGGGTGGGCGGCGGGCGGAGGTCAGAGAGTTCAGCACCGGCTGGCGGAAATACTGCCTCTGCCCCCGGCTCGACAAGGCCCGGTAGGGTCTGACTCAGGAGCATGCTCGCAGAGAGCAAAACTGCAACGCCAAGCGCTGCGCCGGCAGCCGCGGGGCGTTGAAGGAGCGCAGGAATCGAGGCGATGGGATCAGACATGACAGTCCTTCGGCAAGCGCGAGAAGCGGGCTCTTTCTGGAACGGCCAGCGATCGAAGTCAAACTTCGGGCGGCCGATTCTTGAGGGCGTGGTGCGAGGTCGGTAAGGCCGCGCTCCATGCCCGATCTCGACCTCATCGAACACTACGATTACGCCCTGCCAGATTCGGCGGTCGCGCTGCACCCGGCGGTGCCTCGGAGCAGCTCGCGGATGCTTGTCGTTGACCCGGCCCGCGACATGGTCGTCGACAGTACGATGGTCGCCTTTCCAGACCAACTGAGCGCCGGCGACCTACTCGTCTTTAATGAGACTCGGGTCATCCCGAGTCGACTCCGGCTGCGTCGTCAGACAGGCGCGCAGCTCGAGACGCTGGTCATCGGCTTTGGCGGCGAGGGCTGTTGGGACGCTGCCGCCGGCGACCCACTCTGCCTGCTCCGAGGTGCTGCCTCTGTCCGACCCACAGAGGCGCTGCTGCTAGACGACGGCTCTACAGCGACGCTCGTTGCCCGTGCCGAACATGGCGCTGTTTCGCTGCGCTTTGAGCGCCCTGCCTTCGAACTTTTTGCTGAACTCGGGCTGCCGCCCCTGCCTCCCTACATCCGTGCCGGTCGACGGGCTGGCGGGCAGCTCGAGACCAACGACAACGACCGCGCCAACTACCAGACAACCTTCGCAGCAGACGATGGCGCAGTAGCGGCACCGACGGCCGGCCTCCACTTCGATGCGTCGCTCCTCGCCACGCTAGCGGAACGCGGTGTCCGTCGCGCAGCAGTGAGGCTCCATGTGGGCATCGGCACCTTTCGGCCCGTCGAATCGGAGCGGCTCTCGGACCACACGATGCATGCTGAGCGCTACGAGCTGCCCGAGGCGACCGTGGATGCCATCGGCGAAACGCGGGCCCGCGGCGGTCGCGTGGTCGCGGTGGGGACAACGGTCGTCCGGACGCTGGAGTCCCACTTCGGCCCCTCGCGGGGACCGCTTCGCGGGAGTACCGACATTCTCATCCGGCCAGGCTACAAGTTCGCGGCGGTCGACGCCCTGCTGACCAACTTCCACCAGCCGCGCTCGACGCTGCTGGCACTCGTTTCAGCCTTTGCGGGTTACGACATCATCCGCCGCGGCTACGAGACGGCGCTCGCGCACGACTACCGATTTCTCTCCTACGGCGACGCCATGTTCATCGCCAACCGCGCCGAGCCTGCATGACGATTGAGCGCAACAAACTAGGCTTCGTGCTCGACGGTCGCGACAGCAGCACCATGGCCCGGGCCGCAACCATCACGCTGGCCCGCGGCACCATCCAGACCCCCATCTTCATGCCGGTCGGTACGGTCGGTACGGTCAAGGGCCTTACGCCACACGAACTCGAAGATGCGGGTGTCCAGATTCTGTTGGGCAACACCTACCACCTCTTTTTGCGGCCCGGCACCGAGGTGCTTCAGCGGCATGGCGACCTCCACCAGTTCATGCGTTGGGATCGCCCCATCCTCACCGACTCGGGTGGCTACCAGTTCTTCAGCCTGAGCCGGCTCTGCAAGTACAGCGACGAGGGCGTGGTCTTCAGTAGCCATCTTGACGGCAGCCGGCACACCTTTACACCCGAGCGGGTGATGCAGATCCAGGAGGCCATCGGCTCCGACATCCACATGCAGCTCGACCAGTGCCCTTCCCTGCCTGCGACGAAGGATGTGTTGCGCGGGGCGATGCGTCGGTCGGCCGCCTGGGCGATGCGGTCACGGGTTGCCGCAGCGGAGCAGCGGGGGGCGCTTTTTGCGATCATCCAGGGCGGCACCGACCTGGCGCTTCGGAAGGAGCACTGCGAGCTGCTGGCGGGTGAGGACTTTGCCGGCTTTGCACTCGGCGGTCTGGCGGTTGGAGAGGCGCCGACCGAGATGTATGATGTCATCGAGGCGACGACGCCCTTCTTGCCAGCCAACCGGCCCCGCTATCTGATGGGCGTTGGCACGCCGCGCGACATCCTCGAGGCCATCGGCCGCGGGGTCGACATGTTCGACTGTGTGATGCCGACCCGCAACGCCCGCAATGGCGGGCTGTTCACGCATGGCGGCAAGCTCAACCTGCGCAACGCGCGACACCTGCAAGACAGCGGCCCGCCCGACAGCCTGTGCCGCTGCTACACCTGCCGGAACTACTCACGGGGCTACCTCGCCCACCTCTTCCGTGCCCAAGAGATGCTCGGTCCGCGGCTCGCGACGATTCACAATGTGGCCTACTACCTGTCGCTCGTGACGGGCGCGCGGGATGCGATTCTGGCGGGTCAGTTTGGAGCCTATCGCACAGCCTGCATCGAGGGGTGGGCGGCGGGCGAGCAGGAAAGGCCTTCAGCGGGGTAAAGTGTTGACCCCGCCGCCCTAACTTTGGTAGTCATCTGCACCCATTTGCCCCTCATTTGCCGAATCGTCGGCACCGGGAGGCGTTTCCGGCCTTCATGACCCAACTCTCGCCTCTCATTTTGGCGCAGGCCCAGCCCGCTTGGTTCAGCTCCGTCATCATGCTCGCGCCGATGATTGTGCTGTTCTATTTTCTCATTATCCGTCCGCAGCAGAAGCATGCGAAAGAGTTGGAGAATTTCCGTTCTTCGCTCAAGATTGGCGATGCGGTCGTGACGATTGGCGGGGTCCATGGTTCGGTCACCGAGGTGGCCTCCGACGCCATCACGGTAGAGGTCGCCAAGGGCGTCCGTCTGAAGTTCGAGCGGGCCGCCATCGCCCGAATGCAGCGGCCGACCTCGGAAGTAGCCGCATCGTGATTCACTTGTTTTTGCACATCCTGCGGTCGTAACGCAGGGTTGGAGCTGTTGCATCATGTCATCAGGTTGGAAATTCAGATTCGGCATAGCGCTTGCGATCACCATCGTGAGCATCCTTGCCCTTATCCCGTCGCTCTTCGTGAAGGACACCGATGCCCCCGACTGGGCGAAGTGGCTCAGCGGCGAGGTCAGCGCCCGCATCACGCCGGGCCTCGACCTTCAGGGCGGCCTTCATCTGCAGTACCAGGTGGATATCGACAAGGCGATCAGCGACAAGCTGGACCGCTACGCCGACCAGCTCCGCCGCAGCGCCAAGAAGGCCCACCCCGGCACGCCGCTTAAGGTGGCGCGCATCGAGGGACAGGCTGCGCTCGAGGCCTCTGCCGAGGGCGTCGATGTGAATACGCTCCTCGAAGCGGATGAGCTCTCCCTGCTGCATCTCACCAAGGTTGCCGAGGGCAGCAAGTTGAAGCTGTCGCTCGATGCCGTCTATGTGGAGCAGACCCGCAGCTACGCGCTGAACCAGGCAATCGAGACCATCCGGAAGCGCATCGATGCACTCGGTGTTGCCGAGCCGAGTATCTCGCGCCGCGGCGACGCCGACATCATCGTTCAGCTTCCTGGCCTCTCGGAGGCGCAGTTCAAGTCAACCAAGGACCTCATCGGTCAGACGGCGCAGCTTGAGTTCCGCATGGTGGCCGACGAAGACGACTCCTTCTTTGCGGGCGCGCAGGTCGTCGAGACCGAGGGCGTGACCAACGCCGGTGGCCGCCCCGCCAGCGCCGACCTGCAGAAGCTCAAGGCGGCCGTTGCCGCGCTCACCCCGCCCGAAGGTACGGTTATCCGCTTCATAAAGGATGAAGAGTTCAACCGGGCGACGCAGAAGATGGAGCTCAAGCGCTACCGGGCGATGCTGCTCAAGGCTGAGGTCCCGCTCACGGGCGAGTACATCACCGACGCCCGCGTGATGCCCGACCCGCAGACAAACCAGCCCTTCGTCTCGCTCACGCTTGACGGCCAAGGCGCAAAGCTCTTCGGCGACCTCACCGCCGCCAATGTCGGCAAGAACATGGCCATCGTCCTCGACGATGTCATCTCCTCGGCGCCCCGCATCAACGACCGCATCCCCGGCGGCCGCGTTTCCATCACGATGGGCGGCGGCTCCAACTTCCAGGCCATCGCAGGCGAGGCACAGGAGCTTGCCATTGTGCTCCGTAACGGCGCCCTCCCCGCTCCGATTGAGAAGCAGTTTGAGACGCAGGTCGGTCCGTCGCTCGGTGCCGAGTCCATCAAGGCCGGCAGCTTGGCGCTTGTCATCAGCTTCCTGCTGGTGGGCGCCTACATGATCTGGCTCTACCGTGTGTCGGGTGTTGTCGCGACGGGCGTGGTCATGCTCATCGTCCTCTTCATCCTTGCTACAATGGCGGGGCTCAACGCGACGCTTACCCTGCCCGGCATCGCCGGCATCACACTGACGGTCGGTCAGGCGGTCGACGCCAACGTCCTTATCTACGAGCGCATCAAAGAAGAGCTCTCCGCGGGCAAGTCGGTACAGGCCTCGGTCACTGCTGGTTTCGACCGTGCCATGTCGGCCATCGTTGACGGCAACATCACCACCGCCATCGTTGGCGTTGTCATGCTCCAGTATGGCTCGGGCCCCATCAAGGGTTTCGCTGTCACGCTCCTCATCGGCATCGCTGCCACCCTCTACGCCGCCGTGTCGATCAGCAAACTCTACTTTGAGTACCTCATCGAGCGTCGCCGCGTCACCTCGCTGAGCATCTAACCATGGCCAACATGCAACGCTTCCAGTTTGATTTTATGAAGTACCGCGCCGGCTTCGGCTGGCTGTCGATCATCACGACTGTGATCTCGCTGGTGCTCATTATGGCGCCCGGCCTGAAGTATGGCATCGACTTCGCCGGTGGCACCAACATCATGTTGAGTTTCAACGGCGATGTAACCGACTCCGAGGTCCGTAAGGTCATCGAAGAGTCAGGAATCGCCGACCCGTCGGTGCAGCACCTTGGGGATGCCGCCTCGCGCCAGTACCTCGTGCAGACGGGTGCCGTGACGACGGTCGCCAAGGACAAGCTCGACGCCATGAAGGCAGCCGTTGCTGCGGCCTACGGCGCGGAGGCCACCTTCGACTACAACGAGACCTCCGGTGACCGCATCTACATCCGGCTTGGTGAGACCCCCTACGGCAACCTCTTCGAGGCCGGTTCGGGCGCGCCGGATCCGGCTGCCGTTACCCTCTCGGGCAAGGCGACCGAGCTCGCGGCAGCGCTCCAGACGACGCTCGCCCCCGCGGCCGGCGAGGCCATTACCGTCTCGCCCTACGGTGGCCTCTCGGACCGTAAGTTCCTCGTGCAGCTGCAGTCCATGCAGACGGCAATCGAGGCCGGCCTCCGGAAAGCTTTCGGCGACAAGTTCAAGTCCGTCGACAAGGTCGAGACGGTTGGACCGCGCGTCGGTGCTCAGCTTCGGTCGGACGCGATCAAGTCGGCGCTCGTTGCCCTGCTCGGCATCATGATCTACGTCGCGCTCCGGTTCGACATGCGCTACGCCCCCGGCGCCGTGCTCTCGCTTGCCCACGACTCGCTCAT
>CANKLS010000021.1 GCA_947483645.1 Bradymonadales bacterium | reverse complement strand
TCGGCCGGCGACTTGGGGTCGAAGTAGTCCGAGGCCGGATCCCAGGCGCTGCTGTCGGGGTAGGCCTCCTTCGCAACGGTCGCGATGCCGGCCACATGGGGCGGCGCACAGTTCGAGTGGTAGATGAGGATGAGGTCGCCCTGCTTCATCGCCATCATATGGTTGCGCGCCAGATAGTTGCGCACGCCATCCCACGGCTCCGTCCTGGCGGGCCGAGCCATCAGGTCATCGAAGGAAAAGACATCGGGCTCGCTCTTCATCAACCAGAACTTCATCGCGGCTCCATCGCAGTTTTTGGCCCGCTTTGTTTGCACATGCGGGCCGCTCCGTGGCAAGAGGGGGCATGGCCTTTGCTCACGGAAAGTTGCTGCTCTTTGGCGAGCACGCGGTGGTCTACGGAGAGCCGGCGCTCGCCGCAGCCCTCACCGTTGGCGTCTCGGCCACCGTCACCGGCCGCACGGCTGCGCGCCTCACCGTGCCCGCCTGGTCCATCGATGTTGCCGGCGACGCCGACCACCGGGTCGCCGCCGCCCTCCGCGCCCTCCGCGACGCCCTCCCCTTCGACGCCTCCGGCTACGACCTCCACCTCGACGCCTCGCTCCCCGCAGGCGCGGGCGTCGGCAGCAGCGCCGCCATGGCCGTCGCCTCGGCCCGCGCCCTTGCCGATGCTGCCGGCCACCTGCTCACGCCCGACCAGCTCTTCGAGGCTGCGATGGCCGCCGAGCGGGTCTTCCACGGCAACCCATCGGGCCTCGATCACGCGGTCGCCATCCACGGCGGCCTGATGCACTTTGTCCGCGGCAACCCACCCCGCATGCGCCCCGTCGCGCTCGGCGGCCACTTCCGCCTTCTGGTCGCCCAGGTCGAGGCGGGCGCCGACACCGGCCGCATGGTTGCCGCTGTCGCAGCCCTCCGCGAAGCCCACCCTGTGGCCCGCGCCCTCTGCGCAGACATTGGCGCGCTGGTGGCCGAGGCCGAGTCGGCGCTCACCGCCGGCGATCATGCCGCGGTCGGCCGCCTGATGAACCTCAACCATGGCCTCCTGTCGGCGCTCGGTGTCTCCACCGCCTCCCTCGATGCGGCCGTACATGCTGTCCGCACGGCCGGCGCGCTCGGCGCCAAGCTCACCGGTGCCGGCGGCGGCGGCTGCATGGTCGCGCTCGTGACAGACGAGACCGCGCCTGCTGTCGCTTCAGCACTTGCGCCGTTGGCGCGCGCCACCTTTGAAGCCCATCTCCAACCCGTGACGGATTCCTGATGCACGCCTCTGTGGTCGCCCACCCCAACATCGCCCTCGTGAAGTACTGGGGCAAGCGCGACAGCCGGCTCAACCTGCCCGCGGCCGGCAGCCTCAGCCTCACCCTTGGGCCGGTCACTACCCGCACCAACCTCACCTTCGGCGCCGAAGAAGACACGCTCGAGCTCAATGGCCTGGCCGTCCCCGCCGCCAAACGGCTCCGCGTCGCCACCCTCCTCGACCGGGTCCGCGACCTCGTTGCGCTCGAGCAGGGCCCCGCCGCCCGCGCCGCGCTCGGCGGTGCTCGCATCGTCTCGACCAACGATTTCCCTACCGCCGCCGGCCTCGCCTCCTCCTCGAGTGGTTTCGCTGCCCTCGCCCTCGCGGCGACCGAAGCGGCCGGCCTCCACCTCTCCCTGCCCCAGCTCTCGGCCCTTGCCCGCGAGGGCTCCGGCTCTGCCGCCCGCAGCCTCTTCGGCGGCTTCGCCCGCATGCATGCCGGCACCCGCGCAGACGGCACCGACGCCTTCGCAGAGCCCCTCTTCGACGAGCACCACTGGGACCTCCGCGTCGTCATCGCCGTCACCGTCGAAGGCGAGAAAGAGGTGGCCTCTACCGACGGCATGAACCTCACCGAGCGCACCTCGCCCTACTACCCGGCCTGGATCGAGACGGTCGAACCCGACGTGCAGAGCGCGATGACCGCCATCGCGGCCCGCGACTTCGACCACCTTGCCCGGATCGCCGAGGCCAGCGCCCTCCGTATGCATGCCAGCGCCATCGCCGCCGACCCGGGCGTGCTCTACTGGCGCGGCGCCACGGTCGAGGTCATCCACGAGGTCCGTCGCCTCCGCGCCGGCGGACGCCCCGTCTTTTTTACCATCGACGCCGGCCCCCATGTGAAGGTATTTACGCCCGCAGACGATGTGTCAGCCGTCGTTCGCGCGCTGGAGGCAACCCCCGGCGTGCTGCGAACCATCGTGACTTCGCCCGCTGCGGGCGCCCACCTTGTCCACGGGTAGAGAACCCACATGCTCTTCAACAGCTTCACCTTCCTCGCCTTCATGGCGGTGGTGCTGCCGCTCTACTACAGCCTGCGCATGCGCGGGCAGAACCTGCTGCTCCTGGTCGCAGGCTTCGTCTTCTACGGTTGGTGGGACTGGCGCTTCCTGCTCCTGCTCAGCTTCTCCGCCGTCATCGACTACGCGATGGCGCTCCGCATCGTCGACCATGTCGTCGGCGACCCTCGTCGCAAGCGCTGGCTCATCATCAGCATGGTCGTCAACCTGACGATCTTAGGCTTCTTCAAGTATTTCAACTTCTTCATCGATTCCGCGGCAACGCTCCTCGATACCTTCGGCTTCGAGGCCCACCTCCCCACGCTGCGGATCGTCCTGCCTGTCGGTGTCTCCTTCTACACTTTCCAGTCGATGTCCTACACCATCGACGCCTACCGCGGCACCATCCAGCCCACCCGCAGCCTGCTCCATTACCTGAGCTTCGTCGCCTACTTTCCACAGCTCGTCGCAGGCCCCATCGAGCGCGCCGCCAACATGCTGCCCGTCTTCGTCAACGAGCGGAAGGTCGACGCACGTTGCATCTCCGAAGGGCTCCTCCTCATCCTCATCGGCCTCTTCAAGAAGCTGGTCATCGCCGATGCAATCGCAAGCACAGTCGCGGCCTCCTTCTCCGAACCGCTCCAGTTCAACGGCGCACAGCTCCTCCGCGCCGTCTATCTCTTCGCCTTCCAGATCTACGGCGACTTCTCGGGCTACAGCGACATCGCCCGCGGCGTCTCCAAGCTCTTTGGTATCGACCTCATGATCAACTTCAACCAGCCCTATCTCTCTAGCTCCATCACGGAGTTCTGGCGGCGCTGGCACATCTCCCTCTCCTCCTGGCTCCGCGACTATCTCTACATCCCGCTCGGTGGCAGCCGGAACGGTACCGTCGCCACCTACCGCAACAACTTCATCACCATGCTCATCGGCGGCCTCTGGCATGGCGCCTCCTGGAACTTCGTCATCTGGGGCGGCCTGCACGGCATCTATCTTGCAATCCATAAGTACTGGATGGGCCTCCGCGGCATCAAAGAGCCGCCCCGCCCCACCTCTCAGCGCCAGTGGCCTGCCTTCCTCTTCAAGGGGCTGGTGACCTTCCACCTTGTGGCCTTCGCCTGGATCTTCTTCCGCGCCCCGGACTTCGCCACCGCCAGCACCATCATCCAACGCATCTTCACCGCTTGGAACGGGCTGCACCCTCTCACCTTCGTTCCCGTCGCGGTATACGGCCTCCTCCTCCTCCTCGTAGACATCCCGCAGTACCGGTCTGGCTCTCACGTCATCTTCGACCGTTGGCCCGCCCCCCTCCGCGCCCTCTTCTATGCAACGCTCCTTGCCCTCATCTTCCTCTTCGGCGGTTCTGGCAGTGCAACCTTCATCTACTTCCAGTTCTAACACCTTTGCGCTGGGCGACACCCGGCCACTCCGGATCTGGGGCTGGCTGCTGTTGGGGATGTTGCTCGTCGAGGCGCTCCTGCACACCTCACTCGGTGACCTCATCCCTGAGGGTGGAAAGTGGGGCAACGATCGCCTCGCCAAAATTGTCACAGAGGCCGCCGCCTACGGTGAGACCGGACCAGTCGATGTCCTCTTCTTCGGTAGCTCGCAGGGCGACACCTGGGTCGATGTGAAGGATTTGCGAGCGCGCGGCATCCGTGCGCTCAATGTCTCGGTGCCCGGTGGAAACACAGTCATGGCAGACCTCCTCGGTTCTCGGCTGTTCATACCCACCCTCAAGCCCAAGTTGGTGGTCATCACACTTGGACCGATATCGCTTTCGTCGTGGAACAATCACCTGATCCACTCGGTGGACGGGTCGGTGGTCGGCGGCCCCATTCTGCGTGGCGATGCGGTCGCCATGTGGCGCAACGAGCATATCATGCTCATCCGAAAGGGTGGCCACCCGATCAACGCCCACACCTTCAACACTGTGGCGCGGTTCTTCAAAGGGGCATCTGCGGGCCGTGCTTATGGGCTGGCGCAGCCGTCGGCACCGGATCGGCCACCCGAGATGCTACTTAGCTCGTTCCGCCGCCAGCAACGCGAAGAAGCTCAGTTTCTTGCATTGCGCCACCTGCAGCAGTTCGCGGAGTCTGCGGGTGCTCGCGTGCTCTTCATCAACATGCCGCTCAAAGATGTGGTGAAAGAGGGGGCTGTCTGGAGCTACGACGATTACCTCGCCGAGCTGAGACGGACCACCGAAGGGAATCCGCTGCTCGACCTCGATGCCATCGCAGACGATGCTCACTTCAAAGACAATGTGCACCCGAATCAGGCTGGTACGGGTGCGATGCGTCTGCCTATTGCCGAGTTTGTGACCCCTCATTTGAAGGGCGCCGAGCCCGAGTGAACGGTTCGATGAACGCCCACCTCTTCGCCCCCGGCAAGCTCATTTGGATGGGCGAGTATGCGGTGCTCGATGGCGCCCCCTCCATCGTCCAGGCGGTCGATCGGGGCCTTCACCTCGACTACGCGCCCAGCGATGCCTCCCTCACGGTCACCTCCGACCTGTGGGCCGGCAACCTGCTCCTCACCGATGCCACCGCTGACCGCGCAGAGACAGCCCTGCTCGCCGCCGTCGTCGCCACCCTCACCGAGGCTGGCGCCGCCGTGGCTCCGCTCACCGGCACATTGAAGCTCGCCAGCCCCGACCTCATCGACGCCACCACCGGCCTCAAGTTCGGCTTCGGCTCCAGCGCCGCCGCCGCCGCCGCCCTCACCGTTGCGCTCGGCCGCCTCGCCGGCCTGCACGACCAGCGCCTCGCCGCCCTCGCCCACGCCGCCCACCGCCGCTTCCAGAAGGGGGCCGGCTCGGGCGTCGATGTGGAGACCTCGCTATTCGGCGGCCTCGCTGCGATGCACCGCGGCCCCGCCGGCCTCTCCGTGGCTCCGCTCCAGCTCCCGCCCGGCCTCCGCATCGCCGTGCTCCACGCGGGCGAAGCTGCCAACACCCGCACCATGCTCGCCACGTTGGCGGCCGCCCGCGATGCCGCGCTGCCTGGCGTCGAGTCCGCGCTCGCCACCATGGCGGAGGCCGCCGAAGCATCGGTGGCCGCGATTGTCGCCGGCAACCTCAGCGATTTCCTCACCCTCGTCGCCCGCTTCGCCGAGGCCGAGCGGGCCCTCTCCGCCGCCGCCTCGCTGCCCATCATGAGCGAGTCGGTCGAGCGCTGCATCGAGGTCGCCGCCCGCGCCGGCTGGGTCGCCAAGCCCTCAGGAGCCGGCGGCGGCGACATTGTGGTGGCCTTTGCAGCAGGTCTCGAACCTACCGAGCGCCTCGCCGCATCTGCAGAGAGCGCACAGATCCCGCTGCTCCTGCCCCGTCTCGCACCTGCAGGCGCCTTGGGCACTCGCCCTGTTTGACCTTTCGCGCTATTCGGCTCCCATGGTTGGCTCCTCTCGCATCCCCGGCTTCTATCGCCTCACCCGTCACGAGCGGGTGGCACGCCTTGAGGCCGCAGGCTTCGTGACGGCCGAGCAGGGCGCGCTCCTGCTCGCTTCGGAGGGGGCCGCGCTGCCCTTCGCTGTGGCAGACAAGATGATCGAGAATGTGGTCGGCCTCTTCGAGCTGCCCATCGGCATCGGCCTCAACTTCCTCATCAACGGCCGCGACTATGTGGTGCCGATGGTGGTCGAGGAGCCCTCCATCGTCGCTGCCGTCAGCCACGCGGCTGCCTTGGTGCGCGACGCCGGCGGCTTCGAGGTCATCGCCGACAACTCGGTCATGACGGGCCAGATCCAGATCGTCGGCTGCAGCGATCCGGCCGCCGCGATGGAGCGCATCCTCGCCGAACGGCTCCGCCTCCTCGCCCTGGCAGACAGCCTTGAGCCAGGCATGCGGGCCCGCGGCGGCGGCGCCTCCGACCTCGATGTACGCTGGATCCGGCCCGGCGACGGCAGCGCCTCCCGCCACCGCTCCATGCTGGTTGTCCACCTCTACTTCGACACCCGTGACGCCATGGGTGCCAACCTCATCAACACCATCTGCGAAGGGCTCGCCGACCAGCTCGAGTCCATCTCGGGCGGCCAGGTCTTCCTCCGCATCCTCAGCAACCTCGCCGACCGCCGCCGCGTGCGCGCCCGCTGCCGCCTCCCCGTCGCCAGCCTCGGCTGGCAGGGCTTCTCGGGCACCGAGGTCGCAGACGGCATCGTCCGCGCCTCCGAGTTCGCCGAGTGCGACCCCTACCGGGCCGCCACCCACAACAAGGGGATCATGAACGGCATCGACGCCGTCGCGATCGCCACCGGTCAGGACTGGCGCGCCATTGAGGCCGGGGCCCACGCCTTCGTCGCGCTCGACGGCCAGTATGGCCCCATGGCCCGCTGGTGGCTAGACGGCGAATCGCTCGTCGGCGAGCTCGACATTCCCATGGCCGTTGGCATCGTCGGAGGCCCCATTCGGCTCCACCCCATGGTCAAGGCCCTGCTCTCCATGCTCCGCGTCGAGACGGCCGGCGAGCTCGGCTCCGTCCTTGCCGCCGTCGGCCTCGCCCAGAACCTTGCCGCCATCAAGGCGCTCGGCACCACCGGCATCCAGAAGGGACACATGGCCCTGCACGCCCGCAGCGTCGCAGCTACGGCCGGGGCGGAGGGAGCTGTTGTGGAGCAGATCGCTGCGCAGCTCATGGCCGAAAAGTGCGTGAAGGTGGAGCGGGCCCGTGAGCTCCTCGCCACCCTCGGCCTTCCCTCGTGCACATGATCGCTCCGATTTTGTGATTCCTGCAGTGCACTCTGGTAGCCCTCGCCTTGGTTCTGTTGGCACATTCCAACCGCCTGCTGTTCGGCAGGACGAAGCAATGGAGGCGTGTATGAAGTCGAAGACCCCCGCGAAGATGGCAGCGGCCGCGAAGCCTGCGCCGAAGGCAGCAGCCAAGCCCGCCACAAAGGCTCCAGCCAAGCCCGTTGCCAAAGCAGCCGCGAAGCCCGTCGCGAAGGCAGCCGCCAAGCCCGCTGCAAAGGCCCCTGCCAAGCCTGTTGCCAAAGCAGCCGCGAAGCCCGTCGCGAAGGCAGCCGCCAAGCCCGCTGCAAAGGCCCCTGCCAAGCCTGTTGCCAAAGCAGCCGCGAAGCCTACGCCAAAGGCAGCCGCGAAGCCCGCTGCAAAGGCCCCGGCCAAGCCTGTTGCAAAGGTAGCCGCAAAGGCTCCAGCCAAGCCTGTCGCCAAGCCCGCGCCGAAGGCCACACCGAAGGCCCCGGCCAAGCCTGTTGCAAAGGTAGCCGCAAAGGCTCCAGCCAAGCCCGCCGCGAAGGCCGCCGCCAAGCCCGCCGCGAAGGCTGCGCCGAAGGCCGCCGCAAAGGCTCCCGCGAAAGCCCCCGCAAAGGCTCCCGCGAAGCCCGTAGCCAAAGCAGCCGCGAAGGCAGCCGCGAAGCCCGCCGCGAAGCCTGCGCCTGCCCCCAAGGTAGCCGCAAAGCCGGTTGCGAAGGCCGCCGCCAAGGCAGCCGCGAAGGCTCCTGCCAAGCCCGTTGCCAAGGCCGCCGCCAAGCCCGCCGCCAAGCCCGCCGCGAAGGCTGCGCCGAAGGCAGCCGTGAAGCCTGCGCCGAAGGCAGCCGCGAAGCCCGTTGCCCAAGCAGCCGCGAAGCCCGTTGCCAAGCCTGTCGCCAAGCCTGCGCCTGCCCCCAAGGTAGCCGCAAAGGCCCCTGCCAAGCCCGTGCCGAAGGCAGCCGCCAAGCCCGTACCGAAGGCAGCCGCGAAGCCCGTTGCCAAGCCTGTCGCCAAGCCTGCGCCTGCCCCCAAGGTAGCCGCAAAGCCGGTTGCGAAGCCCGTTGCCAAGCCTGCGCCTGCCCCCAAGGTAGCCGCAAAGCCGGTTGCGAAGCCCGCCGCGAAGGTCGAGGCGCCGAAGCCGGCACCTGCCCCCAAGCCGGCGGAGCGCCCCGCCCCCAACCTCGACCCCGCACCCGTCTCCGAGGCCCTGCCCTTCAAGCCGGCCCCCATCCCCCAGATCTCCAAGCCCGTGCCGCCGCCGCCGCCCCCACCGCCGCCGCCGCCGCCGCGCAAGCGCACACCCGGCATGCGCATCCCCATCAAGCGCGACACCAACCGGCGCGGCAAAGCCGACCACGACGACTAACCGGCCAGCAGCCGCTCCACCGTCCAGAATAGCCCTACAGCGGCAATCCCCAGCGAGAGCCACTTCCGCATCGGCACCTCTGCCATGAGCCCGCTGCGTTGCCACATCGCCGCCGCCCCGAAGGCCGCCGCGATGACGGCCACCTGCGCCACCTCAACCCCCAGGTTGAACGACAGCAACGCCGCCACGAGCCTGCCCGCCGGCAGCCCCAGCTCCTGCAGCACGCCCGCAAACCCCAGCCCGTGCAGCAGCCCGAAGCCGAATACCAGCCCCAGCCGCCACCAGCGCGCCTCGCGCGACACCAGATTCTCCAGCGCCACCACCGCGATCGACAGCGCAATCAGCGGCTCCACCACCGAAGCCGGCAGCGCTAATGCCCCCGTCACCGCCAGCGCCAGCGTGATCGAGTGGGCCACCGTGAAGGCCGTCGCCTGCAACACCGCCGGCCGCCACCGCAGCGACAGCAGCGCCAGCGCCAGCACAAACAGGATGTGATCCAGCCCCAGCGGCACAATGTGCAGCACCCCGAGCCATGCATACCGCCCCGCTGTCCGTAGCAGGCTCTCGCCCACGATCGTCAGCGGGATCGGCTCCGGCGCACCGCCAGGCGCCACCGGCACCCGGTCCATGACCTGCACCTCGTCCACCCAGGCGCTCAACGACACCGTGCCGAGCGACGCGTTCGCCCGCAGCCCCAGCCCGCCTTGCCCCGCTGGCACCGTCGCGCGGAGCGCCAACTCCGCCTCGCTCCCGGCGGCCGGTGCCACTTCTGGCAGCGTCACCGTCACCGGTAACTGCCGCCCGCCAAAGTAGAGCAGCACCGCGCGCGAAAGGTCGCCCTCCGCCTCTGCCCGTAGCCCTGCCCGCTCCGCTGTCTCTGTCCCAAAGAGCGCCTCGAACTGCGCCTCGGTCAGGTCGCCCGGCTCGCTCCCCGTCAGCAGCCGCCGCAGGTCGAGCCGCAGCGTCAGCGTCGCTTCGCCGGCCTTCGCCACCCGGAGCTCCGCCTTGGAGAAGGAGAGCGCATGCGCCCACGCCCCCGCAGGCAGCATCACCAGCGCGAGCAGCAGCGCTGCGAGGAGCCGGAAGGAGCGAGCCACCGTCACAGCCTCCTCAGAAGCCGAAGTTCTCCCGCTTCAGCTCGCGGCCCATCAGATCGGCCAGCGCCTGCTGCGGGGTCTTCCGCTCATAGATGACCTGGTAGACCGCCTCGCAGATGGGCATGTCGACCTTCATCTTCAGCGCAAGGTCGTGCACCGACTGCGCCGTCTTCACACCCTCTGCAACAGCGCTCATCGAGCCCAGGATCTCCTCGATGCTCTTCCCCTGTCCGAGCTGGATGCCCACCGTCCGGTTGCGCGACAGCTCACCCGTGCAGGTCAGCACCAGGTCGCCCATGCCCGACAGCCCCGCCAGCGTGATCGGGTTGGCGCCACGCGCCACCGCCACCCGCGACATCTCTGCCAGCCCGCGCGTGATGATGCCCGCCCGCGAGTTGTGCCCAAACCCCATGCCGTCTGAGATGCCTGCCGCGATCGCGACCACATTCTTCAGCGAACCGCCAATCTCCATCCCCACCACATCGGTCGAGCGGTAGACGCGGAACCAGCTGTGGTTGAACACCTGCTGCACCTGCTTCGCCAGCGTCTCCGAGTAGGCCGCCACGGCCACCGCCGTCGGGTGATGCAGCGCAACCTCCTTGGCGAAGCTCGGACCCGAGAGGAAGGCCAGATAGGGGTGGAACTTGATCGGCAGCACCTCCTCCAGCACCTCGTTCATGGTCATGAGCGAGTCGTTCTCGATCCCCTTCGTCGCGCTCACGATCGGCGTGTGCTCCGGCAGGAAGGGGGCCGCCTGACGCATCACCATCCGGGTCACATGTGACGGCGTCACGGTCAGGATCAGGTCCTTGCCCGCACAGGCCTCCTGCATGCTCCCCGTCGCCCGGATGTTCGCCGGCAGCGTGATGCCCTTGAGGAAGGTCTCGTTCTCCTGCCGTTCGTTGATGCCCGAAACCACCTCGGCCTCAAAGGCCCACATGGTCACGTCGTAACCCTTGTCTGCCAGCAGCATCGCCAGCGCGGTGCCCCAGGCGCCCGCTCCAATCACACCAATCTTCAACTGCTTCGTCTCCACTCGGCCTCCACAATCTTCTTCGCTACGACGACACACCAAACAGGCCGGCCATCCGACCGCTCGTATGCGCCGGACGCGCTCTGCCCTGCGACCAGGTCCGCAGCGCTTTGATCTCGTTCTCATACATCGCATAAAGCGGCACAAGTTGTTTGGCCGCCACCTGCAAGTCGCGCTGCGTCATCTCCCGCCGCTCCGCAAAGGCCCGGTAGAGCCCCGCCACCACCACCTGCTCCAGCTCGGCGCCCGAGTAGTGCTCCGTCTGCGACGCCAGCTCCTCGCAGCCGAAGGCCGCCGGCTCACGCCCACGGCTCCGCAGGTGCAGCGCCAGGATCTCTGCCCGCGCCGCCCGGTCCGGCAGGTCGACAAAGAAGACCTCGTCGAGCCGGCCCCGCCGCAACAGCTCCGGCGGCAGCGCCTCGACCCGGTTCGCTGTCGCCACAAAGAAGACCGCCGACCGCCGCTCCGCCAGCCAGGTGAGCAGCGTCCCCAGCGTGCGCGCCGTCGCGCCGCCCTCGTCCAGCCCCTTCTCCAGCTCATCCACCCAGAGCACGCAGGGCGACATCGCCTCCGCGGTCGCCAGTGTCCGCTGCAGCGTCCGCTCCGCGCCCGCCGCGCTCCCGATCATCAGCCCCAGATCGAGCCGCAGCAGCGGCAGCCCCCAGAAGCCGGCCACCGCCTTGGCCGCCAGCGACTTGCCGCAACCCTGCACGCCCACCAGCAGCAGCCCGCGCGGTGCCGGCAACCCAAACACCTGCGCCTCGCCGCCAAAGGCCTCGCGCCGCTCGCGCAGCCAGCCCTTGAGCTCGCCGAGCCCACCCACGGAGTCCAGCGACAGCCGAAGATCACAGAACTCCAGCGCCTCGTCGCCCCGCAGCAGGCGGCGCTTTTCGCCCACCACCTGCTCCTCCGCGTCGCTCGTGCGCCCGCGCACGGCATTGAGCTCCTCGACCACCCGTGCCCGCTCAAAGGCCCGCTGCGCCTCGCGCCGCGTCAGCCCCACCGCCGCCGCACCCAGCCGCTCCAGCGTCGGCCGCTCGCCAAAGACGCTCCGCGCCACCGCCTCGAGCTCCATCCGCCCCGGCAGCGGCTGCACCAGCACCGTCACATCCCGCTCCAGCTCGCGCGGCACCACCGGCTCGGCGCTCACAAAAATCACCGTCGTCTTCGTCGCCGACAGCGCTGGCTCCAGCAGCCGCAACAGCCGAACCGTCTCTGCGCCCGCCAGGTAGGGATGGGCATCGCAGAAGACCAACACAGCCCCCGCGCCAACGCCGTCGCCGAGCTCGGTCAGCAGCAGGAGCAGCCGCTCGCGCAACGAGGCCTCGCCCGGCTCGCCCGGCCCGGGCGCCCAGACCAGCACAGGCCGCTGCAGCGCCAGCCCCAAGGCCTCGATCAACCCGAGGCTCTCCTGCTCGTCGTGGCTGACGATGGAGATGAAGGGGTAGGCGGCCGCAAGGTGGGAATGCAGCACGGCAGCAAAGTCCATCATCGCTACCCCGCCCCGACGACCGAAAGCACCTCTTCAAAGGTCGTGTGCCCCGTCGCCAGCTTGCGGATCGCCGACTCACGCAGCGTCACCATGCCGTTGGCGATGGCCTCCCGCCGGATCACATTGGCGTCGGCACCGTCGCTGATCAGCTGCTTGATGCGCCCATCGACCGGCATCACCTCAAACACGCCCGTCCGGCCATGCATGCCCGTGTGGCGGCAGCTCACGCACCCCTCGCCATACCAGACGGGGAGCCGCGTCGGCGCATCGGCCGGCAGCGTGATGCCGAGCAGCGCAATCTGCTCCTCGGTGAGGAAGGTCTGCCGCTTGCAGTTGTCACAGATGCGCCGAATCAGCCGCTGCGACATCACCCCCACCAGCGTCGAGCCCAGCAGGAAGTTCGGCACCTTCAGATCCTGCATCCGGGTGATGGCAGAGGGCGCATCGTTGGTGTGCACGGTGCTCAGCACAAGGTGGCCCGTCAACGCAGCCTGCACAGCCATCTGCGCCGTCTCTTCGTCTCGGATCTCGCCCACCATGATGATGTCGGGGTCCTGCCGCAGCACGGTCCGAAGCGCATTGGCAAAGGTCACATCGATCTTCGGCTGCACCAGCGTCTGGTTGAAGGGCTCGTAGACCATCTCGATCGGGTCTTCGACCGTCGTGATGTTCACATCGGGCCCGCTCAGCAGCTTGAGCGTGGAGTAGAGCGTGGTCGTCTTCCCCGAGCCCGTCTGGCCCGTCACCAGGATGAGCCCGGTCGTGTGGCGCAGGAAGGACTTGTAGGCGCCCAGCTCCGTCTCAAAAAAGCCGAGCCCTTCGAGGTCGAGCAGCAGCGTCTGCGGGTCGAAGATGCGGATGACCACCTTCTCGCCAAAGGCCACCGGCAGCGTCGAAACACGCAGCTCCGTCTCGCGCCCCTGCAGCTCGGTCTTGAGCCGCCCATCCTGCGGCCGCCGCCGCTCCGCGATGTCCATGCGGGCCAGCGTCTTGATGCGCGACAC
This sequence comes from Bradymonadales bacterium, assembly GCA_947483645.1. The sequence goes on along the minus strand of CANKLS010000021.1, from coordinate 8,140 downwards.
CACGGCGGTGTGGACCACCCGCGGCAGCCGGTAGATGGGGTGCAGGATGCCATCGATGCGGAGCCGGATCTGCGACTCATCCCGCTTGGGCTCGATGTGGATGTCGCTCGCCCGCTGCTCAAAGGCATACTTGAGCAGGAACTCCACCGCGTTCACCACGTGGCGGTCGCTGGCCTCCACCTCGTCGCCCGTCGCGGTCAGCTTCACCAGCTGCTCGAGGTTGCCCAGGTCGGTGGTCACGCCGAACGACCGCTCCGCCGCGTTCACCGCGCTCCGGAACCCATAGACATCGTTGATGGTCGTCAGCAGCGTGCTGCGGCTGGCCAGCACCAGCTCAAAGCCGCCGGGCAGCAGCCCGCGCAGCGCCTCCTGCAGGTCGAGCTCAAAGGGGTTGTCGACGGCCACCACCACCCGACCGCTCTCCAGCTTGGCGATGGGCACGCAGACATGCCGCTTCGCAAAGGGCCGGCTCATGGTCGAGGTGATGAGCCGCTCGTTGAGCTTCAGCGGGTCGATGCGCACAAACCGCATCCCCACCTCGGCGGCAAAAATCTCCATCAGCCGGTCTTCGTTGAGTGGCCGACCATCGAGCCCCGTCAGCGCAGCCGCCTCTACAACTTCCACAGGCGAAGCCGTCGCCACGGCGCCCTGCCGCGACCGCACATCGTCTACCCGCCGCCGCAGCGTCTTCTCGCGCAGCACCCGCTCCTGCCGAATGACATCCTGCTCCTGCTTGGGCGAGATGAGCCCCTGCGTGTGGAGGAGGTTGAGGAGCCAGGCGACCGTATAGTCGCGCGCAGTCAGGTTGAGGCGGTTCGTACTCATCGCTCGCAGCCTACGACGAGGCCGCAGGCAAGGCAACTTGTGCGGAAGCTAGCGCCGCCGGCGCCGCTGCGTTGCCATCATCGCGAGCAGTCCAGCCGCCGCGAACAGGCCCGCTTCCGAACCGCCGGCGGAGCAGCCGAAGAGGCCCAACTTCTTCTCACGGGGCGCCGAACCGCCCTCCACCGCAGCGCCCTCCACCGCAGTACAGCCCACCCCGTCACAGACCACGGTGGTACCGTCGCCATTTCCCGTGTCGCTGCTGCCCGTGTCGTTCGTGGTCCCCGCATCGCTGCCGGTCGAGACGTCGTCTGCCGCACCCGTGTCGAATCCGCCGCCGCCGCCGTCGCACTCCTGCACCTCTGCGACGATCCCGGTGTGGGCGCTGTTCCAGGCAGAGACCGTCGCCGCGACGCTGCTCCGGGCATCCACCGTCAACACGGGCTCCCCCGCCGCGCTGAGCTGCTGCGCATAGGCAAGCGGCGCCGCAGCAAGCGTGCCAAAGAGTGCGGCCTGGTCGCCATAGGCCGCCGTTGCCTCGACCCCTTCTGTGATCTGAAAGATGGCAGGCGCCGTCCAGGGCAGCCCGCCCTCGCCGCAGTAGACATCGGCCTGCACCACGATGTTCGCATTCACCGGCGGCAGCGCCGGCGCAAAGGCAAAGACGGGGTCCACGGTCATCTCCGCAGGGTCGAGCGTGGTCACCATCCGTGTGCCGTAGGGGTGGGCAGCGATGAGCCCCTGCATCTCGCGGAGCGGTGCCACAATCCGGGTCTCGAGTTCGGCCGCAAAGGCGACGGCATCAAAGGTGGCCGCCGCGGCGTAGCTGCAGGAGAAGGAGCAGCCCCGGGGCTGGGTGAGGTCGTTGTAGAACTGCTGCGCGGTGTAGCCCTGATTGGCCAGCGCCTGCGGCAGCGGCAGGTAGCGCTGCAGCATGGCGAGCAGCTCGGGCGAACCTGTGAAACCGCGGTAGCGGAGCTCCTGCAGAAAGCTGCCTGCATCGGTCAGCTCCGCCAGCCCGTCGGTGCGGTAGCTCTCTCCCTCCACAAAGAGCGGCGGCAGCGAACCGGTCGGACCGGCAAAGGAGGTCACAAAGGCGTGGCCGCCGGCCTGATCCACCGCGTTTCCGATAAGTTCAATGCTTTCAGTGCCATAGTAGGTCTGTGGCGCCTCGATCAGCACCGCATCGAGGTAGTTCTCCGGCACCGCGCGGCTCGCGCCCAGCACCGTCACATAGATGGGCATATCGGGCTGCGCAGCGATTGCCGTGAGCTGAATGGGCACCATGGGCTGTGCCGCTGCGTAGGTGAGCTTTACGGGCTGCAAATCACCGACGGAGGCCTCTTTCTGCAGTTTGAGCGCCACAAAGTGGGTCTGGTCACCCATGAGCGCGTAGGGCTCCACGGCGGCGAGGGCGGTGGCGGGCAGGTTGTAGTCGTTGGCGCCGAGCCAGTCGAAGAGCACCTGGGCGTCGGTGGCCCGGAGGATGGCAAAGTCGTAGGGGCCGGTCTGTCCCTGCTCAATGACCTCTACGCCGCCACCGGTTCCGGCGTCGGTGCTGCCGGTGTCTTGGACCGATGCATCAGAGCCAGCGAACTGGTCGTCCCAGCAGTAGCTACCGCAGGTGCCGTGGTAGGTGGTGTTCTGGTAGGCTGCGCGCCGGTAGTTCTGCGCAAAGTAGGGGAAGATGGCGTCGGAGGAGACGCCTACCTCGGGGAGCGAGGGCGTTGGGATAATCCAAGCAAATTCAGTAGCTTCTCCCTGATACTGCACCTGTACGAAGGCCTGTACGGTGGTGCCATCGGCCACAAAGACGATGTTCTCGCCCGTCTGGTCCACGGGGACATTCTGGCAGAAGAAGCCGCCGCAGGCCTGCGCCGCGGCGGGCGCGAGCAGGGGCGCGGCGAGGGCGAGGAGCGAGGCAGAGAGGCGTGCGACCGTCTTCATAGCGTCACCATTTGGTTGTGTGGGTTCTCGCCTCGATACCGCGCTTGGCGGTTGGGGGCAACGATGGCCTGCAGTGCCACTCAGCCGCGGAGCATGGGGGCGAGCCGTCTGGCGCCATCGTGGAGACGGTCGATGGTGGTGGCCTGCATCTCTCCCACCGCGACAAGTCGGACGTCGGCCCTGTCGATGCCGGGTGGCGCGCCGAACCAGCCGATGGTGGAGGTGGGCTCGTCTGCGAGCCATTGGTCGGCCTCTTGGCGTTTCACGGCGCCTAGGCGGAGCGTCCGGCCGCCGGGGCCACGGCGGGGGCGGGGATTGAGGCCGGTCACGAGGCAGAAGTCGTTGCCCTCGACCACCTCGCCGGCGAAGGTGGCCTCTTCGCTCATCAGGAAGCGCTGTTCGACTGTTTCACGTGAAACAGCACCGGCCGGCCAGCGGAGGGAGAGAGACTCCATCGCTGCGCCGGTGGCGTGGAGCAGACGCCAAAGGTCGGTTTGGGAGCCATCGACGAGCCAGAGCGTGTGTGGGGCCATGCAGCCCCGCTGGTCCCAGGCGGCCAGATCGCGCGCAATCGCGGCGCCGAGCGCGGTCATCTCGCCTTCGCTGGCGTCGGCGACAGCAGGGCCATCGACCCAGAGCAGCGACGAGCGGTGGCCGAAGCCGATGAGCCGCGGCGACGGGCCATCCATGCCCGCCAGTTCGCCCTCGATGTTGGCGAGGGTCTCGTTGGAGCCGTAGAGGTTGAGGTGGTCGAGCGCGCGGAGCAGCGGCCGCAGCACCCGGTCCCCGGCCCGGTTCCACCGGATGGAGACAAAGGGCTGGCCTCCGGCCTCCGCCTGCAGCGCCTCGAGCAGCCGGTCGAAGAGGGGCGCCTGGAGCCGGCCCACCCGGAAGAGGTGGGGGCCACCGGCCAGCACCGCCAAGACAAAGGCCTCCAACAGCGCGGGAAGCGCGCCATCGCCCAGCCAGGTGGAGCCGAGTTCTGCGCGGTCGGTGCTGTCGCCGCGGAGACCTTCGAGGGCAAAGAGCCGCTCGAACCGCTCCGGCCTCTGCGCAGCGATCCAGTCGGCCGCGCCTTCGCGGAGCATCGGGAGCGAGAGCCCCGCCCGCTGTGGCACCGTCAGCGCCTCGCCGATTCCCGCCTGCCACCGCGCGAGCGCCCGCACCGCCAGCGCGGCCCGGTCGTCGAGCCTCTCCGGCAGGAGGCCCGCCCCCTGCTTCACGTGAAACAGCAGCGCCGCGAGCTCGTCTGTCTGGGCAATCTGTTTCATGGCTCGCTCCAAAGTCCGAGCCGCGGCGGCGCCGGTTCACACGATTGTGTCACGTGGAACATGGTCGCTGCTAGCGCGGAGGCCATGTGTGTCACGTGAAACAGGGGCCCGGACAGCTCCGCGCGGGGCGACAATTGTCTCACAGATCACCCCGCTCGCGAAGCTCTTCGACCGAAAGCCCACAGCCCCGCGCCACGGCGCCCGACGCCCTGCCGAGAAGCTCCACGCCGGCCGGTGTCACACGGCCCCGGTCGGCGGTCTGAACCGCGACCACCGTCTCTACATTGGCGAGATCGATGAACCGGAGCAGCCCCTCTTCGCCCTCCGCGACTGGCCGGCCCGTCGCGGGGTCGATGGCCAACACCCGGCACCAGGCCGGCGGAACCAGCAGCCGCTGCGCCGCGCCCGAAAGCCCATCGACGACATGCCGGCTGTAGAGCTGGCTCGAGAGCTCGGTCATCGAATACTCGGAGAGCATCGCCGTGGCCGGCAGCCCCAGCGCCGCCTGCGCCGCGGCATAGAGCTCGTCGCGCGGGATCTCCCGGCTCTTGCCCTTGAAGCCTCCGGTCTCGATCAGCAGCGATCCCGCGGGCAGGGCGACGGGCGCCTCGAGCCGCTCGAGCAGCCACGAGAGCGCAAAGGCGGTCGTGAAGACCACCACCGGCGCCTGCAGCGTGGCCAGCTCATCGAGCGCCTCCGCCCGCAGTCCATCCGCGCTGAGCTGCCAGGGCCCGCCGCCAATGCCAAACCGCCGCTCCAAATCGGCAACCATGTGCGACAGCGACGAATCGGCCACCTCCGCAGGGTCGAAGCACCACTTCACAAAGCGGCGCCGTTCGCCGCTGGGCAGTACCATCGCCGCAAAGTGACGGGCGGCTCCCTCGTCGTAGGCCTGTGTCGAAAGCCGCCAGTGCTCGCCGCGGGCCCCCGAGGTGGTGCCCGAGGTCCGAAAGACCATCGTCGGCTCAGCCTCGCTTGAGGTCAGCCGGACGCTCCGGAAGAGGTCGGTCATGACCGCCGGCACCTCTCCCGCCGTCGGCTGCTCGGTGGTGAATCCGCGCCGCTTCCAGTAGGCGGCGAGCGGCCCGTTGAACTGTCGCTGGTAGGCCACAACGGCCGCGAGCCCCGCCTCAAACGAGGCCTCGCCGGCCATCACCCGCAGGACGACCTCTGTTGTGGCTTGGAGCTGTTTCACGTGAAACACCCCGGTGCACACGGCGTGAGCAAACTAGGCCGCATCGGGCACCGCCTCCGCTCCCTCTGTTTCACGCTGCTGCCAGACAACGGCCGCCACGCCGGCAACCGCCACCGACGCGGCCGCCCAGGCGCGCGGCGAAGGTGAGGCCTCGCCCCACGCTGCAGCAAAAGCCGTCGCGATCACAGGCTCCAGCAGCACCAGCACCGAGATGGTGGTCGCGCTCCAGTGCTTGAGCGCCCAGAGCAGCCCGTTATGGCCGATAAGTTGCGGAAATACGGCCAAAATAACCCAAAGCATCCAGGTCTGCGACGAGGCGCCCGAGACGAACGCGTGACCCTGTACCACCATCACCAGCCCAAGGGCCAGCGCCGCAACCCCGGTCGACACCACCGAAAGATCCCCCACCTCGTCGGTCTGACGACCAGACCGACCTGCAAGCCAGTAGAGCCCCGCAAAGACGGCCCCCAGCAGTGCCTGCACGGCCCCCGTCGTTGTCACCGCCTCGCTGCCCGTCGAACGGCTCCCCTCCAGCAGCATCGCGCCGCTGCCGATCAAGGCCACCAGAAGTCCCAGCCAGCCCTGCCACGGCAGCGTCCGCTCGCCCGGAAGCCACCGTCCCGCCATCGCAAGCCAGAGCGGCGTGGTCGTCACCAGCAGCGTCGACGAGAGCACGCTCGTCGTCTCCAACGACAGCATCCAACTCCAGAAATGGAGCGCCAGCATCAACCCACCCAGAACCGCCGCCTGCCAGCCGGCCCGCGACAGTCGCGGCATCCGACGCAGCTGCACCGCCCAGAGGATCAGCGTGGAGAGCGCCACCCGCCAGAAGGCCGTCACCACCGCCGGCGCATCGGCTAGCCGAACCCAGAGCGCCGCACTCGAGATCGCCAGCAGCGCCGCGATGAGCACAACCGCTGCGAGCAGGCGGCCGGGAGCAGTGGAAACAGGGGAAGACAGCGGCAGCACCGAGGCAGGAAAAGTCTGACCATGCCACTAGCCAGATTTGCCCATCCGATCGAGGTGCCCATCACTTCTCCATGACAGCAGCTCGCACCCCGTGCTACACCTCCAGAGCGCGCCTTCGCGAGGTGCTCCAACTTTTTTCATCGCGCGCGGCAACATCGGCTCGCAGACGACGATAACTGTAGAGGAGCCTCTCCGAATCATCGCTGAAGGACCGTGGTGGTTGCTTCATCGGAGCGGCAAATCTGTGTGGAGGTCATCGTGTCTGCATCGCTCAACAAGGTTATGATTATCGGAAATCTGGGGCGCGACCCCGAGCTTCGTACCACCGAGGGTGGGCAGAGCGTCGCAACCCTCAATGTGGCCACCACCGACACCTGGGTCGACAAGTCCGGCAACAAGCAGGAGCGCACCGAGTGGCACCGCGTGGTTGTCTGGGGACGCCAGGGCGAGAACGCCGCGAAGTACCTCAAGAAGGGCCGCAGCGTCTACGTCGAGGGCCGCCTCCAGACCCGCGAATACACCGACAAAGAGGGCGTGAAGAAGTATGCGACCGACATCGTCGCAGACACCGTCCAGTTCCTCGGCGGCGCGGCCGGCGGTGGCGATAGCGAGGGTGGCGGCGGCAACCGTGGCGGTGGCTACGGTGGTGGCGGCGCAGCCGGCGGTGGTGGCGCCCGCAGCGGCGGTGGCGGCGGTGGTCGCACCAACACGCAGACCGAAGACGACGCTCCTGCACGCGACCAGGGCGGCGCCGGCGGTGGCAACTTCAACGACGACGACATTCCGTTCTAAGCCCGGGCCGGCCCATCGGGCCTGCCTCGCCTGAGACAAAACGAAGCGCCCCCGATGAGCCTTGCGGCCCGTCGGGGGCGTTGTCGTTCGGGGCCCTCCGCGCGGGGAGGGCAGGCCGTTACTTGAGCGCGGCGTTGAGCTCGGGGATCGCCTTGAAGGCGTCGGCGACCAGGCCGTAGTCCGAGATCTGGTAGATGGGCGCCTCGCCATCCTTGTTGATGGTGACGATGACCTTGGAGCCCTTCATGCCGGCAAGGTGCTGGATGGCGCCCGAGATAGCGACGGCGAAGTAGATGCCGGGGGCGACGATCTTGCCCGTCTGGCCAATCTGCCAGTCGTTGGGCGCGTAGCCCGAGTCGACCGCAGCGCGCGAGGCGCCAACGGCACCGCCGATGAGATCGGCGAGCTCTTCAAGCATCTTGAAGGCCTCGGCCGACTTGAGGCCACGCCCGCCCGCCACGATGGCGGCGGCGTCGGTGAGCTCAGGACGGCTCGACTTGACCTGGTCGAAGCTGAGGAACTGGGTCTGTTCGGGGGCGGCGAAGCCGAGCTCGATGGTCTCGATCGGGGCGGCCGCGCCGGCAGCGGGCGCGTCGAAGTTGGTCGTACGGACGGTGACCGCGGTGATGGCCGAGGTCGAGGTCTCGCGGGCGATGAGGTTGCCGGCCCAGACGGGCCGCTTGTAGGCCACGGCGCCGTTGTGCGAGAAGACCTCGATGGCGTCGGAGATCATGCCTGCGTCCATGCGGGCGGCGGCGCGGGGGAGGAAGTCCTTGCCCGTGGTCGAGGCGGGGGCCGCGACGATCGAGGCGCCTTTGACCTTGGCGATCTCGGCCACGGCGGGCGCGTAGGCCTCGGCGAGGTAGTTGGCGTAGATGGGGCTATCGACGTGGATGACATGGTCGACGCCAGCGGTGGCGAGCTCAGCTGCCACGGAGGCCGCGTTGTGACCGAGCACGAGGCCGATGATCTTGCCGCCAGTGAGGGCCTGCGCCTTCTTGGCGAAGCCGATGGTGGGGAGGGTGGCTTTGCGGAGCTTGCCTTCGAGGTGCTCTGCAACGACGAGAATGTTGCTCATGGTGTCTCCAAAAGAATCGAAGTGAGAGGTGAAAAGAGGGGTTACGAGATGACCTTGGCTTCGTTC
>CANKLS010000020.1 GCA_947483645.1 Bradymonadales bacterium | reverse complement strand
GCCGGCAGAGCGGCGCCTGCCGAAGTTGCGTAGACTTTGCAGTCGCCGAAGGTCCCAACCGGCGTCTCCTCCGGCGCGCGCCCCTCGCGGAAAGCCGCGGTGATGCTGCCCAGGTTGAGATCGGCTGCAACCGATGAGCGTGACTCAAAGACAGTCACCGAGCCGGTGAGGAACCGTGCCGGCGTGGTGTCTTCGACGGGCGTGGTATCTTCGACAGGCGTGGTGTCCTCGGCGGGCGTGGTGTCGCTGCTGCCGGTGTCCGCCAGCTCGGTGTCTTCCGCTCCCGTGTCGCTGCTGCCGGTGTCGCTGCTGCCGGTGTCGCTGCTGCCGGTGTCGCTGCTGCCGGTGTCGCTGCTGCTGCCGGTGTCGGTAGCGCTATCGCCGCCGCGCGACGGTGTGCCACGGCTCGCCTCATCTGCAGCGCAACCAGCCAGTGCAACCAGCGAGAGAACGAGCCACTTCTTCATGCAACCTCCTGCAGCGAACGACACCATCGACGAATCCTCCCGATGACTAGCCGTTCGACCTCTGCCCGTCGACATCCCTCATCCGATTCTCATGCCTCGTTGCGGACAGCCTGCGCCACCCGCAACGCCTGCTCTGTGACGGCACACAGTTGACTCACCTCGGGCGACGTCACCTCGCCGGCGCCGTAGAGACCAGCCACCGAACTCAGCCCCTCATGGTTCACGCGTAGATAGCCGCCTGCATCGAGCGCTGGCACCGGCGAGATGGAGGGCAGCACGGGGTCGACGCCGACCCGCACAAACAGCCCGCGCACCGGCAACCTCTCGCCGTCTGACAACACCACCTCCGACAGCTTGTCCTGCGAACCAGAGACGACCGCCGTCACCTCGCAGCGGTATCGAACCTCGATCGCCGGCGTCGCAGCGAGCGCCTCCACAAAACGCGGCGATGCCCGCAACGTCGCGCCGCGGACGATGAGCCAGACGGCGCAACCCTTCGCCGCCATCCGCAGCGCCCCCTCCACCGCAGCGTCTCCGCCGCCCACAACCGCCACAGGGTCGCCCGCGTAACGCGCGCCGCGCCCATGCGTCGAAAGCTCCACGCCATGACCCCACCGACCCGCGGCGCCCGGTACCTCCCAAGGCCGCGGCCTCGTGCCCGTGCAGAGAACCACCCGAGACCAGACATTCCATGTCACCACGGACGTCGCAGGCCGCTCCAGACCCACATGCAAGCCACCCGCGACGGCATCGATGGATGCCACCCTGCACCCGCGCTCAAGACCAGCACAGGCCTCGGAATCCTCCATCGAAGCCGCCAGCTCCACACCCGACCGACCTCCGCCCTCGGGCCAGCCGAACAGCGGGTTGAAGACCCGATGCAGCGCACCACCCGCGCGACTGTCCGCCTCCACCCAGGTGAAGGCCATGCATGCCCGCCGCAGCTCTGCCGCCACCGTGATGCCGGCCATCCCGCCGCCCACCACCAACAGCCCGCTCACGCGCCCGGCTCCGGCTGAGGACCCTGCTGCACGAAGACCCACGCAGCCTCGGGTGTCGTGGCGCCAAGCGTGCTCATCGTCACCGTCCGCGGCCGCCTGCCAGTGCCCGACATCTCCACGCAGGTCTGAATCGCCGAGATGGAGACAGCGACCCAAGCGGGCTCAAGCTGCCGCATCACCTCTGCTGCCAGACCATCCGTCAGCCGCTCCTGCAGCTGCGGCCCCATCGCCATCGACTCCACAAGGCGGACCAGACTGCCAAACCCCGTCATCCGCTCCTGCGGCAGAAAGGCGATATTCACCTCGCCCACAAAGGGCATCAGGTGGTGCAGGCAGAGCGCACGCAGCGGGATATCGCGAACCACGATCACCTGTGCTGCCGCTTCCGATCGCTCCCGCGCGATCGGCCGCAACTCCACCGTCGCCGCCGGCACAGCGAGCCGCTCCCGCATCAGCTTCGTAAACCGGTTGGCCGTCTGCGCCATCTCGGGGTCGGCGCCTACATCGACCCCAATCGCCGACAGAAACCGGGCAAAATGCTCCGCAGCCTCCGCGCTCATGTCTCACCGTCCAGCAGCGGTAGCTGTCCGCTGACCGAGCTCGGCGGCGTAACACCCATGTGGCGCATTGCCAGCGGTGTTGCGAGTCGCCCGCGCGGTGTCCGCTGCAGGAAGCCCTCCTGAATCAGGAAGGGCTCATAGACATCTTCGAGCGTCTGGGCCGCCTCGCCCGTCGCCGCCGCCAGCGTCTCGAGCCCCACGGGACCACCGCCGAACTTGATCGTCAGCGCTTCGAGATAGCTCCGGTCCATGGCGTCAAAACCACGCTCATCAATCTCGAGCTGCGTCAGCGCATGCTGCGCAAGGTCGAGGCTCACAGCGTCCAATCCGGCCACCTGCATGTAGTCCCGCACACGGCGCAAAATCCGGTTCGCAATGCGCGGCGTGCCGCGGCTCCGGCGCGCGAGCTCCTGCGCTGCATCGTCCTCGAGCGCTACCCCGAGAATCGACGACGAACGCATCAGAATCCGCGCCAGCTCGTCGGTGCGGTAGTATTCCAGACGCTCCACAATGCCGAAGCGGGCCCGCAGCGGCGTCGTCAACAGTCCGCTCCGCGTCGTCGCGCCGATGAGCGTAAAACGGGGCAGCTCCAACCGGATGCTTTTGGCATGCGCACCTTCGCCCAACACAACGTCAAACCGGAAGTCCTCCATCGCCGGGTAGAGGTTCTCCTCCACCACCGAGGGCAGCCGGTGAATCTCGTCGATGAACAAAAAGTCTCCCTCCTGCAGCCCTGTCACGATGCCCGCGAGGTCGCCCTTCTTCTCAATCGCCGGGCCGCTCGTCACATGAAGCGCCACCCCCATCTCGGCGGCCAGAATCGCCGCAAGCGTGGTCTTGCCCAGGCCCGGCGGGCCACTTACCAGCACATGGTCGAGCGGCTCTCCGCGAAACTTCGCAGCCTGAACCGCCGTCCGCAGCCGCTCTTTCACCTTCTCCTGTCCCACATACTCGTCGAAGACCTTCGGCCGCAGCGACGCATCGTGCTGCTCTTCATCCGCGATGGGACGCGGGGTTGTCTGGCGGTTCGGCTCCATGGGCTCCTCGGGCGTGTGCGCCTTCTTCTAAACAACTGTTCAGCCGCGGAGCAACCTCAATGCCTCGCGCAGCAGCACCTCTACCGCCACGCCCTCGTCGGCGCGCCCCTTCAGCTTGATTGCAGCGTCATCTGCCTGCTTCCGCGTGAAGCCCAAGTCTAGCAGGCCGAGTACCAGGTCCGACACGACGCGCGATGAACCCACAGGCGCCGACGCCGCGCCACCACCCAGATCCATCAACGCCACCTTCTCCGAAAGCTCCAGCAACATGCGCTGCGCGGTCTTCTTCCCAATGCCCGAGATGCGCATCAGCGACCGCTCGTCCGAGGTCACCAGCGCCGTCTGCAACTCCACGCCCGTGTAGACGCTCAGCGCCTGCAGGGCCAGCTTCGGCCCCACGCCACTCACCGTCATGAGCCGCTGAAAGAGAAGCCGGTCGGCCGACGTCGAAAACCCGTAGAGCGTTATCGCATCCTCACGCACGAGCGTATGCACCGCCAGCGTCGCCCGATCGCCCACGTTGGCCAGCGACTCCATCACCGACAGCGGCACAAAGAGTTCGTAGCCCACACCACCCACGTCGAGGATGATCGTGTCGAGCGACTTGGCAGCAAGGGTTCCGGTCAGGCGTGCAATCATAGGCGTCTCGTCGTTAGCAGCGGATGGTGGTGGAGATGGCAGACGGCGATGGCGATGGCGTCGGTCTCATCGAGCCCTTCGAGCTCCGGTGCGCCGAGCATCATGCGCATCATTGCGCGAACCTGAATCTTGTCGGCGGCGCCGTTCCCGATGACCGATTTACGCACCGAGGCCGGCGCATACTCCGTCGGGGTCAGCTGCGAATGTGCGAGCGCGAGCAGCGCAACGCCCCGCGCGTGTCCCAGCTTGAGCGCCGAGTCGGCATTCTTCTGGAAGAAGATGGCCTCGATCGCGGCCTCGTTCGGCTGGTGCTCCTCCAGAATCGTCCGCAGCTTGGCGTAGAGCAGGGCGATGCGCTCCGTGAGCCCGCCCGTACCCAGCTTGATGGTGCCTGAGCCAATCAGCCGCAGCCGATTGCCCGACTGCTCCACGACCCCCCAGCCCGCCTTGATGGAGCCTGGGTCGATACCAATCACGCGACGAACGGGGTGTGCCAGAGCCAAGCGGAATACCTGAAGGGGAGCGAACGGTTGCCTAGCACGACTGGGGTCGCCTCGGTAGTTCGGCGTCGCATCGCGCACAGGTGCGGCAGCCCATTCATTGCCGAGCTCCGATCCGTGATTCTCTTACTTTCGACGCGCCTTTTTTGCACCCAATCGCAAGGTATGGCAATCAGCGCGCGAAGTTGACTGGACCGTCTTGCATGCATCTGTGTGCGAAGTGCGGCGCATTCTCTCTCTCACTTGCAGAAATGGCTCGCCGTTCCCATTCATTGCGGGACGCACCGAGGTGCCTCAACCGGCGGGCAGCCGCACTTCATCGGACGAAGAATGACCAAAAGGAAGCAGGCGCAGGAATCAGAGCACGAGGCCCCCAAGGCCGTGGCCGATCGCGACCACGACAGTGTCTTCGAACTCGATGCCGACGAGGCCGACCAGTCCGCCAAGGCCAAGAAGTCTGCCTCGACCGCGAAGAACCGCGCCTTCACCTCGCCCGAAGAGGCCGCCGAAGAGCAGTTCTATCACGAAGAGGGCATGGACCCCGTCAAGATGTACCTCAAGCGGATTGGCAGCGTCACGCTCCTCTCCCGCGAAGGCGAGGTCGAGATTGCCAAGAAGATTGAGGAGGGCCGGCTGGTCCTCTTTGACAACCTCTTCGGCTGCCCCGCCGGGCTTGCCTGCCTGCTGAACGTCGAGCGCGAGGTCGCTGAAGGCACCGCCCGCGCCAAGTACTACCTCCCCCCGTCCGACATCCCGTCCGATCTCAACCCCGAGATCCTCGCCCGCAACCTCGCCCTTCGGCTCTCCGCCGTCCGCGCCTCCTACGAGGCGCTGGTCGCGGCCCGGCTCCGCGGCAAGGCTTTCGAGACCGAGCGCCAGGAGGCACTCGAGTCTGTCCGCTCACTCCGCCTCGATCCTGGCATTGTCCTCGAACTCGCAAAGGCGCTCCGCGAGCAGCTCGCCACGCTCGAGCGATGCGAAAAGCGGGTCAAAGAGTGCGAGCGCCAGCTCGGCCGGCCCGCTGCCGAGATTGAGGTCATGCTCATCGAACTCCGCAAGCAGCGGAAGAAGGGCACCCTCGACGAGGCCCGCTTCATCGAGTTCGAGAACCGCTTCTCCAGCGCCCGCAACATGCTCGTCAGCCTGCGCGAGACGCTCGCGATGGATGCCGACGAGCTCCGCGCCACCGTCAAGAAGGTCAACGAGGGAGAGTACCGCTCGGAGCGCTCCAAGGCTGAGATGATCCAGGCCAACCTCCGCCTCGTCGTCTCCATCGCCAAGAAGTATGTCAACCGCGGCATGCACTTCCTCGACCTCGTCCAGGAGGGCAACATTGGCCTCATGCGCGCCGTCGAAAAGTTCGAGTACCAGCGCGGCCACAAGTTCTCCACCTACGCCACCTGGTGGATCCGGCAGGCCATCACCCGCGCCATCGCCGACCAGGCCCGCACCATCCGAATCCCGGTCCACCTGATCGAGACCATCAACCGCATCATCCGCACTTCGCGCTATCTGGAGCAGGAGCTCGGCCGCGAGCCCTATCCCGAAGAGATCGCCAAGAAGCTCGACATGAGCGTCGACAGCGTCCGCAAGGCGCTCAAAATCGCACGCGCCCCCGTCTCGCTCGAGACCCCGATCGGCGACGACGACAGCCAACTCTCCGACTTTATCGCCGACGAGAACGCCGAGTCGCCCATCGACTCTGCGACCGACACCGAACTCATGCGCCACACCCAGCGCCTGCTCTCCACCCTGTCGGCCCGCGAGGAGAAGATTCTCCGCATGCGTTTCGGCATCGGCGAGAAGAATGACCACACGCTCGAAGAGGTCGGTAAAGACTTCTCGCTCACCCGTGAGCGCATCCGTCAGATTGAGGCCAAGGCGCTCGCCAAGCTCCGTGCTCCGGCGCGCAGCGACCATCTCCGCGCCTTCCTCGACCTCGAGAACTAGTCGCGCTCGTCGCGGCCTGGCTACCGGCCGGCGCCCGACCCGTTACTGGCCGGAGCCCGAGCCGGCAGGCGAAAAGCACCAGCTGCCGTCGCAACGGTCGCCGGCAGCGCAGTCGCTGTCGATGCGGCAGCCCGTGAAGGAGAGCCCCGCGGGGCAACTCCCCGAGATGGGTGCGCATTGGTACTGCGTGCCCACATCGTAGCAGCGGAAGTTCGATGGGCAGTCGGCGTTGCTCCCGCAGTCGGCGCCGCAGACGCTGCCCCCGCCGTTGAGCTGCAGGCAGAGCGACCCTGTTGCGCACTCCGAGCTGCTGTTGCAGCTCTCGCAGAGCTGCCCGCCCGAGGGCTGGCTGCTGACCGCGCGGCAGCGGCCATCCGACTCACACCGCTGCCCCGCGTAACAGTCGGCATCGGCGCGGCAGAGAGGCGCTCTGCAGACGCCATCCGATTCACAACGGAAGCCCACGCGGCACTCGGTGTCGCTCACACACTGGCTCGTGCCGGACGAACCGCTGTCGCTGCTCACGCAGACATCCTCGCAGACCTGTCGCACCTCGTCGTAGCAAGAGAAGGCGTCGCAGATGGTCTGGCGCTCGTCGTAGCAGCGGCTTTCCGTCTGGCTGCAGGAGCTGTCATACATCGGCCCGCAGGCTTGGAGGGTCAACAGGGCGAGCGCCGTAGCGAGGATGGTTCGAAGCATGGTGAGCCTCCAAGGGGTGCCGTTCGGACGGCGTCTGGGTCCGCCTATTCAGTTTGGCGATGCGGGTCGAGAGCAGGGTGTTCGACGGGCGCCGCAAACTTTGAGCGCGATCCGCCTTGCGCTTGATCTGACGGGTGCTGACCACTATCGCAAAAACAGGTCGGGTCTTTCCCACATTCAAACGAGGTTGTTATGATTGGATCGTTGCGGGTGCCTCTGAGAAGTATTGCGGTGGCGATGAGCCTTGGGCTCCTTTCCATCACGGGCTCTGTCGCCCTCACGGGCTGCTCGGACAGCGTTACCAGCGCCAATCAGCCGGTGTTCGTCTCGAACCCGGTGCAGGTCGTCTTCCCATCTGCTCCTGGTACTCGGCAGCAGACCGTCAATATCACCAACGAGGGCAAAGCCGCGCTCGTTGTGTCCAAGATGGAGATCCTAGGCGCTGATCGTGCGATGTTCGGATTCGCGAGCGGATCGGAGCCCTTCGACCTCGCCCTCTTCGACGGTAGCCCCGAGACCCGGCACAAGGTGGAGGTGACCTTCACCCGTCCCGAGGGCGACACTGCTGGCCACGAGGCGGTTCTCCGCGTCGAGACCAACCAGTCGATCCAGAGCGGCAAGGCTTTTGACGGAGTCTTTGAGATTGCTCTCAAGGCACCGGCCTCGAACGGCCGCCTCTACGCCACGCCCAACCCAATCATCTTTGGTCGCGTTGCGCCTCCGAACTGCGTCGAGGTGGTCCAGACCCTGCAGGCCATCGGCACCTCGCAGACGATCACCGACCTCACCCTCGCGGCGACCGGCGTCTACACCGTCATCCCCAACGCGGGCGACGCCCTCCCGACCGCCGAGACCCCCTGGGCGCTCGCGGCCAACGAGACCAAGACCTTCACCGTAAAGTACTGCCCCGACGACGAGAACAACGACGTTGGCGCCATCAACCTCACCACGCTTGAGAGCCCCGACGCCGACACCGTCATCGACCTCAAGGGCAACGGCGGCGTCCCCTGCATCGCCGTCTCCCCCGACACCGGCGACTTCGGCGAGGTACTCATGAACGGCGTGCCCGGCCGCCTCACCCTCACCGTCACCAACTGCTCGGAGCTCGGCAACGGCGAGAACCTCGACATCTCCGCGCTCACCATCTCGGCCGACAACGGCACCGAAGCAGACCCCATCTTCGCGCTCGATGCCCCGCCTGCGACCCCCCTCTCGCTCTCGCCCGGTGCCTCGACCCAGGTCGTCGCCACCTGCCGCCCCACCGTGGAAGGCCGCCCCGAGACCGGCAAGGTTGTCATCAGCTCCAACGATTCGGCCTTCCCCGAGTATGAGCTCCCCCTCACCTGCGTCGGCACGACCAACGAGTGCCCCACGGTCACCGCTGTCTCCTGCGTCGAGCGTGGCGTTGCCGACTCCATCCCCACCGACGACGTCAACGTGCCGCCGCTCGCCAACCTCGACTGCGTCGCCAACTGCGTCGATCCCGACGGCAGCTGCGTCAACTACACCTGGCGCATCATCAGCCGCCCCGCCGAGTCAGTCTCCGAGTTCTCGCCCCCGTCTTCTGCCTCCTCCAGCTTCTTCGTCGACGCCAACGGCGAATACGAAGTGCAGGTCGACGCACAGGACAACCGCGGCCTCTCGGCCTCCTCCGCCGGCTGCAACAGCACCGCCACACTCAACGTCCGCGCGGTGCCCGACGCAGCCTTCCACACCCAGCTCACCTGGAGCACCCCCTCCGACCCCGACCCGGCCGATGAGGGCAATGGCGCCGGAGCCGACGTCGACCTGCACGTCCTCAGCGCCGAGGGCTGCTGGGAAGACCGGCAGTGGGACTGCCACTTCCGCACCCCCTCTGCAGACTGGGGCGTAGCCGGCTTCACGGGTGACGACTGCTCGCTCGACCGTGACGACACCGATGGCTGGGGCCCCGAGAACGTCTCGCTCGACGACCCGGCCGTCGGCACCTTCAAGGTTGGCGTCCACTACTGGTCCGACCACGGTTATGGCGTCTCCTACGCGACCGTCATCATCACCCTCGATGGTATCGTAGCCTACGAAGTCCGTGACAAGGCGCTCCCCTCCACCGGCTCCTGGTGGGAGGTCTGCGCGGTCTCCTGGCCCTCGCGCAACGTTGTCCCCATCGACCGGGTCTCGGCCACCGTCCCGGTCTGCCTCTAGCTCTCGTCCCCTTCGAAGTTTGACGCCCGGCCTTCTGGTCGGGCGTTGTTGTTTGGAGCCTGCCATGCCAAACCTCTCCAGCACTGTTCTCATCCGCCTCCGCATGTCGGCCCACGATGCCCACTATGCCGGCAACCTCGTCGACGGTGCCCGCATGCTCGCCCTCTTCGGCGACGTTGCAACCGAGCTCCTCATTCGCCTCGACGGTGACGAGGGCCTCTTCCGCGCCTACGAGAAGGTGGAGTTCCTCGCCCCCGTCTATGCGGGCGACTACATCGAGGCAGTTGGCCGCATCGTCGAAGTGGGCCGCAGCTCGCGCCGCATGGAGTTCGAGGCCCGCAAGGTCATCCGACTCAACCCTGAGCTCGGAGCCGAGTCTTCTGCCGAGCTCCTCGCAGAGCCCGTGGTGGTCTGTCGCGCCGTCGGCACATGCGTTACCCCCATCGACAAGCAGCGCATCAAGCGGGGCGATCCATGAGCGACGGCCTCCTCATCACAGCAGCCATCAACGGTGCTGAGATCACCCGCGCACAGACGCCCGCGCTCCCCATCACCCCGGATGAGGTGGGCCTCGAATCGCTCCGCTGCCGTGATGCCGGCGCCGCGATGATCCACCTGCACGGTCGCCGTGCAGACGGCTCCGCCACCCAAGATGCGGCCACCTTTGCGGCCTACTTTGCTGCCATCCGCGAACGCTCCGACATCATCGTTCAGTTCTCCACTGGCGGTGCGATCGGCATGTCGGTCGAGGAGCGAATTGCTGCGCTTATCCTGCGCCCCGAGATGGCAACACTCACCACGGGAACCTGCAACTTCGGCGACGACATCTTCGCCAATCCGATGCCGGCCATCCGCGAGATCGCGGCCAGTCTGCGTGCCAACAACATCCGTCCCGAAATCGAGGTCTTCGACCTCGGCATGCTCGACACCGCCATCCGGCTCCATCGGGAAGGCCTCCTCGACGGCGACCTCCATGTAGACTTTGTCTTCGGTGTGCCGGGTGCGATGGAGGCCGATGCAGGCCACCTCCGCTACCTCGTGTCGCGGCTTCCGGCCGGGTGGAGTTGGTGCGTCGCGGGCATCGGTCGCCACGAGCTTGTGATGGCCCGTCACGCGTTGGAATGGGGAGGGCATGTGCGTGTTGGCCTCGAAGACAATATCTTTCTCCGCAAGGGGCAGCTCGCTGCAGGATCTTACGAGCTGGTGGCCGAAGTAGCCCGCATGGCCGCAGAAACCGGGCGTAGGGTCTGGAGCGTGACCGCGGCGCGGGCGCACCTTGGCCTGCCCGAAGTCCGCTATCCGCTCGGATTCTAAAGGGAGTTGCGGGCACGCTGAACTTTCCGGAAACGGGCGGGGCGGGCGATGCGCGAGGCGAGAGGGGGCGCAACGCAAGGATTGACGCGGCGCAGCGCGATTTTTCGATGCATTTTGTGCTTGACTTTGCTCCGTCGCAGGCTTTATCGTAGTGACGCTCCAAAGGATTAAATTTCCTTTGCATTCAAGAGCTTGCGGGGGTGGTTCTCCGCAATACACCGTTGGAGGATGAGATGACGAAGGCAGAACTCATTGACGTGGTCCACAGCAAGCTTGAAGGTCACAGCAAGAAGGCTGTTGCCGAGTTGGTCGAGGTGGTTTTCGCCACTACCGCCGACGCGATCGCAGCGGGTCGTTTCTCCTACCCCGGCTTCGGCACCTTCACGGTGAAGACCCGCAAGGCACGCGAGGGTCGCAACCCCAAGACGCTCAAGACCATCCAGATCGGCGAGAGCAAGTCGGTCGGCTTCAAGGCTGCCCCCAATCTTAAGTCCAGCCTCTAATCCAGGCTGGGGCTCCGGTTGGATGCTCCCGGGGGCCGGCCTTCACGCCGGCCTCACTCGTTTTTGCCCCACGAAATCCGCCTACTTCGAGCCCCCTCTTCGGAGCAGCTTGGTTGCCTTGGCGAACAGCACCGGCTCTGACCGCCAGACATAGGCGATGGTGCTCATTCCGAAAGCCAAACAGCTGACTCCAAGCGAGACCGCGGCGTCCCACGGGTGTACCATTGCGAGGTGTTCGGAGCCCCAAGCGCTCCACCCATAAACCGCCGCTGCTGCAGGAGCAGCGAACAAAAGTCCGGCAGCCGAGCCGCGCAGCGTCATGACAACCGTCTGCGTCTTGTGACGCCAGTCCAGCGCCGCCGCGATCGCGATGCCCTGGAGCGTGCAGCCGGCCACCGAGGCCCATGCTAACCCCACCCCGGCGCCGTTGTGCGCACCGAAGGCGTAAACGGGTAGAGAAAGCAGGGTGATGGCCGAGGTGATGACCATGGCACGCCCGTTCTCCTGCCGCGCGTAAAAGCCCCGTGAGGCCACCGTGGCGAGGCACCAGCCGGGCACGGCCAGCGCCAGGACGCGGAGGTAGGATGCGGTTGCGATGGCGTCCTCTGCATCGAAGGCACCATGTTGGTAGATGGTCCGGACGATGGGGCCTGACGCGCTCGCGAGCGCGACAGCCGCGAGGGCCGACAGAGCAACGATGGAGCCGATGCTGCTGCTCATCCGCTCGTTTGCCTCATCGACGCGGCCCGCCGCCAGGTCGTTCGAGAGCGAGGGGAGGATGGCGAAGGAGACCGACTGTCCGATGAGCGATGCTGGCACCAGCATAAGCTTGCGGGCGTTGCTCAGATGGGTGATCGCGCCCACGCCGAGCGTCGCGCCGAAGTAGCGTACCATCCACTCATCTACCGTTAGAAGCGAGACGCCGATGAGGAGCGGCGCGGTGGCCAAAAGGTAGCTCCGAAGTTCCGGATCGGCGAGGTCGAGACGCGGCCTGAACCGAACCCTCGACCAAGCGAACGCCAGCGGTACCAGAAGGGCCCCGAGGGCCGCGCCAGCAAGGACACCCCACGAGAAGCCCGCGACCCCCACCCAGGGCGCAAGAAAGAGGCCGCCGGAGATGATGGCGAGGTTGTAGACGAGCGGCGTGAGAGAGGCGGCAGCGAAGCTGCCTCGGACCGTCTCGGTCGCGGTCAGCAGGCCACCGATGAAGAAGAAGAGCGGGCCCGGCAGAATGATACGGGTGAGGGTCGATGTTGTCGCCTGCTGCTCCGCCGAGAAGGAGGGATACATCAACGCGACCAGCTCAGGTGTGAACCACAAGCAGAGTCCGATGGTCACCAGCAGCACGCAGGCCGTCAGCGTCGCGATGTTCGAGAAGAGCTTCCAACCGTCTGCGCTTCGGCCTTCGCTCACAGCCTTGGCAAAGGCGGGAACGAACGAGATTGTGAAGGCACCGCCTGCGAGGAAGTAGCTCAGCAGGTCTGGAAGCCAGAAGGCCGCAAGGTAGGCGTCTGTGTCGGCAGAGGCACCGAACTTCCAGGTCAGCAGGAGGTCTCTGAACTGGCCCAGAATCCGGCTCAGCAGCGTAGACGCAGACAGCAGCAACGCCGCCGAGAGGAGGGCGCTGCGCGTGGACTGCTGCGCGCCGGTGGTCTGGGGTTGCGTTGACACGCTGTGGTCTGGAGGCAATAAGGCAGGCGCGGCTGGGAACCCCCTCCGTTTGGCCTGTTATCTGAGCGAAAGCAAATCATGAGCGAGCACGAGGGAGTCTTGGAGTTGCGTCTTGCCGAGGGTGAAGAGGTAGCGGGTGCTGTGACCGCAGCGCTGCTCTCGCTCGGCTGGCCAACGGGCTATGTGCGCGCCTCCGGCCGCTACGAACAGATCAGGCTCTCGGATGGACGCAACAGCGGGGTGACCGTCACACTGGCGGATGACGAAGGCGGTCTGCTGCTCTCGCTCGAAGGTGGCTGGGATGCGCGGAAGACGGAGCGGCTGCGCCTCATGGCCACCGCCCTTGCCACGCTCGGCGGACAACCGACGCTCCGCGCAGGGCAGGTGCTCGGCCTCGTTGCGGCAGACATCACCGTGTTGCTGCAGCGAAGTGCCGCTTTCGGCGCTTCCGACTCGGCCGGCCAACCGGCCCGCGCCGTTCACGAGGTCGCAGCGCCGCGAACCACAACGCCGCCGCAGGTCGTCTCCCGCTCCATGCCGGCTCCGATCGCGCCTGCTCGCCCCTCGACCTCGCAGGGCGGTTCCATGCGCGTGCAGCCCGCGGCTCCGCTCAGCGGCCTCTCCTCTCCGCCTCCCTCGCCGGCGGCCGCTCTCGACTGGGGCGCGGTCACCGCCTTCTCCGCGAAGGTCCAGGCCGACATCGAGAACAGCGAGGATGTGGATCTCGACTACCTCAAGCGTGGAGATGTGCTCCTTCATCCCTCGCTCGGCCGCTGCCGCTTCCACGAGTCGCTCGGTGAGGATTCTGCCAAGGTGCTCCTTCCGAACCAGTCCATGCGCAAGCTCATGATGCGGGTGTTTCGCATTGTGCCAGCCGGCCCGGACCGCGTCTTCAACCTCATCAAGAAGGACTGATCCCTCCGCGGGACTCGGCGACACGATGAACGAGCAGCCTCCCTTCTCAGCCTGGTTCCGCGCGCGGCTCGACGCCCTCGCCACCCACGAGCCCAAGCAGCTCCGAGACGAGGTCGTGCCGGCCCACTTCCGGCGCGCTGCCGTGCTCATGCCCTTCTGGTACGACGATGGGGTCAAGACACTCCTCACCGTGCGGACCGAGCAGGTCTCTACCCACAAGGGGCAGATCTCCTTTCCTGGCGGTCGCCTCGATCGCGACGATGAAGGTCCGCGCGAAGCAGCCCTGCGAGAACTCCACGAAGAGTGCGGTATCGCAGCCGA
Source organism: Bradymonadales bacterium (assembly GCA_947483645.1). The sequence continues at coordinate 8,191 of CANKLS010000020.1, read as the reverse complement.
GGCAGTCCAGACGCTCGGCTGTTTGGACGAGGCGTGGAGCATCGGCGGCTACCGCGTTGTGCCGGTGGTCGGGTGGCTCGATGCACCGCCGGCTCTCGTGCTCAGTGAGGCAGAGATTGCGCGCGTCATCGTGGCCGATGTGGAGCGACTCATGCACCCCGATGCGCGCCGCCCACAGGAGTTTGAGCGCGGCGGTCGCAAGGTGACCATGCAGGCCTTCGACTACGAAGGTGACTTCGTCTGGGGGCTCACAGGCGGCCTCCTCGCCTCCCTCTTCCGCTGGGCCGAGGAGGGCGTGATGGAGCTCGATGCCCATGGCGCGGATGGCCTGCAAGGTTGGCTCTCGATGGAGCGCGGGCAGTGAGTCTCCTGAACCAACGCAGACTCCTGCTTGTGGTCTCTGACGAGCCTGCAGCAAGCGAGACCATCGTGATCGCGCGGCTCCTTGCCAGCGCCGGAGCACGGGTTGGGATTCATGAGGTTCCCAGCGCGGCAAGATGGTTTGGTACTGCAGCCTTAGAGCAGCTGCTCGGAGAGGGGCTGGCGGTTGAGCGGGTCGCCGCATCGTGGGAGGCCGACGCACTTCTGGTCCTCGGCGGGGAGCAGGCGCGACAGGTCTGGCAGGCGCGCCGCGCCGAACTACCGCTCGTGGAGGCTCCCGAGGCGGGCAAGTTCTCCGCCACCCGCTGGCTGCTTCCCTGCCTGCTCCGGACGCTCGCCCAAAGCCCATGGAAGTCGCTCCGTCTGCTCGTGACGGCCGGCCCCACCGTGGAGCACTTCGATGCCGTGCGGTTCCTCTCCAACCCATCGAGCGGCAAGATGGGATACGCGCTTGCAGAGGCAGCCTGGATCGCTGGTGCAGAGGTCACCTTGGTTTCCGGCCCTACGGCCCTCGACACCCCGTGGGGTATCAGCAGGATCGACGTGACCAGTGCCCAGGAGATGCGCGAGGCAGTGCTGGCGGAACGCCACGATCTGGTCTTCATGGCCGCCGCTGTCTCAGATTACCGGCCAGTCGAGCGCCGCGTCGGAAAGGTGAAGAAGGGAGTCGGCCCCTGGACGCTCGAGATGGAGCGCACCCCGGATATCCTCGCGGAGCTCTCCGCATCGGCCCTCCGACCCGACCTGTTGATTGGCTTTGCCGCGGAGACGCATGACATTGAGCGGTATGCCCTAGAGAAGCTCCGCGCCAAGTCACTCGACGGCATCGTTGCCAACGATGTAGGAGCGGGGGGCGCATTTGGCTCGGACAGCAACTGCGTGCAGTGCTACGATGGAGCGGGAGGCGCTGTCTCTTTCGGGCCTGCCGAGAAGCGTGAGATCGCTGCGGCGATCGTGGCCTGGGCAGAGGGCTGTTTGGCGAGGAAGCGATGAGCGGTGTGCGTTCCGATGAGATGCTGCTTCAGGAGCTGGCCGGTGACCTCGCCGCCTGGCTCCGTCGGCAGTCCGAGCTCGGACTCACCACGCTCGCCCGCCGCGAAGCGCCACGGGCCGTTGCCCGCCCGCCCGCCCCAGCCGAGCGGCCGGCTCCGCAACCAGCCGCAGCGCCGCAACGACAGGCTCCGCTCCCCACCGGTGCATCCCGTAACGCTGCACCGCCTGCGACCTCCGAGCTGCCGTCTGCCGCTTCGAACGAGGCTATCGGCCGCCGCATGGAGGAGTTCGCCCAGTCGGTCAGCCAGACGCTCTCCTCCAACCGACCGCCAGACGCCGTTCCGCAGCGGGCCACGACGCTCGCCGCACTCCGCGCGCAACTCGGCGACTGCCATCGCTGCCAGCTCTGCGATGACCGAACAAATCTGGTCTTCGGCGAAGGCGCCGAGCGTCCCCGCATCATGTTTGTCGGCGACATGCCCACGGCAGACGAGGACCGCTCCGGCCTGCCCCTCGCAGGCGCCGAGGGCGAACTGCTGGGCAAGATGCTGCAGGCCATGAAACTCACCCCAGAGCAGGTCTACATCACCTCGGTCGTGAAGTGCCGCAGCACCCCCGCCCGGCGCCCCCATCCTGAGGAGGTGAGGCGATGCCGCCCCGTGCTCGCCGCGCAGATCCGCATCGCACAGCCAGAGGTTATCGTCGTGCTCGGCGGTGCTGCGCTGGCCGCGCTCAAGCCCGATGAGACGCTCACCGCAGAAGACCGCGGCAAGTGGATGGAGTTGCACGGCGTTCCGATGATGCCCACCTTCCACCCCACCCTGCTGCTCCAGAAACCGGAGTTGAAGAAGGCGGCCTGGCAGGACCTGCAGCAGGTCATGAAGCGGCTCGCGCTGAGCTGAAGGAGAGAGCCATGGCAGACCAGACCAGAGCAGGCCGTTGGGGAGAGAATCGCGTGCTGGCACCCGAAGGCTCGCTGCCGCAGGGCGCGCAACAGCTCGACCCTGCAGGCCCATGCCGCGCCGATGAGGTGGAGATCGCTGTCGAACTGCTGAACATCGACTCGGCCTCGTTCCACCAGATCATCGGTGCCGTTGGCCGTGACGCTGCCGCCGTCGCGACCCACATTGCCTCCATCGTCGCCGCGCGCGGGAAGATGCAGAACCCTGTTACCGGTTCCGGTGGCATGCTCCTCGGCAGGGTTGTTGCCCTCGGCGAAGACTACGCCGGTCCGGTGCCGCTCCGGGTTGGCGACCGCATCGCCACGCTCGTCTCGCTCACACTTACGCCTCTCCGTCTCGACGCCATCAACGAGGTCCGCCTTGGCTCCGACCAGGTCGTCGTGGAGGGGCGCGCCTTCCTCCCCGCCTCGGCACCCCTCGTCGTCATGCCGGTCGACCTCCCGGAGGCGCTTGCGCTCTCGGTCCTCGATGTCTGCGGGGCGCCCGCACAGACCGCACGACTGGTTCGTGAGGGCATGCGCGTCGCCATCCTTGGCGCCGGCAAGAGCGGCACGCTCTGTATGGCACAGGCACGGCTTGCGCTCGGTTCTACAGGCCGACTCGTGGCGGTAGATCGTTCGGTCGAGGTGCTCAGCGAAGCGCTCGCGGAGGGCGTCATCGACGCCGGCGACGCCGTCGATGCGAAGGATGCACTTGGCGCCGCGCGGCGCATCACGGAGCTGCTTGGCGGAGAGGCCGATGTGGTCATCAACACCGCCAATGTGGATGCGACCGAGATGGCAGCCATCCTCTCTGTGCGAGAGGGCGGAACGGTCTACTTTTTCAATATGGCTACAAGCTTCGCGCGGGCCGCGCTCGGCGCAGAGGGCGTAGGCAAGGACGCAAACCTCATGGTCGGAAACGGCTATGCCGTTGGCCACGCAGAGCTTGCACTCGACCTGGTACGCTCCTCCGCATTTGTGCGCCGGAAGTTCGAGCGTGCGCTGAGCTCCAACCCGTGATTTGGCCCGCGACAGCGGCGCAGATCGCTGCCTGGACTGGCGGTGAGCTGGTGGGAGATGGCGAGCGCAGGTGCGGGCGCGCCATCATCGACACCCGCCGCGGTGTGCGCGACGGAGACCTCTTCGTCGCACTCCAGGCGCAGCGAGACGGCGACGCTTTTGTCCGAACCGCGCTCGACGCTGGCGCAGCCGTCGCGCTCTGCAGCAAGCTCCCGTCCGTGCGCCGCCCAGGCGACGCCTTCGTGGTCGTCGCAGATACCACGGTTGCCATCCAGGTACTCGCCAGCATCGCGCGGAGCCTGTTCACAGGTCCCGTCATCGCGATCACCGGCAGCAACGGCAAGACGACCACCAAAGAGATGTTGGTCTGCGCGCTCTCCGACGCCCTCCGCGTCACAGGCACACCGCTCGGCTACAATTCGCAGGTCGGCGTGGCCCAGTCGCTACTCGGTCTCGACCCCGGCGCCGATGTCGCAATCATCGAGTGCGGCATCTCGCAGCCAGGCGAGATGCTCCGGCTGCAGCGCATGGTGAGGCCCACCATGGGCATCTGGACCAATGTTGGCTCGGCGCATCTCGAGGGTCTCGCAAGCCGCGAGGGCATCGCAGCCGAAAAGGTGCAGCTTTTTGCCGAGATGTCCAAAGGATGGAAAATCTTCATTCCGCAGTCGGAGTCGCTCGCGCTGCTCTCCGCAGCTGCGCTTGCCTGCGAAGTCGTAGAGGTCGAACCGGCCCGCGCAACACAGCTCCTGACCGCAAGCTGGGCCTCCAACTGGGTCCTCCGAACCGACGCAGCGCTGGCGGTTGCCTGTGCGCTTGCGCTGGGCGTCTCGCTGGAGGAGGCCACGCTCGGACTGTCGCGCTGGCAGCCTTCGCCTGGCCGTCTTGAGTGGAGCTCCACCACCCGCGGACTGGTGGTCATCAACGACGCCTACACCGCAGATCCTGAGAGCGTCGCCGCTGCGCTCCGCTTCCTGCAGCAGGAGCGCACTGCCGGTCGCTCCATCGCCGTTCTTGGCGGCATGGCGCAGCTCGGAAAGGCCTCGCTCCGTGCGCACCGCGAGGTTGGCGCACTGGTCGCGCGGCTCGGCGTCGACAGGCTCATCGGCGTTGGTGATGGTGGCGCAGAGATCGTGGCTGCGGCCATCGAGGCGGGCATGGCAGCGACCGCTGTTGTGACGACCGCGGATGCCGCGTCGGCTGCCAAGCTGCTCGAACACTGGGCCCAGCCCGGTGACCGCGTCCTGCTCAAGGGCAGTCGGCCGGCGCGCCTCGAGACCGTGGCCGCGGAGCTCCTCGACGCAGTCTCCAGCACACTCTTGCATGTCGACATCGACGCCATCGTGGAGAACTACAGACGGCTTCGCGTCGCCGCCGGCGGCGTCTCCGTAATGCCGGTCGTGAAGTCCTACGGCTACGGTGTCGACTCCGTTCGCATCGCCCAAGCACTGGAGCGGGTAGGCGCCAGCTGCTTCTGTGTTGCCTTCCCCGACGAAGGGATCGCGCTTCGCGCCCGTGGTATCAACGCCGCAATTCTGGTCCAGAATGTGCTCCCGCATGAGATGGGCAAACTCCTGCGCGAGAACCTCAGCGCCGAGCTCGGCACCATGACAACGATGCGGGAACTCGAGGCCGCGGCGGCGCAGCAGCAGACCGTCGCCCGCGTCCACATCAAGTTTGACACCGGCATGGGGCGCGTCGGATTTCTGCCTGCCGAACTCGAACAGGTGCTCGCCTTTGTGCTGCAGAGCAGAGCGCTCGAAGTGGTCGGGCTCATGACCCATCTCGCCTCTGCAGACGAACCGGCGCGCGATATCGAGACGCGCGCCCAGATCGCAGCCTTCGAGCGCATCGTCACCGCCTTCGCCGAGGCCGGTATCACGCCACGCTGGGTGCATGCCGCCAATACGGCCGGCGCGCTCCGTTTCCCCGCTTCTCGCTACTCGGGCATCCGGGCTGGCATCGGGCTCTTCGGCTTTGCACCCGACGCAGCGACGGTAGGTCTTCAGCAGGCGCTCCGGCTCGTTACCCGCCTCGTCTCCGTCAAGGAGCTCCCCGCCGAGCACGGCGTGGGCTACGGCCACACCTACTCCACCGGCGCAACCCCGCAGCGCATCGCGGTCGCGGCGCTGGGCTACAACGACGGCTACCCGCGCTCGCTCTCCAACCGCGGCTGGATGTCGATCCGCGGCGAGCGTTGCCCGGTCGTCGGAAGGGTCTGCATGGATGTGACCATGCTCGACGTGACCCACCTCGACCCGCCGCCGCGCGCTGGTGATGAGGTTGTCGTCTTCGGTGCAGGCCCGGGTGAGCCCGATCTCGAAGCGCTCGCGGAGCTCGCAGACACCATCAGTTACGAAATGCTTACCCGCGTCTCGCCACGGGTTCGTCGCATCTTTCACGCCTCGGCAGGCTGACCGTCGGCTAGGCCTCTGGCAGCGGCAGCGGCAGTTGGAAGATGATCGCGATGGCGCGGACCAGGTCGGCCTCCTCCGGGCCAATCGTGCCGTCGCTCACCGCAGCAGCGGCAAGCGCTTCGAGCACGCCCTGTTTGATCGCTGTCGACGCTCGCGCGAGCTGTCGGATCGCCGCGGTGAGCGCCTCGTCGTCGAGTACCGCCCGACCTCTCAGCGACACGCTTGCCTCGACCTCCGACGGCAGCCCCTTCACCGCATCGCGAAAGGCCGAGCCAGCAGCGGCGCCCGTCCCGCCCAGGTGGGCCATCGCAGAGAGCAGCACCTCGATGTGGGTGGTGACGGCCCGGTAGGCCACAAACTGCATGCGCCGCGCGGCTGCCCCGTCGACAACAGCGCCAAGGTGCTCGTGGAGTACCTCTCGAAGCGCCACCTCGAAGGGCGTAAGCCGCTGGTCAGCCAGCATCGCCGCGTTCGAAATCCGAAGCAGCATCGCGGCCTGGGTCGCGCCGAGCTGACGCAGTGGACCACAAGCAAGCTGAATCAGCGTCAGCTGCGCAGCGGGCTCCATACGCGCATAGTCGGGCGCGAGTCGCTGCGCCTCTGCGAGCAGCGCGGGGGTCACCTCGAACTCGGCGGCCGCTGCACGCTCGGCCGCCGACAGGTCGCTCGCCAAGACGACGATCGCCGCGGCGCCAAGCGGGTGGGTCGCGGCCTCGCGCAACGCCGGCGAGATATCCTCGATGCGGATGCGGGCCATCGCCACCTGGTGTGAGCCCACACCGCTGTCACGCTGCAGCAATGCTGCCGCAGAGATGCGACCACGGCCGCCTTGGCCCCCCGATAGCCCGGCGATTGCTCCCCGTGCACCAGCGTCGTCCTCCTCGGTTTCGAGCGCGGCGAAGGTCCCGTCGAACGCCGGGTCGAGGCGGCGGATGCGCTCCGCGAGAGGCGGGTGGGTTGCCAGCAAGCTTCCGAAGGCCGCGTGGGCCTGCGCCTGCCCAAAGAAGAGGTGGCTCAGCTCGGTGGCCTGCGACGCCTTCACACGCGAGCCGGCATCGAGTCCGCCGATCTTCTTCAGCGCATTGGCGATGCCTGAGGGGTCACGGGTGAACTGTACCGCGGACGCATCGGCGAGATACTCGCGCTGCCGCGAGATGGCCGCGCGGATCAGGTGACCGAAAGCAATGCCCGCGGCACCGATGACCAGCATCGCGATGCCGATCATCAGCATCGGCGCGCCGTTATCGCGCTTCCGGCTATGCATCATCATGCCCGTATGCAGGCTGCTCGCGAGCAGCCACCGCCCGATGCCGGCAATGGCCTCAATGCCCGCTACCGCTGCGATGAGCCGGATGGAGATGCGCATGTCGCCGTTGAGGATGTGGCTGAACTCATGCGCCATCACACCCTGCAGCTCCGCACGATTCAGCGTGCGGAGGCCGCCTCGCGTCACTGCGACCGCGGCATCGTTCACCGAGTAGCCCGCTGCGAAGGCGTTGATACCCTCCTCCTCGTCGAGGACATAGACCAGCGGGAGCGGCACCCCCGAGGCGATGGACATCTCCTCGACCACATTGAGAAGCTTCCGCTCGTCGGGGTCGCGCGTGTCGCTCGTCACGAGTTTTCCGCCCACAGATTCTGCGACCGCTCGGCCGCCCGATGAGAGCGCGGCGTGCTTGAGCAGTGCTCCCAGCCCAATCGTGCCAAGCGCAGCGCAGGCCGCAATGAAGGCGGTCTTGCCGTCCCACCAGATACGGCTGCCAGGATGCGCCGGATCGGCCGGCAGGGTGAACACGCCCACCAGACCGTAGAGGCTTACCGCAACGGCGGCGACTGCCAGCACGAAGAGCCAGATGAGGGTCCGCGTCTGCCGTCTCGCCTGCGACTGATGTTCCGCAAAGTTCCTCATGCAGGCCGACGCTCCCTGTCGTCAGTTGAAGCTGACCTGGGGCGCATTCCTCACCTCGGGCTGCGTCTCCTCGAGGAGCGCTCCGGCTTGGAACTGGAACATGGAGGCGATGACGCTCGCGGGGAACTTCTCCCGCGCGGTGTTGTAGTCGGTCACCCCGTCGTTGAAGGCCTGACGGGCGAAGGCGATCCGATTTTCGGTGCTGGTCAGCTCTTCGGAGAGCTGCATCATGTTCGCGTTCGCCTTGAGCTCGGGGTAGGACTCCGACACGACCATGAGGCGGGAGAGCGTGCCGCCGAGCGACGACTCTGCAGACTGCAGCTGCCGCATGGCCTGCGCATCGCCCGGTGCCCCGTTGGCGCGGGAGGCGGCAGCGACGGCCTGATTGCGGGCCGCGATGACAGCCTCCAGCGTCTCTCGCTCGTGGCTCATGTAGCCCTTTGCCGTCTCGACCAGGTTGGGAATGAGGTCGTATCTGCGGCGGAGCTGAACATCGATCTGGCTGAAGCCGTTCCGGAACCGGTTCCG
>CANKLS010000019.1 GCA_947483645.1 Bradymonadales bacterium | reverse complement strand
CGAGCCACTCGGCTTCGTTGACACCTCCGATCTCCACTTGTTACCTAGTTCGTCGCGTGAGCGGAAGTCCACGCGCGCAGCGGAGGTCATTTCATGTCGTCAGGTGGTCGCCTCGGAGAACTTCTAGTCCGCGAGAACCTCATCTCGCTCGCCCAGCTTCAGCGGGCCCACGACGAGCAGCGGCAGTCCGGTGAACGGCTTGGGTATACCCTCACCAAGCTAGGCTTCATCGACGAGACGGAACTCACCCAGTTCCTCTCCAAGGCCTATGGAGTCCCCTCCATCTCGCTGGCTGACTTCGACATCAAGCGCGAGGTCATCGATCTCGTGCCCAAGGAGGTAGCCACGCGCCACCTCTGCATCCCCGTCAACCGCGCCGGAGGAACCCTCATTGTCGCCATGGCCGATCCGTCCAATCTGACGGCCATCGACGACCTCAAGTTCCTCACCTCCTACAACATCGAGGTTGTCGTCGCCTCCGAGGCGGCCATCCGAGAGGCCATCACAAAGTACTACGAGAAGGGCGTCGATGTGGAGGGCCTCTGGCGCGACCTCAACTTCGACGACGCCGATAGCGATGGTGACGGTGACGGCGGCGGAAGCGCGGCGATCGACCTCTCCGACCTCACCAAGAGCGCGGAAGAGGCGCCCGTCGTCCGGCTCTGCAACCTGATCCTCGTTGATGCCATCAAGCGCAATGCATCCGACATCCATATCGAGCCCTACGAGAAGGAGATGCGCGTCCGCTACCGCATCGACGGCGTGCTCTACGAGGTCATGAAGCCCCCGCTCAAGCTCAAGAACGCGATGACCTCGCGTATGAAGATCATGGCGCGGCTCGACATCGCTGAGAGGCGCCTCCCGCAGGACGGCCGCATCAAGCTCAAGCTCGGAAAAGACAAGGAGATGGACTACCGCGTCTCCGTCTGCCCGACGCTCTTTGGCGAAAAAATCGTCATGCGTCTGCTCGACAAGGGGAACCTTCAGCTCGACATGACCAAGCTCGGCTTCGAGGCCGAGCCGCTCCGCGCCTTCAAGGACTGCATCCACCGCCCCTACGGCATGTGCCTGGTTACTGGCCCGACAGGCTCCGGAAAGACTACCACGCTCTATTCCGCGCTCGCCGAACTCAACAAGTCGAGCGAGAACATCTCGACCGCCGAAGACCCCGTCGAGTTCAATCTCCCCGGCATCAACCAGTGCCAGATGGCAGAGTCCATCGGCTTCAACTTCGCCGCGGCGCTCCGCTCCTTCCTCCGGCAGGACCCCGACATCATCATGGTCGGTGAGATCCGCGACTTCGAAACCGCGGAAATTGCCATCAAGGCCGCGCTCACCGGTCACATGGTCATCTCGACCCTGCACACCAACGACGCCCCGTCGACCATCTCCCGTCTGCTGAACATGGGCATCGAGCCCTTCCTGGTCACAGCAGCCCTCAATGTCATCGTCGCCCAGCGTCTCGCACGCCGCGTCTGCGGCGAGTGCAAAGAGGAAATCCCCCTCGATGAGGCGGGTCTCCGCGAGGTCCAGGTCCCCGAAGAGCTCATCCCGATGACCAAGCTCTACAAGGGGCGAGGCACAGGCTGCACCCGCTGCAACGGCACGGGCTACAAGGGCCGCGTCGCGCTCTACGAGGTCCTCGTCATCAACGACGGACTCAAAGAGTGCATCCTCCAGGGATTCTCAGCCGCCGAGCTCAAGAACGAGGCCATCCGCCTTGGCATGAAGACGCTTCGGCAGGCCGCCATCACCAAGCTCCTTGAGGGCGTCACGACCATCCCAGAGGTCGTGCGCTGTTCCGCCCCCGACTAGTCGAACACCAGCGCAAGGCTCTGTTTTGGCCAATCTTCATCAGCTGCTCAAGGTCATGCACGAACAGGGTGCCTCCGACCTTCACATCACCGTCGGAAGCCCACCCCGCGTTCGCGTCGACGGCCACCTGCAGCCGCTCAACCTCCCCGCGCTGACCAGCGTCGACACGCGCCAACTTTGCTACTCCGTCCTCACCGATAGCCAGCGGCAGAAGTTCGAAGAGAGCAACGAACTAGACCTCTCCTTTGGTGTCAAAGCGCTCGCCCGCTTCCGCGCCAACATCTTCATGCAGCGCGGCGCCGTCGCCGGTGTCTTCCGCCAGATCCCCTTCAAGATCCGCTCCTTCGACGAGCTCTCGCTGCCCCCTGCGCTCGGCGAACTCGCAAACAAAAAGCGCGGGCTCGTACTGGTCACGGGCCCCACCGGCTCCGGAAAATCGACCACCCTCGCTGCCATGATCGACAAAATCAACGAGGAAGAGCATCACCACATCCTCACCATCGAAGACCCGATTGAGTTCCTCCACCCCCACAAGAACTCTATCGTCAACCAGCGTGAGGTCGGCTCCGACACCAGCGGCTTCAAGACCGCGCTCCGCTATGTCCTGCGACAGGACCCCGACGTGGTCCTCGTCGGCGAACTCCGCGATCTCGAAACCATCGAGGCCGCCCTTCAGGTCGCCGAGACAGGCCACCTTGCGCTGGCCACGCTCCACACCAACGGAGCCATCGCCACCATCAACCGTATCGTCGATGTCTTCCCCTCCCACCAGCAGGACCAGGTGCGCGCCCAACTCTCCTTCGTCCTCGAAGGGGTCGTCAGCCAGCAGCTTGCTCCCAAAGCCCACGGACCCGGACGCTCCATGTGCCTCGAGGTGCTCGTCATCACCCCGGCCATCCGGAACCTCATCCGCGAAGACAAACTGCACCAGATCTACAGTCAGATGCAGACTGGTGGAAAGTATGGCATGCAGACCATGAACCAGTCCCTGTTTTCGCTTTTGCAGCGTAAGCAGATTACCGTCGAAGAGGCGATCAACCGCTCCACCGATGTCGATGAGCTCAAAAGCATGCTCAGCGGACACGGCGGCGGAGTTCGCCCTCACTCCTCCTAACTGACCCGAGCAACCACCATGGCTACCTATCTCTGGGAAGGACGAACGCGCACCGGCGAAGAGAGCTCCGGCGAGATGCAGGCCGACAGCGAGACCGACGTCATCAACCGGCTCCGGGCCCAGAACATTCAACCCGGAAAGATCAAGAAGAAGTCTGCCGGCATCGCGATTCCCTCCTTGGGCGGCGGCGTCACCAACAAAGAGTTGGTCATTTTTACCCGCCAGTTCGCCACCATGATTGATGCAGGTCTGCCCCTCGTGCAGTGCCTCGAAATCCTTGGCAACGGCGAACCCAACAAGAACTTCGCCAAGATCATCCTCTCGGTCAAAAACGACGTCGAGACCGGATCCACCTTCGCCACTGCGCTCAACAAGCACCCCAAAGTCTTCGACGAACTCTACGTCAATCTCGTCGCCGCCGGCGAGGTCGGCGGTATTCTCGACACCATCCTCAATCGGCTCGCCATCTACATCGAAAAGTCGGTAAAGCTGAACCGAAAGGTTGCAGGCGCCTTCACCTACCCGCTGTCGATCGCGGCCATCGCTCTCGTCGTCGTCATCGTCCTCCTCTGGAAGGTCATCCCCACCTTCCAAGGCATGTTCCAATCCATGGGAAAGAAGACGCTCCCCGGCCCTACCCAGTTCGTTATCGACCTCTCCGACAACTTCGCCAGCAACTGGTACATCTACATTGGCGGCATCTTCGGAGCCATCTCGGGCTTTCGCACCCTGGTCGCCAACCCGAAAGGCCGATACCTCTTCGACTCCTTCATGCTCCGCACACCCGTCTTCGGTACACTCATCCGAAAGTCGGCCGTAGCAAAGTTCACTCGGACGCTCGGCACCCTCGTCTCTGCCGGTGTCCCCATCCTCGATGGACTTGAGATCGTCTCCCGCACGGCCGGAAACAAGGTCATCGAGCGGGCCATCATGCGCGTCCGCGAGAAGATCTCCGAAGGCCGCACCATGGCTGAGCCCCTTGCCGAGACCGGCATCTTCCCAAAGATGGTCGTGCAGATGATCGGCGTTGGTGAGGCCACCGGCGCCATGGATACCATGCTTAACAAAATCGCTGACTTCTACGAAGACGAGGTCGACGTCGCAGTCGATGCGCTCACCGCACTACTCGAGCCGGTCATGATGATCTTCATCGGCGGGGTCGTCGGTGGAATGCTCATCGCCATGTATCTCCCCATCTTCACCATGGCCGACAATGTTGGCGGCCAGTAGCCCCGCCGCGGGGCTCTCTTGAACCCGAACACGGGCGCCGCGAGCCTCTCACACGGATCGCTCCGCGAACGGCTCGAATGGCTCATGCTCTTCCGGGTCGTGGTGGCTTCGCTCCTCCTCGGCTCCGCGGTCATCGCCAACCTAGACGACCCTGCCGGCTTCTCCGACCCGACCTACATCGCCGTCGCGGCCATCATTATCGTCACCTACATCGGCACCATCGGACTCGCTCTCTGGCTCCGACGCGCGGCCCAGCTCGACCTCCTTGTGCCTGTCCAGATCCTTGGTGACGCCTTCCTCGCCACCTCGCTCGTCCTCATGACGGGAGGCATCGAGTCCATCTTCACCTTCCTCTTCTTCTTCACCATCTTCACCGGCGCGATTCTCCGCGGCAGGCAGGGCGCTCTCTTCACCGCCACTATCGCCGCTCTCAGCTATCTGGTGATCTTCGTTATTCAATTCAGCTCCTTCGGCTCCGTCCCCGCACTCTTCTTTGCCGATGCCACCGCCTCGCAGCAGCTCCCCTTCGACAACGTCGTCGTCCATGTCGCCGCCTTCTATGCCGTCGGGTTCGGGGCTGGCTATCTCGCCGAGCGCATCGGACAGGTGGGCTCGGAACTCGAACGCAGACAGCTCGACATCCGGCAGCTCCGCGCCCTCAACGACAACATCGTCCGCTCCCTTTCGGCAGGCCTCGTCACGCTAGACCTCGATGGGCGCATCTCCTTCTTCAATCCGGCCGCCACAGAGATTACCGGCGTCCCCGAAGAGGCCGCCCGCTTTCAGCCACTCGCAACCCTGCTTCCCGAACTCGCCGCCCTGCTCGTCGAGGCCACCCGAGATGCGACCCTTCCCGACGGCAGAGTCGAGGGCACTGTCACTCGGCCCAACGGCGACGAACTCGTGGTGGGGCTCTCGGTCGCGCTCCTGCGCGACCCGCGCGGCCTGCCCAACGGCTACGTGCTTACCTTTCAAGACCTGACCGCACTCAAGTCGATGGAGGTCGAGGTGCAACGCAGAGACCACCTCGCCGCCATCGGAAAACTATCCGCCGCCATCGCCCACGAGATTCGGAACCCGCTCGCCTCCATCTCCGGCTGTGTGGAGCTCTTGGCAAAGCGTACCCCCGAGGGGGCAGAAGAGCGACAGCTCACAGACATCGTCGTCCGCGAGGTCGACCGCCTCAACGGGCTCGTCGAGGACTTTCTTGAGTATGCCCGCCCCATCCAGGTGAGCCGCCGCCGCTTTTCGCTTACCGAACTGGTGGCAGAGGTGGTGCAGATGGCCAACATCGACGTCCGCATCTCCGAAGGCATCGTCATCGAGATGATGCACCACGCCTCCGGCGAACTCATTCTCGACTCCGATCCCCAGCGGATCCGCCAGGTACTGGTCAACCTCGTCCGAAACGGCTGCCAGGCCATGGAGCGGGGCGGCAGGTTGCGCGTCACGACCTCCCGCATGGCCTTCGGTTCCGGCGGAAGCCCCTATGTCGCCGTCCAGGTCGACGACACGGGCCCGGGCCTCACAGAGGAGGTGCGGCAGAACCTCTTCGAGCCCTTCTTCACCACCAAACAGTCGGGGACGGGACTCGGACTCGCCACCAGCTACCGCATCGTCAGCGAGCTTGGCGGCGTGCTGCTCGCAGACAACGCCCCAGGCGGCGGCGCACGCTTTGTTCTCATGATGCCCTTGGTATCTTCGTCCGACCTTCCCGTGGAGGTAGCGCCGGTAGCCTCGGAGCGGGTAAGAGGGGCCGTGCGGGCCTCGGCCATCAGCACAGCAGCTCATCCCGTTTCGCCGTCCGCACTCCCCACCAGGTCCTAATATGGCAAAGATCCTTGTCGTCGATGACGAGCGCAGCATCCGCGAGCTCGCGGCGATTGTCCTCAAGAAGGAGGGCCACGAGGTTGAGCTCTGCGAGTCCGGCGACATCGCCTGCATCCGCCTCGCGCAAGACAACTTTGACCTCGTCGTCACCGACCTCAAGATGCCCGGAAAGTCCGGCATGGAGGTCCTGCTGGCGGCCAAGGCTGCCGACCGTAGCACCCAGGTCATCCTCATGACCGCCTTCGCCAGCACCGACACCGCAATCGCAGCGATGAAAGAGGGGGCGGCCGACTACATAACCAAGCCCTTCAAGATCGACGAACTCACCGTTCAGGTCGCCAAGGCTCTCGATGTCCGGCAGCTCGAGCGCGAGAACATTTTCCTCAAGAAACAGCTCGCCACCACCCGAAAGGGGGTAGGGCTTGTGGGGACGAGCGAGGCAATGCGACGCGTGAACGAGATGGTGGCTCGCGTCGCGCCTGCCAAAACCACCGTGCTCATCACCGGCGAGAGCGGCACGGGAAAGGAGATGTTCGCCCGCTCCATCCACGCCCAGAGCGACCGCTCCTCGCGGGCCTTCATCCCAATCAACTGCGGTGCGATCCCCGAGAGCCTCATCGAGAGCGAACTCTTCGGCCACACCAAGGGGGCCTTCACGGGCGCCACCGGTGACAAAAAAGGTCTCTTCTCGGCCGCCGAGGGCGGCACCATCTTCCTCGACGAGATCGGAGAACTCCCGCTCCCCATGCAGGTAAAACTGCTCCGTGTACTTCAGGAGCGCAAGATCAAGCGGGTCGGCTCGGCAACCGAAGAGAACGTTGATGCCCGCGTGGTCGCCGCAACCAACCGCGACCTCCGAGACATGGTCAAGGCAGGAACCTTCCGCGAAGATCTCTTCTACCGACTCAATGTCATCGAACTTCACCTGCCTCCGCTCCGTGAGCGGCGCGATGACATCCCGCTCCTCATTCACCACTTCATCGCCAAGTATGCTGCCGATCTCGGCAAGATCATCCGCGGCGTGGAGAAGGACGCGATGCAGTGTCTGCTCGGCCACCCCTATCAGGGCAATGTCCGTGAGCTGGAGAACATCGTCGAACGCGCCGTCACGCTCGAACTCGGAGAGATCATCACCCGCGACTCACTCCCGCAGGGGATGCAGGAGGCCGTCCGCTCCAGCGAGATCGGCGGCTCGCTCGAAGTGACCGCGGATGGTGTCGACCTCGAGGCCATCGTGGAGCAGCTCGAACGCGCCCTCATTTCAAAGGCGCTCAAGCGCGCATCGGGCGTTCGCACCGACGCCGCCGGCCTGCTGAAGATCAGCTTCCGCTCCCTTCGCTACCGCCTGCAGAAGTATGGCATCGACGGCGGCGACATCGACGACCCCTCGTAACCCTCCAAGGAGAACACGCTCATGCCAAACCACGCCTCTTCTCGCCGCGGCTTCTCTCTCGTCGAGCTGATGATCGTTGTCTCGATCATTGGCGTCCTCGCCTCCCTCGCTGCCGTCGCCTGGGGCAAGCAGGTCCGCAAGGGCCGCGAGGTGAAGGTCAACCAGCTCTTCGCCTCCCTTGCAACGGCGCAGGAGACCTATCGCAGCTCACGGGGCCAGTATGCAGGAGCATCAGCCTGGTCGCCCACGGCGGTGCCGCAGAGTGTCGACGCCCCCTTCACGCCCGTCGATGGCGTTTTCTCGGCACTCGGCATCAATGTGCCGTCCCAGAGCAGGTTTGCCTTCTACGTTCAGTCGGGAACACCCGCAGATACCTGTGGCACGCCCCCTGCGATCAGCGGCGCGAGCTTCAGCTCGGCGGAGGCCTGTGACTCTGTGGCTGCTGGCTCGTTTTACTGGCAGCTCTTTGCGGTGAGCGATCAGGACGGCGACGGCACCTCCGCCCGGTTTGTGCTCACCAGTGGCATGACCGAGGGTGTGCCAGTGGTTGTGAACTCGGCGGAGTAAGCCGGATCTGACCAAAAACAGACGGGCGAGCGTCCGCCGCTGACAAAATTGGGCACATGTGTCGGGCAGCCCTTCAGGTATGCGTGAGTAAACAGAAAGAGAGTGGCGCGAGCGGTCACTGCCAACATTTGTCGCACAAACAGTTACACGATATTTTTACCATAATTTCATGCGGATAGAAAAAAACTTGGCCACTTGATCTTTCCGCTCTTCAGACTTGGCACGAAGGTCGCACCTACTGAAACATCCAACCCCGGTGGCAATTTCGCCACCTCATTTGAGGAGAGAAGCAATGAACAGCATCAACAATCGCAAGGGTTTCACGCTCATCGAGCTCATGATCGTCGTCGCGATCCTCGGCATCCTTGCCGCGGTCGCCATCCCGGCCTTCCTCAAGTACATCAAGCGCTCGAAGACGACCGAGGCGACGATGAACGTCCGCAAGCTGTACGACTCGTCGGTCACCTACTTCGCTGGTGAGCACACCTCGCCCACTGGCGCCATCATCGCGGCCCAGTTCTCGGCCACCACGGCGACCCTTCCGACGCTTGCCGCGATCGGCGACGTCAAGATCACCACGCTGCCCTCGTCGTGGGACGCGGACACCACCTGGAACTCCCTCCAGTTCTCGGTCTCCGACCCGTCCTACTTCGCCTACCAGTACGACTCGGCTGGCGTGACCAACGCTTCGAAGTTCACCGCCACCGCCTTCGGCAACCTTGATGGCGATGCCGTCTTCTCGACGTTCACCCGCGTCGGCTCGGTCGTTGACATGGAAGTCAAGGGCGGCGCCGGTCTCTACATCGACAAGGAAATCGAGTAATCGATTCCGACCCATTCGGTCACCCCGGGCGGTCGGCGAATTCATCGCCGGCCGTTCGGCGTTTTTGGCTGGCCGTTCGGCGTTTTTCGTCCGCCACCCAGGCCGTCTGACAACTTTTGTCGCCTTTGGCTGAACGACGATGCGCCCTGCACGGCAGCTCTCTGGGCTCCTCGTATCTCGCGAGGCCTTGTCTTTCCTTGCGATGCACAATTTGTTTGCCTGTGCGAGTGAAGATCGTCACATTGGCCCAACCTGTGCAATACCTCTTCCTGACTCTCTCCCCCCAAAAGACATCGAGGCACCATGTCCGTCCGTAACCGCAAGGGATTTACCCTCATTGAGCTCATGATCGTCGTCGCCATCCTCGGCATCCTTGCCGCCGTCGCGATTCCGGCCTTTCTCAAGTACATCAAGCGCGCCAAGACGGCCGAAGCCACGATGAACGTCCGGAAGCTCTTCGATGCCTCCGTTACCTACTTCGCCTCCGAGCACGCCGGCACGGGCGGCGGCATCCTTGCCGCCAGCTTCCCCGACACCGCTGGTCCCCTCCCGCTGCTCGCCACCATCGGCGATGTGAAGGTCACCACGGCGCCCTCCTCATGGGACGGAGTGCCCACCTGGAACGCACTGCAGTTCGCCGTCTCCGACCCGAGCTACTACGCCTACCAGTACAACTCCAACGGTTCGACCACGAACCAGGCCAAGTTCACGGCAACAGCCTATGGTAACCTCGACGGTGACGCCGAGTTCGCCACCTTCACCCGCGTCGCCTCCGTCGTCGCGATGGAGATCAAGGGCGGTGCCGGCCTCTACATCGACAAGGAAATCGAGTAATCGAGTCCGTGTAGGATGACGAGCCAGCCCCCGGGCTGGCTCTCTTCGTTTTTGTCGCCTCCTGCCGCACTTTCCCGTCGACCTGATCATGACAGCGGCGCCGGTTTCGCCTAACGGTTTGAAAGTTGCGGCAGGCCTCTGCCGCTCCCGTCTCGCTGGTCGAACCGTGCAACTCCTCGCGACATCGAAACCCGCCCGGTTCGCCTCGCTGCTGCCCGCGGTAGCCTGTCTTGTAGGCGCTGCCTTCATCGCGCAGGCAAAGCTCAGTGCGACGCTGCTCCGGGCCGGCGAGCCCATCCCTTCGCGGAGCGTCGCTACGTCGCCCGCCTCCTCCGCGACCGCCTGGCGGCTGCTCTCGTTAGGGCACTACGAGGCCGCCGCCGACCTGCTCTGGCTCAATGCGCTCTCGCAGTTTGGCCAGACCCACGGGCTTGCACGCAACCCGCGCTGGATGGACCAGCACATCGATGCCGTCATCGGCGTCGACCCTCGTTACCGCATCGTCTACGAGTGGGCTGGCACCATCGTCATGTATGGTTCCCTGATCAACAATGACTCCGTCAATGCCTCCAATCGCCACCTTGAGCGGGGATTGGAGCGCTTCCCCGGCGACTCGGTGCTGCTCTCCATGCTCGCGGTTAACTACCTGTTTGAGTACCAGCCCGTGAACGCCGCAGACAAAGAGCGTGCACAGCGGCTCGGTCGGCAGGCACTCATCGCTGCCGCTAGTACGCCCGAGGCATCATCCACCATCCGGCTCGCAGCCGCCACGATCGCGCGCAAGTCCGGCAGCCGCGCGGAGGCCTTCGCGACTGCCCGCGCAGGACTCCTTGCAGACGACGGTGCAGATCAGGTGCGTTCGCTCCGCACCCAGCTGGGTGGGGCGCTTCGCGGGCCCGAGTTGCACGCGCTGCTGCAGGAGCGGCAGGTGCTTGTCGCGCTCCGCAACGAGCTCCATTGGGGAGCGCTCGCGGCCGAAACGTCGCTGCAACTTCATCCCGAGCCGCGACTCCTCTTTTCGGCCTCTGAACTGGCCATACCGACCATCGACGAGGCAGAGTGATGAGCAGCTCCACAACGCGCCGGCCTGTTGCCCTCATCACCGGGGGTGCGGGCTTCATCGGGAGCACGCTCGCGCTCCGCCTCGCAGACCGTTGCGATATACGCATCTTCGACACCTTCGCCCGCAACGCCCTCGCCGGAACTGGCCTCGATGCCCATCCTGCCGTCACACTCCTGCGCGGTGATGTGCTCGATGGCGCCGGCGTCGCAGCCGCGATGCAGGGCGTTGACCAGGTCTACCACCTCGCCTCTATCGCCGGCGTGGCCACGGTGCTCAACCACCCCGTCCGCACCATGCGGGTGGCAATTCAGGGCACCTTTGCGGTGCTCGATGCGGCCATCGCGCAGCCTGTTCCGCCCAGGGTCGTGGTCTTCTCCACCTCGGAGGTCTACGGCCGCCAGGCGCGCAATGTGTCGGAGTCCGATGACACCGCCGTGGGGCCCGTGTCGCAGAGCCGGTGGACCTACGCATCGGCCAAGCTCGCCGTCGAGCACGTCGCTCACGCCTTCGGGCGCGAGCATGGTCTGCAGGTTGCGACCGTGCGTCCCTTCAATGTCTACGGCCCCCGCCAAGTAGGAGAGGGCGCGATCCATCACTTTGTGCGCAAGGCGCTTCTGGGCGAGCCGCTGGTGGTTCATAACGACGGGGCGCAGCTCCGCTCCTGGCTCTTCGTCGACGACATGGTCACCGGCACCATCGCCACCATGGAGCGCGACGAGGCCGTCGGTCAGGCCTTCAACCTTGGAAACCCGCAGGCGACCGTCTCGGTCCGCGAGCTTGCGGAGCTCATTGTTGAAGTTTCGGGCTCATCGTCGCCCATCGTCGCGGAGTCGCGGGACTACCCCGATATCGAGGTCCGGATCCCGAGCATCGACCGGGCCCGCACGCTGCTAGGCTTCGCGCCCGAGGTCGATCTTCGAGCTGGCATCGAGCGCACCATCGGTTGGTATCGGACGGGCGCATGATCCGACTCAGCCACCCCAGCTTTGAGCCGCGCGATCTGGAACGCGTCGCCGAGGTACTTGCTTCGGGGATGCTGATTCAGGGCAAGATGGTCGCCGAGACGGAGGCGCTCGCAGCAGCCTTTCTCGGTGCCGAGGTGGTGGCCTGCTCGAGCGGTACGGCGGCGGTCCACCTGGCGTTGATGGCGCTCGATCTGCGGCCCGGCGACGAGGTCATCCTTCCAACCTTCACTTGGCCCTCCGTGGCAAACTGTGTGGTGCGGGAGGGCGCGACACCCGTCTTTGTCGACATGGACCCTGCAACGCTCTCGCCCTGTGTCGCCGGAGTCGAGGCTGCACTTAGGCCCGCGACACGGGCCGTGATCGCGGTGCATCTCTTCGGGCTCGCGGCACCGGTTGTTGAGATGGCTGCGATGCTGGAGCGGCGCGCGCCGTCGGTGCGGCTGATCGAAGATGCGGCCTGCGCGATTGGGACGCGGGTGGGCGGAGCGATGGCCGGCACCATTGGCTGGGTGGGTTGCGTGAGCCTCCATCCGCGCAAGATTGTGACGACGGGGGAGGGCGGCCTGCTGGTAACGCGTGACGCGGAACTGGCCCGTCGGCTTCGTCGGTTGCGCAATCATGGCATGGAGCCCGGCGGCGAGGGCATGACCTTTTTGGATGCGGGACTGAACTACCGGCTCTCGGAGCTGGGTGGCGCGCTCGGTGTGGGTCAGATGGAGCGGCTGGAGGGCATCATCGCCGCGCGCAGGAGCCTCGGCGAGCGCTATCTGGAGGTGCTGCAGGAGGAGCCGCTCGTTGAGATTCCCGCAGGCTGGCGAGACCCGGGCGCCGTCTTTCAGGCCTTCGTGGTCTGGTGGCGCGGGAAGACGCCTCGACCGAAGGTCGTCGCACGCATGCGGGAGCTTGGCGTGGAGACAACCATGGGAACCTACAGCTGTGCTTCGCAGCCCTTCTATCGCGAGCATCTCGGCTCGCGTCCCGAGGCCTACCCCGTTGCGACAGCCGGCGCGTCAGAGTTGCTTTCGCTGCCGCTGCATCCGAAGATGGAGCTGTCGGAGGTGGAGACCGTGGTTGCTGCGTTGCGTCTGGTGGAGAGCGAGTGGCTGGAGGGGCTTCATGGGTAGTGTTTCGGCAGAGACGGTGGTCGAGATCTCCGGGCTGGAGAAGACCTTCCGCATCGGCTTCTGGCGCAAGCAGGTGGCTGCGGTACGGCACGCCTCGTTTTCGGTGCAGCGGGGCGAGGTCTTCGGCCTCATCGGACCCAACGGCGCGGGCAAGACGACGACCCTGAAGATGCTGATGGGGCTCATCAAGCCCGATTCCGGCAGCGCGACCATCTTCGGCATCGATGCCTCACAGGCCGCTTCGCGCGCCAAGGTTGGCTTCCTCCCCGAAACACCCCACTTCTACGACTACCTCCGCGCCGATGAGCTCCTGAGCTACTTTGCCCACCTCTATGGCATGGATGGCAAGGTGGCGGCGCGGCGCATCCCCGAACTCCTCGACCGAGTCGGGTTGGGGCAGGTGGGCGACAAGCAGCTTCGCAAGTTCAGCAAGGGCATGCTGCAGCGGGTTGGGCTGGCTCAGGCGCTGCTGCCGGATGCCGAGCTTGTGATTTTGGATGAGCCGCAGTCGGGGCTCGATCCGATGGGGCGGCGCGACGTGCGACAGATCATCGAGTCGCTCCGTGATGAGGGTAAGACGGTGCTCTTCTCGAGCCATATCCTGCCCGATGTGGAGCAGATCTGCGATCGGGTGGCGATGATGGTGGGCGGCACGGTTCGCAAAGTGGGCCGCTTGGACGAGCTGGTGGACGGCTCGCTGCGTGATGTGGAGGTTGTCGTGCGGGGCGACGAGGCAGGGCTCGCGGGGCTGGCGGCGCTAGCTTCCCGGACCACGCGTGAGCCGCTCGGGACCACCCGCTATCTGCTCGCTCCGGAGGCCTCCCTGGACGGCTTCCTGCAGGCGGTGCTGACGGCAGGAGGCTCTGTGATCTCCGTTGCGCCGCACCGCCAGCGGCTCGAAGATATCTTCCTCCTTGAGGCTGCTCGAAAGGAGGCGCAATGAAGACCGTCGCGGCCATTGCGCTCTACTCCTTCCGGGAGGCGGTGAGGAACAAGATCCTCTACTCCATCCTCTTCTTCGCCATCCTGCTCATCCTGCTCTCCGTGGTGCTCGGCTCGGCATCGGTGCATCAAGACAGCCGGTTCTTGCTGGATATCGGCCTGTTCTCCATCAACCTCTTCGGCGACATCATCGCCATCTTTCTGGGCATCACCTCGGTCTTTCAGGAGATCGAGCGCAAGACGCTCTACAATGTGCTCTCCAAGCCCATCGATCGGGCCACCTACTTCCTCGGCAAGTTCGGCGGCATCGCGATGACGCTTGCGGTGCAGCTGATGCTTATGGCGGCCGCGCTCTCTGCAACCCTGCTGTTTCGCGGAGGCACGGTCGACCTGCAGCTGCTGGGCGCCTTCTGGCTGACCTATGTTGAGTCGGTCATGATCGCCTCCTTTGCGCTCTTCTGTGGCTCCTTCTCGACGCCCTATGTGTCGGGGTTCATCACGCTTGGGGTCTGGCTTATCGGTCGTCTGGTGCAGGAGCTGGCGGCCTTTGTCGTCAAGGTGGAGGAGCCCGTAGCGCGCCACCTGCTGCAGGGGATTGTGGCGCTGGCGCCCGACCTCAACTTTTTCACCATCACAACGCAGCTGACCTACGGGTACCCTGTCGGGCTCGCCTACTTCGGTGCGGCGACGCTCTATGGGCTAGGCTACATCGCAGTGGCGATGGGCGCGGCGATCATCATCTTCCGTCGCCGCGACTTCATCTGAGGCTGTATGCTCGAATCGCCTGATGAGCGGCCGTGGGGCCCGGGTCGAATCGCCAAGAGGCTGGGCGTGGTGGTGCTGCTGTTGGCGGCGCTCTTCGCGGTAGCGGCCGGTAGGGCCGCCGGCTCGTGCCGCCGAGATCTGCACTCGGCAGAGGGGTTTCTCGCATCGGGTGACTTGGCATCGGCGCTTCTCTTGGCTCGGCACGCGGCGGAGTGGTATGTCCCGCTCGACAGCTGCTCTGAGGCCGGTCTGACCCTGCTCGATGAGGTTGTCGCCAAGGCCGATGCGAGCGGTCAGGCCGAACTGGCGCTCGTAGCGCTCCGGAGCGCGCGCACCTCGATCATGCTCACCCGCGGTCTCTTCACGCCGCACGCGGAGCGGTTGCCCCGGCTCCATGCCGAGATTGCTGCACGCATGGCGGCGGAGCGCCGCGCCTCGGGCAAGGCGCAGCCGGGCGACCAGGCGCGCTATCTCGCACAGCTCGATGGGTACGAGGCTCGCCGCCCCAATCCTTGGCTCGCGCTCGCCGGTTCGGTCGGCTTTGTTGGCTGGCTGGGCGCGGTAGCGGGGTTTGCCTGGTTTGGTCTCCGCGCCGACGGCAGTTTTGTCTGGCCACTCGCCTTGCGCTGGGGTGGTGCCGCGCTCTTCCTCTTCTGCCTCTGGCTGACGCTGGTGCGGTATGCATAGCGAGGGCCAGGGTGGGCGCCACGAGACCCTCGCCTGGCTGGTGGGGCCCCAAGGGCTGATGGTGCTGCTCTTCGGCTGCATCGCGGTGGTCTATACAGCGACGCTCTCCACCGAGGTGCTGGGTGGCGACGCGGGCGAGTTTGCGACGCTGGCGGGAGGTCCCGGCGTGGCGCATCCGCCCGGCTATCCGCTCTATACGATGCTGCTTCGGCTGATGGACTTTGTGCCCATTGCATCGCCTGCGGCCCGGGCCTCGTTCCTTACGGCAGTGATGGGGATGGGGGCTGCCGTGGCGCTCTTTCGTGCTGCTATCGCTTGGGGTGCCGAGCCGCTGGCAGCGGGCGTTGCGGTGGTGTTTTGGGCCTTCGCACCGCTCACCTGGTCGCTGGCAACCAGCCCGGAGGTCTTTGTGCTGAACGCGGCACTCTGCGTCGCCATGGTTGCGGTTGCCGGGCCCTTCGCGCCGCAACGCGGCGCTCTCCGTGCAGCCCTGCTTGGTCTGCTCGCAGGGCTTGCGCTCGCCAATCATCACTCCGCTGTGCTGATGGCGCCGATTGGCATTTACGGGTTGGTGGTCGGCATTCGTGAGTCGGTAGCGCCAATGCGCGCGCTGGGTGTGGCACTGGCGGCGGCGCTGGTTGGCCTGCTCCCCTACGCGCTCCTCTCAAGCCAGGCGGCCAATCCGGAGGCGCTCTGGGTCTGGGGTGACTTCACGACACTGCAGGGGCTGTGGCACCACCTGCTTCGCGTCGACTTCGGCACCCTGCAGCTCGGAATCCGTGCAGACAAGGTTGACGCCTGGACCCAGGTGGGCGCGCTCACCATCGCAGTCATGGAGCAGACCCACTGGGTCGGTTTCATCGCCTTCCTGGGCGGCGCCGTCTGGCTGCTGACGGCCCAGCACCGCTTTGCGCAGATGCCGCCCCGCCTTGCCGTCTTCCTGCTCGTTGTCACGCTGGTTTGTGTTGGCCCGCTCTTTGTTTCGCGGCTGAATCTTTCGCCGGTGGGTGTTGCAGCGCGCGTCGTAGAGCGGTTCTATCTGCTGCCGCTGACAATCGGCTCTGTCTTTGTCGCGCTTGGATTTGAGGGTTGGTTTCGGCGGCTCGAACTGCGAAACGATGTTCAGTTCTCGATTCTCGGCGCGCTCATCACATTGGCAGCGGCGATGTCGTTTCAGCAGGTCCGCGAGCACCACCGCCCCGACGTCTCTCGCTATGTCGAGAATGTCCTCGTCTCTGTGCCGACCGGTGCAGTCATCATGGGCACCGAGGATCACAGGCTCTTCGGCTTCCTCTACCATCAGGCCGCGCTGGGTGAGCGGGCCGATGTGCAGTATCTCGACCCCACCATGATGCACTACGATTGGTACCGGGACCGCATGGCCGAGCTCACAGGACTGAAACTGCCGGAGCCGGAGGGCGATACCGTCAGCACGGTAGCGCTCGCCGATGCCGTCTTAAATGCAGGCCGGCCACTGTTTGTGACCAACCTCTTCTCATCCGGTATCCCGAAGAACTTCGCCACCTACCCGACCGGCCTTCTCCATCGCGTACTGCCGCGCGGGGCAGCTCCGCCCCACCCGCTGGAGGTGGAGCGGTTGAATGCGGAGCTGTTCGACCGCTACTGGCTGCCGGAGTATCCTGCGGTCGAGGGAAGCTGGGCGGCGTTGGTTGCACTGGACTATGTCCGGCCGTGGGAACAGCTCGCCTCCGCGTTTTCGGCGATTGGTATGAGCGAGCGGGCCGAGGGTTGCCGCCGACGTGCCGACGCGCTGCGTCCTACCCCTGCACCCACCTTTCGACGACGGCTCACGCGATGATGACGGTCCCCTTGCTCGACATGAAGTTGCTCCACCTTCGCCGCAAGCCAGAGATTGAGCAGGCGGTTGCCCGCTGCCTAGACCACCAGCAGTTCATCCTAGGTCCCGAAGCAGCAGCGCTCGAATCAGAGCTCGCGGCCTGGCTCGAGGTGCCGGGTTGGCAAGGCGTTGGAACCAGCTCGGGAACAGCCGCGCTCATGCTCGCTCTCCGCCTGCTGGCGCTCGAGCCCGATGATGAAGTGGTAGTGCCCGCCTACTCCTTCATGTCGACGGCGAGCACGGTGGCGCTGGTAGGTGCCCGCCCCGTCTTCGCCGATGTGGATCCTCTGACGCTCAACCTGACCCCGGAGGCGATGGTCGGCGCGCTGACGGCGCAGACACGGGCGGTCATTGCCGTGCACCTCTTCGGTCGCGCAGCCGATGTTGTCGCGCTTCGTTCGGCGCTTGCGGCGGCTGGTCGCAGCGATGTGCGCATCATCGAAGATGCAGCGCAGGGCCTCGGCGCGCGACTGGACGGCCAGCCTGTCTGCACGCTCGGCGACATGGCCTGCGTCTCCTTCTTCCCGGCCAAGAACCTGGGCGCCTACGGTGATGGCGGCATGGCCTTTGTCCGCACCGAGGCAGAGGTCCAGCAGCTCCGCATGGTCCGGCAGCATGGCTTCGCAGCGAAGTACAACAGCGTCGTGCTTGGCTACAACGCCCGCCTCGATGGCCTGCAGGCCGCGATCCTCCGCGCCAAGCTCCCCGACCTACACGCCGTCGAAGCGGAGCGGCGGAGCAACGCTGCTCGCTACCGTGCCCTCTTCGCTGCGGCCTCGTTGCCTGAAGGCTTCGCGCTGCCGGCAGATGACGGTGTGGATGGTCGCTTCTACCATGTCTACAACCAGTTCGTGGTGCGGGCACCGCGGCGGGATCAGCTTGCGGCCTACCTCGACAAGCGCGGGATCGGCAGTGCGGTCTACTACCCCAAGACGCTTGCGCAGCAGCCTTCGCTGGCTGCCTTTGTGCCGCAGGGTGCATCGTTTCCGAACGCGGAGGCTGCGACGCGCGACTCGCTCGCGCTCCCCATCTTCCCTGGGCTCACAGAGGCGCAGCAGTCCTATGTGGTGGAGGCGGTCTCCGCCTTCTACTCCGAGGGTTGAGCCGGACAGCGTTCCGCCCAGCGGGCTCGGACTTCGGGGTTGGTCGTCGGGAAGGCGGCGGCGTTGCTGCAGAGCTTGGTGCTCTGCGGATAGAGCGGCCAAGCCGCCTCGAGCGCAGCGAAGGCCTCGTCGGAGCGCCCGAGGTTTGCGAGCGCTACGGCAAGGTTAGAGATCCGGCTCGAGGAGGGTTCGAGTGTCGCCGCGCCGGCAAAGGCGGGGAGGGCGCTTCGCCAGTCGCCTACACGCGCTGCATCGGAGCCTCGCGCGCCCTGCTGCTCTGCGAGCCAACTCCGGTAGGGCGGGAGCGCTGCGCCTGAGGTGGCTCTGGCGGCCTGACCGAAGGCAACGTCAAGCGAAGCCGTGCTGATGCGCCGCTCCACGGGGCAGCTGCCGCCTGGTGTGGCGATGGCGAGAGGCCAACAGTCGGTCAGCGAAGTTGCTGCGGGT
The DNA here is from genome assembly GCA_947483645.1 of Bradymonadales bacterium. Next base: position 3,843 of record CANKLS010000019.1, on the reverse strand, counting down.
AGATCTGTGTCGCGCGTGAGGCGCTCCCAGAGCACCGGGTGTCCCGCGGCGGCGGCCCGCGCGAGCAGTCGGTCAAACCGGGGGCGGAGGTCTGCGACGTCGCCCCTCTCTGTCGGTTCGCCGAGCAGCGTGAAGGGCTGACGCGCGTCGAGGTAGCTGAGCGAAGCCTCTCGCGAGGCCTGCGAACGACCGAGCAGGTAGAGGTCGGGGCGCGCGTCGCCGGCGACCTGCAGGAAGAGGGTGCCGGCGATGAGGCTGTCGCTCGCGGGGAGGAGAACGGCCTCGGAGGGCGCAGTCACGAGGGCACTCAACGCGAGGTCTTCCGAGCTCCAGTCATCGGCGAGGCCCACAGCGCGTGCGTCGGTGGGTGCCCGGAGCAGCAGGGCGAGGGCGAGCGCAGCGACGGGAAGCAGCCACCGCGTAGCCGTAGCGGGGCCTGCGGCGCGCTCGAGCCAGGCGATGCCAAGCAGCGGGAGCAGGAGCGCCGTCCACTGCAGGTTCTGCAGATCGCGGAGCCCCATGGGGTTGAGGAAGATGGCGTAGACGACCTCGACTGCAATCATCGTGGCCACCGCGGTGAGCGCTGCGGGCGCCTGCTCGCCGCCTCGCCGCCAACGCATCATGCCGAACAACACCAACAGGCCTGCCGCAATGATGGGCGCAAAGCCTCCCAGCTGCCCCACCGCCTCCAGCAGGTGTTCGGAAGCGTGGGTAAGGCTCCCCATTTCGCCCGTGAAGGCCTCGCGAATCTCGGTGCCGGCTAGCACCCGAAGCAGCGCGGGGAGGGTAGACGGGTCGCCCCAGTTGTGGGGGCCTCCCCGGAGCGCGGCGGCAACCAGATAGAGGTTGGTGAGGCCTCCAATGAAGGCCCCAAGCGCACCGAGGCAGAGCGCGCGTGTGCGGCGCGGCGCCGTAAGCTGACGCAGATGCAACAGCACCACGGCGGGCGCCCAGAGGCGGAAGAGAGCGTGATGGGCGAAGCCGAGCCCAAGCAGGAGACCGAGCAACAGCGAGAGGCGGAGGTCTGGCGTATCGCGTCGGTCGTCGGCCCGCGCGAGCAGCCAGATGATGGCGGCGCCAAGCAGGAGCGTGAGCCCGTAGACCTCGGTGGTGCGGGCATGGATGCTCAGCGTCGCGATGCCATGGAGTGCCGCGACTGCCACGACGAAGCCTAGCGCTTTCGAGGCCCGTGCGCGGAAGAGGGCTGCGACGAGCAGGCCGATGGCGGCGGCGGTTGCAGCGCCTGACAGCCAGGCGGAACGCCCGCCGAGGCTTCCTGCCGGGAGGAGCCCGGCGAGGTTGGTGAGTTGGGTAAGGAGCGGAAAGCCGGTCGGGTGGGGCACCCCAAGCGTGAAGCCGGCGGTGGCAAAATCGCCTGCGTCGAGCCACCCGAGCCCCGGCGTGGTGTTCCACACGCAAACCGCAGCCACGACCCAGCTCGCTACCCAGAGGGCGATGGTCGCGTTATGGTTGGAGCGCGTTGTCACGACGAGGCCTTGCGTGGTAGCCGATGGGGACTTCAAGCCCCGAAGATGTGCGCCCGTCAACCCTAACCGAGTCTGCTCCGTGTCGAGAATTCAAGTTGAGCGGGTCGCCCCGGCGACCGAAGCAGAGACCCGTGCTCGCCTGGCGCGGGCCAAACGGATTGTCATCAAGGTTGGCTCGAATGTCCTGGTCGGCGGGTCAGCCAACCTGATCGACCGCCACAACTTCTGCGCGATCGTGGAGACCATCGCTCGTCTGGCCGACGTGCCCGGCCGCCACATCGTCCTGGTGACCTCGGGAGCGGTGGCTGTGGGTCGTCGCACCATCGCCTCGATGCGCCGTGCCGATGAGAGTCGCACCGATACGCTATCAGCCAAGCAGGCGCTTGCAGCCATCGGTCAGCCGCGCCTCATGCACCTCTACGGCGAAGAGTTCGGCTTCTACGGCAAGCAGGTCGCCCAGGTGCTGCTCACGCGCGACGACATCGCCAACCGGGAGCGGTTCCTCAACGCCCGCATCACCTTCCGCGAGATGGAGCTCGTACCCTCCATCATCCCCATCGTGAACGAGAACGATACGGTGGCCACCGAGGAGCTCCGCTTCGGCGACAACGACCAGCTCGCCGGATTGCTCACGAGCGTCGTCGGCGCCGACCTGCTCATCATCCTCTCCGATGTAAGCGCCGTCTTCGATGCCGACCCGACCCGCGATAATACCGCCAGCCCCATCGCGGTGGCCTTTGCCGACGACCCGGGGCTGCTCGCCATCGCCGGTCCCGCCAGCCAGGAGGGGCCTGGCACGGGCGGCATGGCCTCCAAGATCCGGGCGGCGCGCATCGCCGCAGGTTACGGCGTGCCGACCATCATTGGGCCCGGTCGCGAACTCAGCGGACTCGGCGCGGCGCTGAGCGGCGGTCCGGGCTTCGGCACCCTGCTTGTACCGCGCGACCAACAGCTCGGCGCCCGCAAGAGTTGGATCAAGTTTGGCGCCCGTCCGAGCGGTGTGATCTCTGTCGATGCCGGCGCTTCGCGCGCACTCCGCGAGCTCGGCAAGTCGCTGTTGCCCAGCGGTCTGCTCGGGGTGAGCGGCGACTTCGGCCCAGGTGCCGCGGTCGACCTCCAGAACGAGGCGGGCAACACCTTTGCACGCGGCCTCGTGGCCTATTCTGCATCGGAGATTCGTCGCCTTCGGGGCCTTCGAAGCGAGCAGATCGCGGAGACGCTTGGATACTCCAATGGCGACGCGGTCATCCATCGCGACGACCTGGTGTTGCTCGACGAAACCGGGGCTGCCGGAACGCTGGACCCGCTGCTCGAGTGACGCGCCGCGTTTCGTGCGAGGTGTGGCCAAACCGCCCAACACTCACTATCTGCGCGGCGCTGGCAGGCCTACGCCGCTCGCCCTACATTCACTCTGCTGGAGCATCTTCATGAAGCCTCTTCGTCGCGTTTTCCTTGTAGGCGGTGCGCTCACCCCTTTCATCGGCAAGTCGCATCCCGACTTCATCTGGAAGGGGCATGCCGACTTCGGCAAGCGCGAGAACCCAACGCTCGAGGAGTACTTCGCGCAGGTGCTTGCCAAGCTCTTTGCCGAGACGGGCCTCGAACCCGCCCGCATCGAGAAGGGCTATGTCGGCAACTTCGCCGGCGAACTCTTCAACAAGCAGGGCCACCTCGGCTCGATGCTTGCCCGCGTGGAGAGCCGTCTGGAGGGTGTCCCCTTCACCCGCGTGGAGGGCGCATGTGCCTCGGGTGCGCTGGCCATGATTGGCGCCATCGAAGCCATTCAGGCCGGCCGCAACATCACGCTCGCCATCGGCGCCGAGGCCCAGACCACCGTGTCGGCGCGCGAGGGTGCAGACTTCCTCGCCCGCGCCTCGCACTACGAGACCGAGCGCGGCCTCGACGACTTCACCTTCCCCGCCATGTTCGCCCGTCGCACGATGCATTGTCGTGCAGAGACCGGCGTGACCGAGGAGGATGTCGCCCATGTGGTTGTGAAGGCCTACGCCAACGCGGCGAAGAACCCGAACGCCCATATGAAAGCCGTGCCAATGACCTTCGAGCAGGCTGCGACCGCCAACGACCGCAACCCCACCTTCCTGAAGAACCCCGACCTTTCGCCCTTCCTCAAGATCAGCGACTGCTCGCAGGTCTCTGACGGCGCAGCCGCCATGGTCCTTGCCTCCGAAGAGGGGCTGCGCGCGCTCGGCCTCTCGCCGGACGATGCTGTTGAGGTGCTCTCCTACGCGCAGTCGAACGGCGCGCTCGGGCAGGTCTCCGACTTCACCCGGATGGGCATCACCGAGCGTGCGGCCAAGGAGGCCTACGCAGACACCGGGCTGACGGCGGGCGACAT
>CANKLS010000018.1 GCA_947483645.1 Bradymonadales bacterium | reverse complement strand
GCCGCGCCGACGGCGTCAGCATGTCGCACAGCGTCGGCACGCTCCCGTTATGCAGGTAGGGATAGCGCGCCCAGATGCCCTCCAGCGGCGGCGGAACATAGCCCGACTGCACCTCCACGACCGTCCCCATCGCCTTCGAGATCTCCAGCACGTTTAGCCGCTCCGCAAAGTCGGCCATGCCACGCGCCCGCAGCTGGTCGGTCCCCACATCGTGCACCGGCGTATCCTCAAAGTAGGTCACCCGGGTGGTCGCAACCAGCTCCGTCACCGTCATGCTTGCCGCATCGGCCGCCTGCCACCCCTTCTCGTAGCTGCCGTGGCAGCGGGCGCAGTTCGCATCAAACAGCACCTGCCCCCGCTCCGCAGCCGCAACATCCAGCGACCCTTCGCCGAACCAGTCCACCCACTTTGGAGGCTGCGACGCGAAGACCGCAACCGTCAGCTCATCGACGACCTTCTGGTTCCGCGCCAGCCAAGCCTCGAGCTCATGCAGGTCGGTCCCACGCCCGATCTCGTTCCAGAGAAAGTTCGTGTAGATCGGATTGCCCGAAACGATCGAACCGTCGCTCAACCAGCGGTTCTTGTACTTCGCGTTCCAGAAGACCGCCGGCTTGCTGTCGGCCACCTCGGTCGCCAGCGCCGCCACCCGCGGCGTCCGCTCCAGCGCACGATCCTTGGTCGAGTATCCATCCTCCGCGCGCCGCGCGAGGCTCAGCGACACCTGCGCCAGCGAGGTATCCAGCCCCAGCACCTGCGGCTCCTTCGTCCCCACCGAACCCAGATTCAGCTTCGTCCGCTCAAACAGCGCCAGCTCATCCGGCGTCGCGTCCGTTGCGCTACGAAAGGCCGTGGTCGTGAGCGACGGAAAGAACCGCCTCGCCACATGGAAAAACTCGTTCGCACGCGCCCGCCGGTTCGACAGCCCGAACACCGTCTTCCCGAACAGATCCGCCGTGTGACAGGTCGCGCAGGAGAAGGTCAGCGCCGGCCCCTGCGCCGTCGGCACCTGCCCCACGCCCAAGAAATCTCCCGCCTGCGCATAGGCCGGCCACGCCACGCCCGGCATCGCTTCGCTGGAGCCATCAAGCTGCGTGAGCCCGAGCCAACCATACATCTCCGTCGTCGTCCCAAAGCCCAGCAGGCCGCGCGCGCCGTTCTGAAGCGCCCGCAGACCGGGGTCGGTGGTGTCGGGGTCGAGCATCCGTGTGAGCGCACCCCACGGCAGCAGCACGCCCGACACATCGACCGGCCAGATCAGCGCGTGCCCCACACCGTTCGATGCCACCTCCGGCAGCGCCGAGCCGAGTTCGTAGATATCCGTTCTCGGCAGTCCTCCCACGACCAACGCGCCACGCGACCAATCCGCCACGTCGTGGTCGCAGACCCCGTCATCGTTGAGGTCGTAGCCACCGCCGCAAGGAGGAATCGGCGCCTCGCCGCTGCCAGAGCCCTCGCCGCTACCAGAGCCTTCGCCGCTGCCAGAGCCGTTGCCTTCGTCCACGCCCGCATCGACCGCCGTCGGGGCCGCAGCATCCTCCGCGCAACCTGCAACCAGCACCAGACACCAGACCAGGCCCAGATTCCGCATCGACCGCTCCTCAGCTCAACGAATTCCCGCAATCTTCACAGTACTTCGTCGACGCCGTGTTCGCAGCACCGCAGTTTCCGCACACCTTCACCTCGCCCTTCGCCGTCGCCTCATCCTCCGCATAGAGGATGTGGCTCACCTCGGACGGCGTCGTCAAACCCTGCACCAACAGCTCCCGGCAGTAGTCGCGGAAGGTCACCATGCCCGCCGCGACGGCCACCTCCTTGAGCTCCGTCATGGGCGCATTGGCAGCAATCGCCGCCCGCAGCTCCTCGTTCATCCGCATGACCTCGACCACCGCTGCGCGACCGCGGTAACCGCTGTTGTTGCAGCGCCCGCACCCAGCGCCCCGGTAGAGCGGCGGCACGGGCTCGCCCGCATCAAACACGCGAGACAACAGCGACGATGGGTAGTTGTGCGGCTGTCGACAATCAGAGCAAATCTTCCGGACCAGCCGCTGTGCCACCACGCCGCCAATCGCGTTGCCGAGCAGGAACGACTCGATGCCCATGTCCTTCAAGCGGTAGATGGTGCTGAGCGCCGAGTTCGTGTGCAGCGAGGTGAGCACGAGGTGGCCCGACAGCGCGGCCTGAATCGCATAGCCGGCCGTCCGCGCGTCACGCGTCTCTCCGATGAGCATCACGTCGGTATCCTGACGCAGAAAGGCCTTGATGGCCTGCGCATACCCCAGGTCCACCGCATCGTTGTACTGCACCTGCGTGATGCCCGGGATGGTGTACTCGATGGGGTCTTCGACCGTGTTGATGTTGATGCCCTCGCCCCGCCGCTCAAGGATGGCCGAGTACATCGTCGTCGTCTTGCCGCTTCCCGTCGGGCCCGTGATGAGCACAATGCCGTGCGGCTGGAAGATGAGGCTCCGCACAATGTCGCGCACCCTCGGCAGCCCGATGATCCGGTCGAGCCCGATCAGCGACGCCGACCGGTCCAGCACACGCATGACCACCTTCTCGCCAAACCGCGTCGGTACCGACGAGATGCGCAACGAGATCTCTCGCTCATTGAACACGCAGCCCAACCGACCATCCTGCGGCTTACGCCGCTCCGTGATGTTCATGCTCGCGAGCGCCTTCAGGCGGCTCACCACCGCGCCGTGATACCGCATCGGGATCGGATCGGGCCGCCGAAGCAGCTTGCCCTCAATGCGATACCGAACCTGGCAATCGGCCTCGTAGGGCTCGATGTGGATGTCGCTGCACTCCAGCGCGAGCCCGTCGCCGATGATCTGGTTGAGCATCGCCACCACCTGCTCGCCCGTCACCTGCGCCTTCCGCTCCTCTTCCGAGATGTTCTCGTTCCCCTCCTGGGTGAACTTCATCTGGTAGGCCTTGTTCGGAAGCTTCGGAATCAAATGCGGGTCAGCCGCGGCCTCCACAATCCCGTCCAGCGCGGGCAGAACATACCGCGTCACATACCGGTCAAACTCCGCCTCCGAGACCGCGACAACCTCCACATTCGCACCGCCAAACGCACGGCGCGCCTCATCGATCGCGTTGGAATCGAAGGGGTTGGTCATCGCAGCCAGCACCGTCGCGCCCCGACGCCCCAGCGGCAGCACCCGCGCCTCCACAATCAGGCGGCGAGGCACCGAACTCCAGAGCGCCCGGTCGATGTTCAGCTTCGACAGCGCCCCAAAATTCACCCCTTTGTCCGAAAATAGCCGGTTCGCACGCCGCGCGATGATGCGCGCCGCTGCCAGCCCCACCGCCGGAATCTGCTGCATCAGCGACACAAAGTTGGTTCGCGAAATCAGCAACAGGTCGCACTCTGCCGTCGCCACCGCATAGAGCGGAGACATGTCGTCGCCGAGCGCGTTCTCCTCGCCGAACGACTTCAGCTCGCGATACGAGGCCACCAGGTAGTCCATGCCCGTCGCGATGTCGCGGCGCCGCAGCTCCACGCCGCCGCGCGCCACCACATAGACCGAGGCCACCGGCGTGGTCTGCTCGAACAACACCGTCCCAGCCCGCGCCGTCTGCCGGGTGAAGACCCGCGCCACCTGCGGCAGCAGCGACTCGCCAATCCCGCCGAACAGCTCCGTCTCCGACAACTGCGCCACCAGCGCTGCGACCTCGTTCGACATTTCGCTCTCCTCGCTTCCGATGCCCGCGCAGCTGCCGCCGCGACCGGTCTGCAGCCGCTACTCGGGGGCAGGCTCCTCGCCCTCAAGCCCCTCATCTTCCGGATTCAGTTCGCCCTCTTCAGGCTCACCCTCAGGCGACTCGCCCGCGGCGGGATCGGGGCCTTCCTCGCCCTCGAGCCCCTCATCTTCCGGGTTCAGCTCGCCCTCGGGCGCAGCCTCTTGCGCAGCCGGCAACACCGCCCGCACAGGCTCCACCAGAGGCTCCACTGCCACCCCGAGCGCCGTCGCCGCAGAGAGCGGCACCGCGTTGGGCTCCAGCAGCGGATCGGTCGGAGGCATGGGGCTACCCGTATCCTGCGCCGCCAGCGGTGCCACAGCCCCGCGCAGCGCAGGCTCCTCCACCGGCTCGCCGGCCGGACCGGGAACAGCAACGCCCTCCACGCTCTTCGAGGTCGGCCGCGCGCCACCGCCGCCGGCTACCAAGCAGACCATTCCGGTCAACGCCATCGCGCCAGCCACCAGCCAGAGCCCCCACCGGCGACCGCGACCGCCAGAAGCCAACGAAGCAGCCTCCGCACGCACCACCACCACCTCGGGAGCCGGCGTGGCGCCACGCTCAACACGGATCTCATAGGAACCGTCGGCCCCTTGATCGGCTACCACCTCAAGCGGCGACGACTTGGAGAGCAGTCGCCCAGTCTTCGAATCCTGTGAATCCATTGCCGGCCACCATCGGTTGCATATGCCCCATCTTTGCGCCAAGCCGCCAAAAAGGTCAACCGCCGCATGGTCTCCCACACGGCGGCCCCTTCGACACAGCGCCCCAGCGAGGCGCAAACGGCGCGACGACTACTTCTTGTCTTCGAACTCCGCGTCGATGACGTCGCCATCGGCGCCACCGCCACCATTCGCACCGCCGCCGCCCTGCTCGGACGAGGCAGCCTCATACATCTTCTGCGCAAGGTCGTGAGAGGCCTTCTCCAACTTCGACTTCGCCGCCTCGAGCGTCTCCTTGCTGCCCGACTCCAGCGCCGTCTTGGCCTCGGCAAGGGCCTCCTCCACGCGCGCGACAAGCGCCGCGTCGAGCTTCTCACGGTTCTCATCGATGAGCTTCTTCGCGCTCCACGACATCGAGTCCACCTCGTTACGGAGGTTCACAAGCTCCTGCTTGCGCTCGTCCTCCTCCTTGTTCTGCTCCGCCTCGCGCACCATCCGCTGGATGTCGGCCTCGGAGATGCCCGACGACGACTCAATGCGAATCTGCTTCTCGGTGCCGGTCGCCTTGTCCTTCGCCGACACGTGAACGATGCCGTTGGCATCGATGTCGAAGGTGACCTCAATCTGCGGCACGCCGCGAGGCGCGGAGGGGATGCCATCGAGGTTGAACTTGCCGAGCGACTTGTTGTCGTTCGCCATCTTCCGCTCGCCCTGCGTGACATGCACCGTCACCGAGCTCTGGCTGTCCGAGGCGGTCGAGAAGGTCTCCGAACGCTTTGTCGGGATGGTCGTGTTGCGCGGGATGAGCACCGTCGTCACGCCGCCAAGCGTCTCGATGCCAAGCGACAGCGGCGTCACATCGAGCAGAAGGAGGTCCTTCACGTCGCCCGACAGAACGCCGGCCTGAACCGCAGCGCCCAGCGCCACAACCTCGTCCGGGTTCACACGCTGGTGCGGCTCGCGGCCGAAGAACTCGGTCACCCGCTGCTTCACCTTCGGGATACGCGTCGAGCCGCCGACAAGAACAACCTGGTGAATGTCCGAAGCCTTCAGGCCCGCATCCGCCATCGCCTTCCGGCAGGGCTCCATCGTCCGCTCGATGATGTCATCGATGAGCTGCTCGAGCTTCGCCCGCGACAGCGTCTTCACAAGGTGCTTCGGACCCGTCGCGTCTGCCGTCAGGTAGGGCAGATTGATCTCCGTCTCCGTCACCGAAGAAAGCTCAATCTTCGCCTTCTCCGCCGCATCCTTGAGCCGCTGAAGGACCATCTTGTCCTTCGAGACATCCATGCCGCACTCCCGCTTGAACTCCTCGATGAGCCAGTCCATCAGCCGGTGGTCAACGTCGTCGCCGCCAAGCGTCGTGTCGCCGTTCGTCGACTTCACCTCGACCACGCCGTCACCAACCTCCAGAATCGACACGTCGAAGGTACCGCCGCCGAAGTCGTAGACCGCGATGGTCTCCTCCTTCTTCTTGTCCAGGCCGTAGGCCAGTGCCGCAGCCGTCGGCTCGTTGATGATGCGCTTCACATCCAGGCCGGCGATGCGGCCCGCGTCGCGGGTCGCCTGACGCTGGCTGTCGTTGAAGTAGGCCGGCACCGTAATGACCGCCTCCGTCACCGTCTCGCCCAGGTAGGCCTCCGCAGCCGCCTTCAGCTTCATCAGCACCTTCGCGCTGATCTCCGGCGGAGCGTAGCGCCGACCACGGATCTCAAACTCGCAGTCCCCATTCTTCGCCTCGCGGACCGAGTAGGGCATCCGCTTCACCTCGTTCTGACACTCGCTGAACTTCCGACCAATGAACCGCTTGGCCGAGAAAATCGTGCCCTCCGTGTTCGTGATCGACTGCCGCTTCGCAACCTGACCCGCAACCGCCTCGCCGTTGGCGTCAAACGACACCACCGATGGCGTCGTACGGGCGCCCTCCTGGTTCGCGATCACGACGGGCTCATCGCCCTCCATCACGCAGACAACCGAGTTCGTCGTTCCGAGGTCAATGCCGATGATCTTTGCCATCTCTCTTCTCCTTCGATTCACGCGCCGCCATCTCTGCGACGACGCGATTGGTTGATTCCTACTTCGTCTCGCTCGCGCAGCCGCAGCCGCCCACCGATTCTGTCGCTGCTGCACTCGCACTCTCCGCCGATGCAGCGCTCGCCGACGCATACTCCGACGCATACCAGCCCGTACCCTTGAGGTGGAACGAGCTCCGGCTCACCTTCTTCGACGCCTCATCACCGCCGCAGGACGGGCAGCAAATCGCCGTGTCACTGCGGCGAACGAGCACTTCAAACTCGTTCGAACAACGCTCACATCGGTATTCGTAGAGGGGCATGGGACTTCCCGTGAACGCGGAACATCTCGCGAAGGCGCTGAGGTAGGCACAGGCAACGGCCTGTCAAACGACCCCGGCACAGTCCCCGATGGCTACCCGATTCCCTGCACGACCCGCGCGACGCCAGCCCCGGCTCGGCCACCGCAGCTCAGCTCCAGAGACGAGCGGCCGTGGCCCAGAAGGCACCAGGCGCGTCGCGCAGTTCAGAGATCGAAAGCGCAAGGTAGCGCATCCCCACGGCCACAAAGATGACCGCAAACCCCGTCTTCACATAATCCATCCACGACCCCGACTGCGGCAGCTTGTGCGCCAGCGAAGAGAAGGTCCCCAGGATGATGAACAGCAGCCCCATCCCCAGCGCAAAATCAGTCATCAGCGCCACGCCCAACAGCACATCCCGCGTCTGCGTGATGAACAACAGCACGCCCGACAGAATCGGGCCCACGCAGGGCGCAGCGATCACACCGGCCAGCAGCCCCATCACCAGCGCACCGCCGAAACCCGCGCCACCCGAACTGGCCAGCTTCGTCTGAAGCCCCGTCGGCAGCTGCAATTCAAACAGCCCCAGCGAGCTCAGCCCAAGGGCAATGAACATCATCGCAAAACTTCCCAGCACCACAGGGCTCTGAAGTGCCGAGCCGAACAGCCCGCCAGCCAGCGCTGCGGCAATGCCCAGTGCGCTGTAGGTCACCGCAATGCCCAGCACATAGACCAGCGACAGCGAGAAGGCATGCATCCGCGACTTCGCTTCCGCCGCGCCGAACACACCGATCGTGATCGGGATGAGCGGGTAGACGCAGGGCGTGAGGCTCGCCCCGATGCCTGCGAGAAAGACAAGGAAGAAGGCCGACAGCCAACCGCCGCGCGCCAAGGCCCGCTCGAAGTCTGTCATCCGGGTTGACCCACCGCCCGACGCCGCAGCCCGAACCGAGTTCAGCACCGTCTCTGCATCCACAAATCCCGCCAGCGAAGCCTCCGGGAGATACTTTCCCTCCGGGCTCACCAGCGCTAGCCGCGGAAGACTCTGAACGCCGTGCTCCTTCATCAGCTTTACGTTCGCGGGCGTCTCATCCGTAACATCGACCACCGCACAGATGAACTGATCCTTGGCATCAATCACATCGTTGCTGTTGAGGGTCTTCTCACGCAACTCGTGGCAGGCCGTGCACCAGTCTGCCGTGAAGTCCATCAGGATCGGCAGCTTCAACTCCGCCTGGCGGGCACGCGCCTGCTCCAGCGTGTAGCAGGGCAGCTCTTCGCCGGCCGGCGCCGCGGTATAGAGCGCAAAGGCAAACCAGACCAGGCAGCCAACCAGGCAGCCCGCCACATACCGCATCCAGCCGCGGCCGGCGGGCACATCCCACTTCGACTTATGCAGCATGCCTACCCAGCCGATCACTGTGACCAGCACCAACGCGCTCCCCACGAGGCCAAGTCGCACGCTCTGAATCTGCTCAACGGTTAGCCTTGTATCCATCGCCTCATTGCTCCATGAATGGCTCGCTTCGCGTCAATCTGCGCCACTACCAGAGTTCATCCAGCATGCCACGCTCTATCCCCCGCTCTGCACGACTTGCGCTCGCCGCAATCCTCTTCGCCGCCGCGCCGGCAGCCGCTGCAGAACTACCCCCCGCTACCAACGCGGCCGCGCCCACCACCGCGCAGAACGCACCGTCCGTACCGCAGCCACCCAGCGGTTGGCTCGGACTCCGCCTCGCAACCCGCGACGGCCAGGTCGTTGCGTCCGCCGTTCTCAGCGCCGGCCCAGCCGACCGCGCAGGACTCGCCTCCGGTGACACCATCCTCGCCATCAACGGCCAACCCGTCGCCACCTCCGAGGCCATGATCGCCATCATCCGCGCCCTCCCCCCGGCCTCCACCGTCGACATCTCGCTCGGCGGCGCAGCACCACGCACCGTCAAGGCGACCCTCGCGGAGCGTCCCAAGAACGACCAAGAGATCTTCCGAAAGCTCGTGGGCTCACAGTTCCCAAGCGCGCGCGGCGTCGGCCTGGACCACAAGCCTGTCGAACTACCCGCCGCCGGCCAGCCCACCGTCCTCTACTTCTGGGCCACCTGGTGCCCTTCCTGCTCCCGCACCGCTCCCCAGCTCAGCGCACTACAGCAGGAGCTCGGCCACGACGCCACCATCATCGCGCTATCGCCCGAAGACCCGCTCGATGTAGCCGCCTACGCGGCCAAGCACACCGACCTTGCCTACACCATCGCCACGGATACCGACCTCGCCAGCATCCCCCAGATCTGGGTCGCGGCCTACCCCTCCTGGCTGGTCATCGACCGCACCGGAACCATCGTCGGCGCACACATCGGCGCGGGTGAGGTCGGAGCCGTCGAAACCGAGCTCCGAGAGCTCTTACGTCAGTCGGCGAAGTAGCGCTCGCCGAGGCTGCCCGCAGGAGCGCCCGAGCTCGTGTAGAAGCCGCGCTGACAGACCTCAGGACGCGCCTTCAGCGTGTCGCGGATCACATTGCAGTCGCCCGTCAGCTGACGCACAAAGCCGAACCAGGAGAGGAGCGCCACATCGTAGCCGCGGCCGTTGAGCTCCTTGAAACGGCTCAGGAACTTCACCGGTGTCTCCGAGTCGCCCGTGACATCCCAGCCAATCCGGAACCAACGCACCGGGAGCTTCCGCGTAGGTTCCTCACGGAACATCGTCGGAATGCCCGCATAGTGGGTGTCGGGCAGCGCGTCCGGGTTGCCGCCGTAAAGCGCCCCGTTCGGGATGGAGGCGAAGGCGTAGAAGTCGGTCAGCGGCGTGGCTGTCACGGCATCGAACGTGATGGGGTCGATGACTGCCTGCCATGCGGCCTGCACCGCCACAAAGTCGAGCTCGCCGCACTGCGACGCTGCACAGTAACTGCCTGCGCCACACTCCGCGTCAGCCGCACAGCCCGCCGCGTCGGCCTCCGGAATGATGAAGTCCGGCGCCACCGACTCCATGAAGTTCGACCAGTTGATACCCACCGCAACCTGCACCGTGGGGAAGGCAGCCTTGATGGCGCTGCGAACCTCCAGATAGAAGCTCGCGAAGTTCGACCAGTCGCTCCGGTTCAGCAGGTAGTAGCGCTCCATCTCGGAGCCAATGACCACCGCCTCGGGAACCACGCCAGCGTCGGCGATCGCAGAAACAATCCGCGTGGCAGCATCCTCACGGTAGCCCGCATCACCGAAGTTCAGGAAGCTCTCCCGCCCGGCCGCATCGCCGCGCGTGCCGCGCGACGCATCTACAATCCAAGTCTGGTCAAGCCGCAGCGGGTCGACCACGAAGACCTTCCGCCCATAGCCAGCCATCGCGTCGGTTAGCTTCGGCTCTGCAAAGAGATCCTCGAGCCGGTTCTCCAACTTGGCGTCGGCGAACACCGCCGTCCGAGCCATGACATACTCACTCGACAGCTGCTCGTAGACCACCAGCGTCTCGGCCGACGCTGCCTTCTCCGCCAAGCGCGCACCATGGCCGTCCACAACCGTGGCCGTCGGCCAGAGTTCGACGCCACGGTTCGTCTTCGTCAACGCCAGCGGGCTGCTACCAGGGACCTCAAACTGAGGCTCCGGGGGCGGTCCCTTCTTCTCCTCTTCGCATGCGGTCGTGCCAAGCACGAGGAGTCCGGCCACTGCGGTCAGCATCAACTTGTTCATCTTCTTCGCTCCTGACGATTGGTTCGCTCTCTGCGGTCGCCGCCGTTCAGCCTGCGCCCTGCGACTACTCGAATGTTTCCCCTTCCCCTTCCTCTTCGTCCCTCTCAACCGGCCCCTCACCCTCGCCGCCGAGCAGATCCTCGACGCTACGGCGGGGACGGATGCTGGCATCGACGGGCAGGCTCAAGGTCGGCTTCGTCGCATCTTCAAGTACAATCAGATGGCTCTGCAGGTCGGTGCGACGCTCCAGCAGCCGCATCCGCGTTACGCCGTCGCTCCAAACTGCCTCGTGCAGCAGTTTCACACCGTTGTCGTCCTTGCGAAACTCTGTCGTGTCCGGCGGCCCGAACTTCTCCGACTGAACCGCCATGAACTGCTCGATCGCCATGTAGTCCATCGCCACGATGCCAAAGGGAATCAGCACCTTGGAGAGCCGCCCCTCCGAGAAGACCATGTAATGAAAATTGCCCGTCAGGCTTGCCGTTGGACGGACCGTGATCATCGACATGCCCTTCTGCCCGAAGACCTCGCCGCCGATCACGGAGACCTCGTATCCCGTCCGCTCGTTATCAAGCTGCGCGAGGCTCTCGGAGGCCCGCTTGATCGACGCATCGACCTCCTTCCGGAGCTCCTCCACCCGCAAGGGATCGGCAATGCCGGCCGACGCCTGCCGGAACCGTGCCATCATCTGCTCGCGGTAGTCGGCCAGCACCTCGGCGGGGGTCGCCGACCAGGCCGCCTTGCCCATCATCGCCGCAACATCAAGCGGCGCCGAGGCGCGCGCCGAAACCGCCAGCAGGCAGCAAACCAAACACAAACAAACCGCCGCAATCCGCCTCATGCATCCTCCATCGTGAAGCCCGACGCTACCGCTGACGCCGCCCGCCGACAAGTAACTCAGCCGTCCCGCTCCACGCTCGCGACCATCCGCTCGAGGTAGGCTCTGATCCCCTCGCGCATCTCGTGCCCTACGATGGGCCGCGCGATGGGAGCCAGCAGGCGGCTCAGCTCCATCTCCACCTCCATCGTCTGAGCATAGGTCACACGCGTGTGCCCCGGCTCCACCGCCTCAAACCGCGACGAGCCCGTCGACCACATGTTGCCCGTCCCCACGGTCGACCAGCTGAGCAGTTCCGGCGTCACAAGCCGGTATCGGCAGCTGTAGTTTCCCTTGAACGAGATGCCCCGCTGCGCCTTCGGAACCAGCCAGAACCGCAGGGTCTCATCGTCTACCCGCTCCGAGCGCTCCAGTGGCCCGTAACAGCGCACAATCCGGTCCAGATCAGAGAACCCGGCAGCGACACGCTCGAGCGGAGCCTTAACAAGCAAAACCGCCTGATGCTCTCCAGAAAACCGCGCCATGACCTACCTCCCTCGCTCGGCCTCGGGGAGTTCAAGCAGCGCCGCCAGCGCCGCCTCCTGCCCGGTGGGTGCGAGCAGCACCCATGCGTCAAAGTCCTGCGAGAAGCCTGTGCTCGGCAGTACCTCCGGCACCTCCTCCATCGTCCAGAGCCGCAGCACCGCGTCGGGCAGCCGCGAGATCAGCCGGCGCGTCGTCTCCTGCATCAGAAGCGCACCGCCCTCCTTCGAGGCTCCTATGCAAGCCGTCCGAAAGCCGGGCCCTACGGGGTGACCCTGGCCAAACCGAACGGCGCGCGCCAGATCGGCGGTTGTCTCGAGTTCGAACCAGACCTCGAGGCCATGCTCCACGGCCGCACCCAACACCGCCTGCAGCTCTCGATCGCCCAAAACCGAGGGCTGCACCGTCACCGCAGAGGCTCCGTGCGCACGCGCCATCGTCACCAGGTAGCGATCGATCACACGGTCGCGCACCACAAGCGGGAGCGTGGTCTGCTGCGCAAGCGCCAACACCCGCTCGTAATCTTCCTCCGACTCCCGCTCCCGTACCGTCACCGAGAAGGCCGTCGCTCCAGCCTCCTCCAGCCGCTTACAGGCTGCCAGCCCTGCCGAACCCCGAGGATCAATCTCGCCCAACTCCAGCACCACCGCACGACCAGCCCGCGGAACCCGAAGCGCATCGGCCATCGAAGGCGGAAGCGGAAGATAGTGGATTCGTGTGCGGTACATTCCCTCCACGCCCGCCTTCTTCTGGGCCGCAATCCAGCGCTGCCGCGAGGCATCGACGGCTTCAATCGACTGCATGAACTTCCTCTCGAGGGTGACCGTCGACACAACCGCTCGAAACAACCGCAACAACATCTGCGGAGGGCACCGAAGCACGACCACAGGGCCCGCCGATCCGCCGCGCTGCCGACTGTGGTGGATTCGAGCGTTCACACTTGCCACACGGCTGCTACGCCGTAGCCCGCAGACGGTCAAGAACTCACCTCACGCGCCAGACCGCACCAGAGCGGTAGCAGCCGAATTCGGCACTCCCAAGAAGGTCGCCAGCTTCGCCACAATCCGCGCCTCGAGCTGCCTCGCCCGCTCTCGGCTCACCTTGAACCGGTCGCCCAGCGACTGAAGCGTCTCGGGCTCTTCGGCAACCAGGCGGCACCGCCAGATCTCCAGATCGCGACCCGAGAGCTGCGCCGAAAACGAGGCAAACTGCCCGAGCATCTGAGACTCTGACTCCCGCGATGCCACCTGCTCATCCACAGCCTCCTCGCCGCTCGGGATGATGTCGCCGAGCGACCCCCGCTCGCCGTCCTCGATCGGTGCGTCGATGGAGGCCTCGCGGCCCGAAAGCCGCACCTCCATCTCCCGCACCTCGACCTCTTTGACGCCCAGCGCCCGCGCAAGCATCGAAGCCGTGGGAACCAGCCCCTGCTGCTGCAGCCGGTCCTTCTCCCGGCGTAGGTTATAGAAGAGCTTCCGCTGCGCCTGCGTGGTGCCCACCTTAACCAGTTTGTGGTTATCCATCAGGTACTTGAGGATGTAGGCGCGGATCCACCACTGCGCGTAGCTGGAAAGCCGGATGTTCCGCTCAGGGTCGAACTTCCGAATGCCATGCAGCAGCCCCACGTTCCCCTCTTGGATGATGTCGAGCAGCGAGGTCCGACCCGTCGGGTACTCACGCGCAATCTTCACTACCAGCCTCAGGTTTGCATTCACGAGCCGCGACTCCGCGACCTTCGAACCAGTCTCTCGGAAGTGGCGCGTTAGCACCCCCTCCTCCTCGACCGTCAGCGGAACATGCCGCCGGATCTCGTAGAGATACCGACCCACCGCATCCATCGGGACGCCGCTGTCTTCGCGACCCGCCGTGGTTGCCGATGCCGAAACCTTCATCACTTGCTCGCTGCGCATTAACATGGCTTCCTCCAACACGATGCCCGATGTCAGTGCCGCCCGCCCCGAGAAGGGCTGGCGAGGTCGACCGCGTGCGAGGGCTTGCTGGAAGAGGAACGCTGCCTGCAGCAACCCTCTTCCCGCCCTCTTCAGATGCGCCCCTCCGGGCGAAGGTGCAGACAATCCACGAGTCCAGCGATCACGGCCCCGGGCGGTTCGACACTTCCACTGTTTGACATCCCCCGCCCGGTGCCTACCGCAGCGCGCTCGCGCAACCCGATTTAGAGCAAACCCATGAGCGAAAAGGCAAACCTCTACGATGTCCTCGGCCTGGCCAAGGATGCCTCAGCGGACGAGATCAAGAAGGCCTACCGCGCTCAGGCGCTCAAGTACCATCCTGATCGCAACCCGGGCGACAAGGCGGCCGAGGACAAGTTCAAGCTCGCGGCTGAGGCCTACGGCATCCTCTCCGATACAGAGAAGCGGGCCCGTTACGACCGCTTCGGCGAAGCCGGGCTCGGCAATGGCGGCCAAGGGTACTCATCTGAGGACGTCTTCTCGAACTTCGGCGACATCTTCTCCGAGTTCTTCCAGTTCGGCGGCCAGCGTCGCGACCCCAATGCACCGCAGCGTGGCGCTGACCTCGAGCTCGGCATGCGCCTTCCCTTCGATGTAGCTGTCCATGGCGCCGACAAAGAGGTCAAGGTGGCACGCGACGAGGCCTGCTCTACCTGCAGTGGCTCCGGCGCAGAGGCCGGCAGCCGGCCCGCGCCCTGCTCCAGCTGCGCAGGCTCCGGACAGGTCCGCCACAGCCAGGGCTTCTTTACCGTCCAGTCCACCTGCCCCCGCTGCAAGGGCCGCGGCACCATCATCTCCAACCCCTGCAAGCCCTGCGGCGGCCGCGGCACCACCAAGGTGGAGCGGGTCGTCAAGGTGAAGATCCCCGCCGGCATCGACACAGGTCAGCGACTCCGGCTCCGCGGCGAGGGTGCAGCCGGCTCCAAGGGCGGCCCGAGCGGCGACCTCTTCGTCATCTTCGAGGTCCAGGCCCACGACGTCTTCGAGCGAGATGGTGCGGATATCCACCTCGAACTCCCCATCGACTTCTCCACCGCTGCGCTCGGTGGCTCCGTCGACATCCCCACCCTCGACGGTACGACAACGGTCGAGGTCAAGGCAGGAACGCAGCCGGGCGACCGCAAGCGCCTTGCCGGCAAGGGCATCCCGATCGTCAACCGCAAGGACCGTGGCGACCTCCACATCCACTTCAAGCTCGAGGTCCCCAAGTCGCTCTCCTTAGAGCAGCGACGCATCATCGAAGAACTCCGCGAAGCAAGCGGCCAAAAGCAGAGTTCACGCCCCTCCTTCTTTGACAAGCTCAAAGACCTCTTCGACCCCTCCGACGACTGAGCCGCTACGGCGCGGCCTCAAACGCTGCCCGCAGCTCCGCCGACGAAAGCCCGCTGACACGCGCAAGCGCGATCTCCACCGGCTCGCCTTGCGACGAGGCCGTATAGACGCTCAGCAGCGCCTCCATTCCAAACCGCGACGCAAACCAGCTCCCCAGCCGCGCGGCGAAGGCGTCGCGCGATGCCCGCAGCGGGCCATCCAGCACCGCCGCGTCGCTCTGCGCCAGCTCCGCGATCCAGCCGGCCAACGCTGGGCCGTGAACGAACGGAACGGGCCCAATCCCCGCTGCCTGCAGGAGCGTCCGACTCCAGGCGAAGGCCACCGCCTCACCGAGCCAGCTCGGCCCTCCATAGGGTGCACGAACGGCCAGAAAGACATGGGCCAGCTCATGCCAGACCACCTCCTGCTCCACCGCCGCAGGCAGCCCCTCCTCCACACTCACGAGCCTGCCGAGCGTGATGCCAACCGCTCCATCCGCAGAGAGCCCCGCGAGCCGCGTATGCGCACGGAGAACGGGAGCCAGACGCTCCACCGTCAACCCGGCCGCAAGCGGTTCACCAGACGCCGCAACGAAGGCCTCGTATGCCGCCTGGACCGTCGCCCCGAAGGCAGCAGCGCCCTCGCCCGAAGCGGCCCAGCGAAGCTCCGGCCAGCGGGCAGACTGCTCCACCTGTCGCCCCGCCAGACCATCGGACTCGGCCAAGAGCGCGGTGTCGCCATCGGGCGCCAGCAGCCGCGACGCCTCGGCCTCCAACCCGGTCCGGAGCAACGCCCGCGCAGCCACCTCGCGGCGCTCCATCGAGGGCGCGAGCTCCGCCGCCCGCACAAGGCAGCGCGCCGCATCCTCGAACCGCAGCGACCGCTCCAGCAGCCGCGAGAACTCCGTCAGATAGAGCACCGGCTCGTCGCGCGGCAACACTGCCCGGCACCATGAACCGGCCTCCTCTCCGCGCAGGGCGAGGCCCGCGAAGTCGGCAGCAGCAGAGGCGGCAACGCGGTAGCCAGGCTCGATCGCTAACTCCCCCGCTGCGACCTGCAGCGCGCGGTAGTGATGCGCTGCCGCAGCGGTTGCCACCCGCTCCTGAACCGTCTCGGCCGAGAGGCCTGACGGCATCATGCAGAGCAGCGCGATGGTCAGCGCAGCTCCGGTTCTCTTCAAACTAGATGCCACTCAGGATGAGCCAGCTTTCGCCCTCGCGGCGCAGCTCAACCTGGTTCACATCGCGTGCGGTCTGCCACCGCTCTTCGCCGCCCACATCATAGAGCATCGTGAGCGCATAATCGAAGACCACGCGGCCCCGGTCGCCCTCGACGGAGAGATCACGGATGGTCACCTCAACGCGAACCTCTTTCACATGGTCGCCCAGCGTGGTGAAGAGCTTCTTGATGCCCGCCAGACCGTAGTCATCCTCCGTGCGGTCGGTCGTCCCGGCGTTCTCATAATAGTCATTGGAGAGCATCTTGGAGACCGAGTCGAAGTCACGAGACTCGATGGCCTTGGCGTAGGCCTCCATGACCTCCACGATGGCGGCGTTGTCATCGGTACGCTCCAGCTCCAGTTCGGGCGAAACAATACGGCTCTCGATGTTGCCGGCACCGCAGCCGACACAGAGGAACAGAGCAACGGCAGGGGCCAAGATCGCGCGCAAGGAGTCCTCTCAACGAAGGCAGGTAGGAGGGGCGAACCAGCGCCCTGCCTCCCCTATTCCCACTCGCTCGGGGGCGCGTCAAGGTTCGGGAGGGTTCCCGCCTCACAACGCCCCATCCACATCGTCGCCTCGACCGCGCCCTCGCTCCCCTTCGGAGCCGCCGAAGCCACCTTCGACCAGACCTCACAGGCCTGCTTTGCCGCCCCGTTGCGCGCCAGATAGCGGCCCTGAACGCGGAGCAGGAAGGAGGCCCGCGCAGGGTCATGCTCTGCAACGAGCGCTTCTGCGGCGAGCCGTTCGGTGGCAGCACTCGCCTCGAGCTGCAGCAACCGCACCGCCAGCAGGTAGCGGGCAACCTGGCTCTTCTCCGTCGCCACGGCCTCGCCCAACTCCAGGGCAGAGATGGCCAGCGCAGGGCCCTCCGCCCCCAGATAACGACGGATTGCCTCTGCCGCGCGAGGCCGATCCGTGGCCTCGGCCAGCGCCTGCAGCCGTACACCCAGCGCCCGTCGACCGCCGCTCCCCGGCGTGAGCGAGAGCGCCTCCTCAAAGAGCCGCTGCGCTGCCGCCGTCTCACCGCGTCCCCACGCAAGATCGCCCGCGGTGCGCTTGGCGTCGCCGCGCTGCGCCCGTGTCGCCCGTTGATCGCCTGCGACCTCGAGCGTGAGCGCCTCCGCCCGCTGCGCCGCACCCGCCCGCCGCAGCAGCCCGGCGACCCGCATCTTGTAGAGCAGGTTCGATGGGTCGTCGGCCAGGATCTGCTCTAGGCAGGTGGCGGCCGCGGCATCTGCGCCCTGCGAGATCTTTGAAGAGGCCTCCTCGAACCGGCTCGCGATGGTTCTGGCGCACCGCTTCTCAAACACGCTGGGCCGGTCGAAGCGAAACGATGCAGCATCGAGTTCGTCCGCGGTGAGCGGATAGGCCGATAGAAACGCCCGCCAGCCAGTCTCAAGCGCTGCCCAATCTGCCCCGTAGGCCGCCACCGGGTCGCCGCTCCGATAGACCTCCAAAAAGCGGGCCGCACCCCGTGTCTCCATGAGCCAGCGGATGAACGACCCAGACAGCGTGTAGACCGTGTCGCCCGACCGGCTCCAGAACCCTGTCGGCGTCATCAGCTCCGCAACCGGCACACCCTTTCCGAGCCGCACGATGGCCGCCGACCAGGCATGGTCGTCGCGCTCCTCCGCCGACCACTCCACCGCGTTCGCAATGCCCTCAAGCACCCCGTTGAGCGGCAACCCGAAACGGGTCGGCAGCCCTGTCCAGTTGCCCGCGCTCTGCGCCAGCATCAGGTGGGTGAGTTCGTGGGCCAACATGCTGTCGCCGAGGCCGCCCCAGAGGATCTGCATCTCGCCCAGCCAGACCTTGGCAAAGAGCGTGTTGCGGGCCCCCATCAGTGCCCCCTTCTGCTCCCGGTTCGCATAGACGAACGACCGCAGTTTCTGCGCGGGCGCCTCTACCCCGAGCACCCGCCGGATCTCTTCAAAGCGGGCCTCGTGGTCCGAAGCGAGCAGTTTGCGCGCGGTCGCATCGAGCGCGCCGGCATCAAAGAAGATCTCAAAATGGGCCGTCTCCATCCGGCCGCCGAGCGCCCGCTCCACATAGGCGCGGCTCCGCTCGAGGCCGAGCTCGCCCCGATAGGCAAACAGGGTCATCGCGCTCGCCGCGGCAAGTGCGAAGAGCGCCCTGTCTTGCGCCCGATGGAGGCCCCGCAACACCACAAAGCCGACCGCCGCGACCGCCGCTGAGAGCGTGTAGGCGCGGAACCAGGCATGGGTAGAAACGGGCTGCAGCGCCTCGTCGTAGATGGAGCCGGCGAAGTAGCCGAAGAAGCTGTTGTAGGCGGTGATGGCCGGCTGCGTCGCGAGGAAGAGCAGCGTCGCGGCGTAGGAGGCCGCGACCACCGTCAGCGCTACCGCATGGGCGCTCCGGCCTGGGCGGGCTGCCACGCTCACCAGCGCCAGCGCAGCCGCCGTCGGCACCGCGCCGAGTGCCAGCCAGAGGAAGATCCAGCCGCCCGCCGCCAGGTCGCAGTTCTGCACACGCAGCGCATTGAGCGCACTGAGCAGACCCGCGGCGAGGAGCGCCAACGCGAGCGGCCGCATCGCCGCAAACCAAGACCGCCAGACCCGCTCGCTCTCCCACCACTGCGCGCGACGCGCGATGAGCCAGGGCACCCCGAGCCAGACGGTGAGCAGGCCGCAGAGCGTCGAGAACTCATAGCCGAGGAGCTGCGTCAGCGGCACGAACTGGGCCGCGACGACAGCAAGCAGCGCGCCCCAGCCCGGCAGCCCGAGACGGCTCGCCGCGCCTCTCAGCGCCTCACTCCGCAACCTTCCCCGCGGGCAGGTTGTCGAACGCCAAACGCACGCCGGGCTCGATGCCCGAGAGATCCGCAACGCCCGATGCCAGCTCCACCACATAGGTTGCCGGCCCCGTCGAACGGCGCGGCGTGAGCGTCAACGGCTCGGCGGCCGCGACAACCGAATCGACCACCCCGTCGGCCCGCACGAAAATCATGTCGAGCGCCATCACCGTGTTCTTCATCCAGAAGCTCCGCGGCGCCTCGTTGGCAAAGACAAAGATCATCCCCCAGCCCTTCGCCATCTCGCGACGGAACATGAGGCCCCGCATCTCCTCCCAGGGTTCATCGGCCACCTCGAGCTCAAACCGATCACCGCCCTTCGCACCGAGCACGGTGAGCGAGGCCGTCTCACCGGTCGCGCGGCCTGTCATCGCCTGCGGGAAGTCGCAGCGCCCCTCTTGGCAGCGCAGCGCACCCGCGCAGGTCCGATCGTCGGTACAGCTTCCGCCTGTGGGCCACTCGGGGTAGCGCTCCGCGAGCGTAGCGGCCTTCGCCGGCGCTGCAGCCACAGGCGGCGCCACGGGTTGAACGGCGGCGGGCGAGTCCACAGCCTTCGACGGCGCAGGAGCATCGGCACGGGAGCAGCCGCTGGCCGCAAGCGTGCAGGCGAGCAGCAGCGCCCGCTGCCTCATCGTCCCGTCTGCTTGACGGTCTCGATGGCCTTGCGGATGGCCTCTGCAGTCGCCGGGTCTGCCGCCCTTCCTGCCGCAGCATCAAGGTCCTGCAGCGTCGACTTCAGCGCCAGCTTGCCCATCGCGGTGGCAGCAGCCAGCCGGATCTCGCGATCGTTGTCGTCAAAGAGCGCCAGCAGCACATTCGCTGCACCGGGGTGGCGGGTCGCACCGAGCGCTGCGATGGTCGCGAAGCGGAGCTCGGGGATCGGCTCGTTCACCGCCTGCGAGAGGCCGAGCACCGCGTTGTCGTTGCTGAACTTGCCGAGCAGCGTTGCCGCGAGCACCTGATTCGAGAGCTCCTCATCGCGCAGGCGGCCGATGATGGCATTGAGCACCGAACGGGTCGAAGCGTTGTCGGCGAGCAGCGAGGCTGCCCGAATCGCCGCAGCCCGCACACGACCGTCGGGGTGCGACACCTTTTCGAGCGCAACGGGGAGCAGCTTCGAAAAGCCGAGCAGACCAATCGAGTCGAGCGCGCCGGCCGCAACCTCGGGCTCGCCCGACTGCAGGAAGCCCACCAGAATCTCCTTTGCCTTCTCCACAATCGCCGCATCGCTGAAGCTGCCGAGCGCGAGCGCCAGGTCGCCCACGACGGCGGGCTTCGGGTCGTCCTGCAGCGCGAGAATCGCCTCAAAGGCCTCCGGCGTTCGGGTCGCAGCGAGCGCCCGCGCTGATGCACCACGGATGCCAGGTGAGGCGTCGGTGAGACCGGCCTTCAGCCGGTCGATGACCCCCGCGTTTGCCTTGCCCGCCGCAGCGAGCGCACCGAGCGCCCGGTAGGCGGCCCGTCGGAGCAGGTCGTCTTTGCCACTGGCCTGCGCGGTGATCCCGCCAATCGCCTGCGAGAGGGTGATGGCGTAGATCGACTCATCGAGCGCCGTCAGCACCGATGCATTCTCGGCGTTCTGCTTCACCGCAGCCACGAGCGCAGGCAGCGATGCCGCCGACTTTCGCGCGGCAAGCAGCTCGGCGGCGCGGGTCCGAACCGCCATGGTAGGATGGCCAAGGAAACGCTCGAGCGCCCCGCGCGGGTCGTTCCCCTGCAGCCCCTCGATGGCCTCCATCGTCCCAACGGCCGGAGCACCCACGAGCAGGAAGGCGCGGAACTCCATCGCTGTCGCCCGGTTCGCGGTCGGACCATCGGCGCCCACCGCGGTCGCCGCGGCGAGCCGCACCTCGTCGGGCAGTTTCTGCTCGTTCATGGCCGCCATCAGCGCGCCCCAGTTCTTGGCAACATGAAGGGCATCGACCGCGGCAGCCGCAATCTCGGGCTCCGGCGCAGCCAGGTAGGCCACCAGTTCGGGCGCGACCCGTGCATCGCCATTCTTCGCCAGTTCGGCGATCCCTTCGAGCCGCACGCCGAGGTCGCCCGAGCGCGACCGAAAGAAGACCTCGAGCAGCCGGTAGGGCAGCAGCGGGCTCTCCTTGAGCATGCCGGCAATCATGTTCCGCAGCACCGGCTCGGGCTCGGTGTCGAGCATACTCGCGATGAGGTCCCAACCTGCCGGAACGCGGCTGGTTGCAAGGGCCCGGAGCGTGGTGTCGCGAACGGCCGGGTCGGGATGCTTGAGGAGCGGCGCGGCCTTCGACTCAAAGCCGGCCAAGGAGAGTGACTGGATGGCTCCAAGGCCGGCCATCACCTCCGGGGTCTGACGGCTCGCGAGCAGCTCGAGCGCCGCCGCCTTCAGCTTTGCATCGCCATCTGCCAGCCGCGCGTAGAAGCTGGTCGAATCCAGCAGCGACCGGTCGGCCATCACGATGTCGCTCTGGAAGATCTTTGCGGGCGGGAGCGCCTGCCAGAAGGGCACCTGCTGACGGTAGGCGGCATAGGCCACATCGGCCCGCGTCAGCCCCTTGTCGTGATGGCCCGGAAAGACCACCTTCTCCAGCCCCAGCTGCGTGAAGGTGTAGACCGTCTCCGCCTGAATCACGCCCGCATACTCGGCCACAGCGGGGTCGATCATCACGGCAACCTGCTTCTGCCTCAGGTCAGCATCGGTCATGCGCAGGCTGCTGTTGCCATAGGTTACCCCCTTGGCGTCGCGGAGCACCCCGAAGGCCGCCGGCACCGCCGACTGAATGGGCACATCGGTCCGAACGGCGTCGGTGGGCATGGGGACAAGCACGAACTGCTGCGAGCTGCCAAAGTTCTGTGGCGTGAGCGCGTAAACCACGCCTGTTTCGTTGAGCTGCGCCTCGACCTGCGCAAGCGGCAGAAAGACGAGCAGCGCGACGAGGGCCATCAGACGGGTGCGAAAGGTTCCAACCATCATCTCTTCGGGGGTTCAGGGCTCAACGGCACGCGGTAGAACTGCTCCGCGCGGCTATCGAGGGGGTCAATCAGTGTCAAGGAACCGGCCGGCCCGGAGATTCCCGCACGCCTCGCGGCCCTTTCGCCTTCGCCCTGCTCCGCGCCGCTTTCCCGCGGTTATCGACGGGACTAGACGGGTACCTTCAACCTCCCGAGTCTCCATGCCCGACGCACCGCCCGCCCTTCGCTACTACAGTTCGCTGGTAGGCCGCTGGTCGGGCAGCCTCGAACTCCGGGTCACCGACCGTAATGCGCTCGGCGCGCCGCTCGACCAGACCACCCGCATTGAGGGTCCCTGCCTCCGCCTCTACCAACAGACCGCCTGGTCTGATGGCGAGGTCCTGCTGAAGCGACAGCCATGAACCTCGACGCCTTCCCCGCAGCCTACGAGGCCGCGCTCCGCAGCCAGCGCTGGGAGGTGGTTGCGCCGCTCATCCATGACGAGGCCTGCGTTACCTTCTCGACCGGCGCGGTGCATCGCGGCAAGGCGGCGGTGCAGCGGGCCTTCGCGGCCAACTTCGCGGCCATCGACAACGAGGACTACCGCGTCTCCGAGCTGGTCTGGCGCGACCGCACCGCCGACCGCGCCGGCTACACCTTCCGCTTCGCCTGGTCGGGCCGCATCGCCGGCCAGCCCGCCTCGGGTGCTGGGACGGGGAGCATCACGCTGGTGCTGGCGCCAACGGGCTGGCAGCTGCTCGCCGAGACGCTCGAACGCGAAGCGCATGGGAGAGTGGCTCCGGGCTCAACGGAGAAAGAAAGTAGCGCGTACGGGAATCGAACCCGTGTTACCGACGTGAGAGGCCGGCGTCCTTACCGCTAGACGAACGCGCCAAATTGTAAGTTCGGGGACTAGGATTCGAACCTAGATAGGCGGAATCAGAATCCGCAGTCCTGCCATTAGACGATCCCCGAAGAGACCTTTGCTCGGCAGGGGAGCAACGGGGAGCGAGCGATTACGCCAATCAGCCCTACCTGTCAAGAGCCATCGCCCTGCAGGCGCGCTTTTGGCTACAGCCGCGTCCCGCGGAAGGTGCCGCCAAAGGGCGTCGGCGTGCCGTTGATGGTGATGTTGCCCACATACTCACCGTTCACCAGTTCATCGATGTCGAGCTGGTCGTCGGTATTCACCACCTCGCAGCCGCCGCGCAGGTCGAGCACCGCGTCGAACGAAAGCGCATCCACAAAGCCACGGAACAGCGAGCCGAAGGTCAGCGAGATGAAGGAGTTGCAGAACCCCTCCACATCGCTGTCGCAGATGCAGGCGCCCAGCGCGCAGCGGCAGGAGCCGTCGCCGCCGGCCACGAAATCGCCAATGCCATCGCAATTGATGATCTCGGCCATCAGATCCGCCAGCGTCACAGGCCCGGGGCGGCCAACCACCGCGGGCAGAACCAGATACTCGAGCGCGTAGAGGATGACGCGGCCATACTCGAAGTCGATGGGGTGGCGGTCGATGTCCAGCCGGTTGTAGCCGAGCACGCGGCCCGTCCACTCGCCGCGAAGAGCGCCGAAGCCTTCGTCCACAACGATCGGGATGCGGCCACAGTCCGGCCCGTCGGCAGGCGTGCAGCCAAGCCGCCAGTAGAGCGCCAACCCAATCCAGTTGTCGACGCCGAAAATCTCGTAGTCCGACCCGAGTTTTCCGATGCTCAGATTCGAGATGACCTCAAGCTCCGCGATGATGCCTCGGATGTCGCGGCCGATGGTCACGATATCAGACAGGAAGGGAACGCTCGCGATGAGATCGTTGAGGGCATCGCCGATCACATCACCGAGACCCGTCAGGTCGAAGAAGAAGCTGATAACGCCCGAGATGAGGCCGCCCACATAATCTTCAACCAGGTTGAG
>CANKLS010000017.1 GCA_947483645.1 Bradymonadales bacterium | reverse complement strand
CAGTCGGTGCGATACAGCCGCCACCTGCTGATGCCCGAGGTGGGCGAGGCCGGTCAGATCAAACTGATGCAGAGCAAGGTGCTGCTTCTTGGCGCGGGCGGACTCGGCTCGCCGTCGGCCTACTACCTGGCTGCGGCCGGCGTTGGCACGCTTGGCATCATCGACAGCGACGTGGTGGACCGGAGCAACCTGCAGCGGCAGATTATCCACAACGAGAGCCGCATCGGCATGCCCAAGGTGGAGAGCGCTGCCAAGACCATCGCGGAGCTCAACCCCGACGTGAAGGTGAAGGCCTACAACACGCGGCTGACGGCAGAGAATGTGCTGGAGATCTTCTCCGACTACGACGTGATCGTGGACGGCGGCGATAACTTCCCGACCCGCTACCTCGTGAACGACGCCTGCGTGCACCTCGGCAAGCCGAATGTGACGGGGTCGGTCTTCCGCTTTGAGGGGCAGATCACGGTCATCCAGCCTGGCGTGGGCCCCTGCTACCGCTGCCTCTATCCCGAGCCGCCGCCGCCGGAGTTCGCACCGTCTTGCCAGGAGGCCGGCGTGCTGGGCGTGCTGCCGGGGACGATGGGGCTGCTGCAGGCCACCGAGGTCATCAAGTTGCTGCTCGGTCTGGGCTCACCGCTTGTGGGTCGCCTGATGCTCTACGACGCGCTGGAGCAGAAGTTCCGGGAGCTCAAGATTCGTCGCGACCCGGGGTGCAAGATGTGCGGCGATCATGCTACCTTCAAGGGGTTCACCGAGTACGAGCAGTTCTGCCGACTGGAGCCTGTGACGTGAGACCGCCGCGTCGCAACGAACCGAACCGGAGACCCGCTCCACGCCCTGCCGGAGCACCCTCCCCGACCGGTTCGTACGACGCTGCAAAAGGGTGGGACCATGTCTCGACCTGGTATGACGGTCTGGTGGGCGAAGGACAGCACGACCACTTCTCCGAGACCATCCTGCCGGGGCTGTTGCGGATGCTGCCTACGCCGCTTCCGAAGCGGGTCTTCGACCTCGCCTGCGGTCAGGGCTATGTGAGCGAGGCGCTCGCGCAACGCGGGTGCGAGGTGGTGGGATTGGATGCAGCAGCCGGGCTGATTGCGGCCGCAGAGCAGCGGCTGCGCACGCGGGGCGAGGCGGGGCGCCGAGCCAGGTTCGTGACGGGCGATGCGCGCGCGCTGGAGTCGGTGCTGACGAACGCCAAGGTGGGCGGGAGCTTCGACGCGGCGCTCTGCATCATGGCGGTGATGAACATCGATCCCATCGACGGGATGCTTGCACAGCTGGCGGGGCGCATCGAGGCGGGCGGTACGCTGCTGCTGGTCATGCTCCACCCTGCCTTTCGGGCGCCGGCAAAGAGCGGCTGGATGTGGCGCGACTCCATCGCACAGGGGTCGGTGCAGCTGCGGACGGTGGAGAGCTATCTCACTCCGTTCGGGAGCGAGATCGTGATGAACCCGGGCCAAGTGGCGCGCGGCGCCAAGCCGGTGGTGACGAAGACCTTCCACCGCCCGCTCGGGTTCTATGTCGCGGCGCTGGCACGGGTCGGATTCGCGGTTGACGGCCTCGAAGAGTGGGCCAGCAACCGCCGCAGCACGAGCGGTCCGCGCTCAACCGAAGAGAACCGCTCGCGCGCAGAGATCCCGCTCTTTCTCGCAGTCAGAGCCAGGCGGCTCTGACGACAGCCTCGTCCCGCCCTAGCGGCAGGGGCCGAGGTAGTTGTAGAAGGCCCAGGCGTCGAGGCCCGAGAAGTAGGCGTCGTAGATGATGTAGTAGGTGGTTCCCGCGACGGCAGTGAATCCTACGACAGGGTCGAGGCCGATGCTGTCGTCGTCGCAGGCCACCGGCGAAGCGGCCCGGTTGCAGGTGGTGCGGACCTCGATGGCGATGTCATCGAAGCTGCCAAGCGCGGTAACGCAGACGGGGCCGCTCACAGGCGAGGTGAAGGCGATGACCCGATCGTTACCAGCCAAGGGGCCGCAGCTCGTGGATTGGCGGTCTGTCGTCGATGGCGGAACATTGTAGTGGCCGAAGCCGCCGAGCGCGAAGGGGTCGGCGCAGGTACCGGCAGAGCCCGTCGGCAGACAGTTGGCGGCCGTCTGGCATTCGGCGTCATCACAGTCGATGGCAACGTCGCTATCGTCATCGACTCCGTTGGCGCAGTTCTCGCCCGGAGAATTGACCGGAGGCGGGCAGCTTGCATCAAAGATGCAGTCGCCATCGAGGCAATCGGTGAGGCCATCGGCGTCGTCGTCGGAGAAGTTGCTGCAGCTGGTCTCGAGGCCGAACGAGCCGCCGCCGCCGCCGATACAGGCGATGTCGAAGTCGCAGTCGAAGTCGAGGCAGTCCACATCGAAGTCGCCGTCGTCATCACGGCCGTTGGAGCAGTTGGTCTCGAAGCCGCCGCCACCGCCGAAGCAGGCGGGGTCGAAGTCGCAGTCGTCGTCGATGCAGTCGGTAAGGAAGTCGCCGTCGTCGTCGACGCCGTTGGTGCAGCTGGTCTCGAAGCCGCCCGTGCCGGAGCAGGCGGGTTCGAAGATGCAGTCGAAATCGAGACAATCGGTGTCCAGGTCGCCATCGTTGTCGCGGCCATCCGAGCAGTTTGTCTCGGTTCCGGCTGGCGTGGTGCAGATGGCAAGCGACGAGCAGTCGGTGTCGATGCAGTCGGTTGCGCCGTCGCGGTCGTTGTCGAGGTTGTCGTCGCAGACCTCGGTGCTGGCGTCGCAACCATCGGGGATGCCGTTGCCGTTGCGATCGAGGTTGTCGTCAAAACCGGCGCAGATGTCGACCGCGTTGCAGACGCCGTCGAAGTCGTTGTCGTTACCCGCGCCGCACTCAATGGTGCAGTTGAAGGAGCAGCCGTCTCCTGCGCGACGGTTGCCGTCGTCGCACTCCTCGCCCGCATCGACGACGCTGTCGCCGCAGATGGCCGTGCTGGTGTCGGTGCCGGTCGTGGTGTCGGTGCCGGTCGCGGTGTCGGTGCCGGTCGTGGTGTCGGTCGTGGTATCGGTGCCGGTCGTGGTGTCGCCGCCAGCACCTGTGTCGGAAACGCCCGAGCCCGAGGTTCCGGAGTCGGTCACATCACCATCGGAGATGGTGGGCCGGCTCGTGTCTTCCGTACTTTCGCCCTCGTTGCGACTGGTGGCGACAGTCTCAGAGCCGGCGCAGGCAGTCAGAAACAGTGCAGAGAGGACTACGGGGGCAGTGAACTTCATGGCAGGCTCCACCAACGACACGCCGTGTCGAACCACGGGGGGAGCATTGTAACAGAGCCGACCGCGTTGCCAAGTGGCAGGCCGCTCGGCGCTAAGGACAGGCCGGGTCGGTGGCGCAGTCGGGGTCGGCACAGTCGACGAAGGTATCGGTATCGTTGTCGAGGCCGTCGGTGCAGGAGTCCTCGGAGCCGTAGACCTCCGCGCAGGTGCCGCGTGAGATGGTGAGGTTCCATGTCCCGCTGTCGCCAGCGCCAAAGGTGTCGGCGAAGAGGAAGTAGGAGGCTGCGTTGGTCACAGCGAGGTCGATGCGGGCGCCGAAGGAGGTCTCCGAGAAGTCGTCGCTGCAGGCGAGTTCGGAGGTGTCGTTCGAGCAGCT
This sequence comes from Bradymonadales bacterium, assembly GCA_947483645.1. The sequence goes on along the minus strand of CANKLS010000017.1, from coordinate 20,952 downwards.
GGTCCGAGCATAGAGCACGGCATCGAAGTTGGCGCGTCCCTCAAGCTGCACGCAGATGTTGCCCGTCAGCGGCGAGCGCCAGCGGATGGCCTCCTCTTCGCCAAGACCGCCGCAGCCGCCCTCGCGGTTGGAATAGCTGGTCGTGCCGGTGAAGGTTCCGAAGCTGCCGATAGCGGTCGGCGTGGAGCAGCTGCCGTTGCCCGTCGGGGTGCAATCAGTGGAGGTGCACTGCGAGTCGTCGCAGTCGATGTCGCCGTCGAGGTCGTTGTCGCGGCCGTCGTTGCAGACCTCGGGGGAGGCGATGCAGACGATCTGTGCAGCGCAGTCGGGGTCGGAGCAATCAACGAAGGTGTCTAGGTCGTTGTCACGACGATCGTTGCAGACCTCGGGGAAGGGGATGCAGTTGAGGGCATCCACGCAGTCGGTATCCGAGCAGTCCTCAAGACCGTCGAGGTCGTTGTCGAAGTTATCATCGCAGATCTCAGGCTGCGAACCGCAGGCCGGGCTGCCCGTGCAGGAGGTGTCTGCGCAGTCAATTGCCCCATCGGCATCGTCATCCACGCGGTTGTCGCAATACTCGGGCAGGGTGGCCGGGCAGGCGCCCGACTGGACCAGCAGGCGGTAGGTTCCGAAGGCGCTCGCGGTGTTGCCGTCAACCGACAGAAAGACAGTCCGGCCGGCTGTGAGCGAGGCCTCCGCCATCGACCAGGTGGAGGGGCCGTCGTTGGAGTCGCAGGTGATGAGGCTGCTCGTCGTGAGGCAGGCGCTGGTGAGGTAGACGGTGGTGTCAAAGGTGGCCTCGGTGATGATGAAGCACCAGTTGCCCGTGGTCGGTACGGTGACCGACCAGACGTCGTCGAGGCCGCCTGCGCCGGTCGAGCAGCCGGTGCGGCCCAGGTCAGAGGCACCCGTGGTGTCACCAGTATAGGTGCCCGCACCGGTGATGAGGTTGGGCGCCGTGCAGGTGCCGTCGGTGGGGGGCAGGCAGGCGGGCGCGGTGGAGCAGAGCGGGTCGAGGCAATCTACGAGACCATCGCGGTTGTTGTCTGCGGCGTCCGTGCAGTTCTCTGCGCAGAGGGGCGAGGCGGTGCAGAGCGGGTCGAGACAATCGACGAGGCTGTTGCGGTTGTTGTCGGCGCCATCGTCACAGACCTCTGCGCAGAGGAGCGATGCGGCGCAGTCTGCGTCGGCACAGTCGGTGGCGCGGTCTCGGTCGTTGTCGAGGGAGTCGTCGCAGACCTCGGGAAGGACGATGCAGTTCGCATCGAGCGCGCAGTCGGCCGTGTCGGCACAATCGGTGAGGCCGTCGCGGTCGTTGTCGCGGCTGTCGTTACAGACCTCGGGCAGGACGATGCAGTCAACATCCGTCGCGCAATCCGCCGCGTCGGCGCAATCGGTGAGGCCGTCGCGATCGTTGTCGCGGCTGTCGTTACAGACCTCGGGAAGGCTGACGCAATTAGCATCGGTAGCGCAGCTCGTGTCGTCGCAATCCACTAGGCCGTCGGCATCGTCATCGAGGCTGTTGGCACAGGTTTCGGTGAGCGTTGCCGGACAGGTGCCGGGACGCACGAAGAGGCGGTAGTCGCCAAAGTCTTCAAGGCGGGAGCCGGTGACGAAGACGAAGTAGTCGGTCGTCGTGTTGAGGTTTGGCTCGGTTCGCGAGAGAATGCGCCCGGTGGGCGAAATGTCATCGTTGCAGGCGACCTCCGCACCGGTGTTGGTGCAGCCACGGCGGATGTCGATGACGGTATCGAAGTTGCCCTCCGTCACCCAGAAGCACCAGGTCCCCGCACTCGTCGCACGAAAGGTGAAGACCTCGTCGGGGCTGTCGGGGTCGAGGGCACAGATCGGGCTGATTGCGTCGGAGAGGCCGATGGTGGAGCCGTCGTAGATGCCGGGACCGGTGATGACGCGGGGGGCAAGGCAGGTGCCGGCGCCGTCCGCGGGGCCGCAGGCTGTGTCACCGATGCAGTCTAGGTCAAGGCAGTCGGCGTAACGGTCGAAGTCGTTGTCGATACCGTCGTCGCAGATTTCCGAAGTAGCGCCCCCCGTACAAACGGGAAGTGCGGAGCATTGGGCATCGGCACAATCGGTGGCGCCATCGAGGTCGTTGTCGATGCGGTCGTCGCAAATCTCGGCGGAGGCCTCGCAACCGTCTGGGATGCCGTTGGCGTTGGTGTCGAGGTTGTCGTCGAAGCCGGGGCAGACATCGCTGCCATTGCAGACGCCGTCGAAATCGGTGTCGTTGCCGGCGCCGCACTCCAGCGTGCAGTTGAACGAGCAGCCGTCGCCCGCGAGACGGTTGCCGTCGTCGCAGGCCTCTCCGGCCTCGATCGTGCCGTTGCCGCAGATGGGGGGGCCACTGGTGTCTACCGTGGTGTCTACCGTGGTGTCGCCTGCCGTGTCGGCGGCGGTGTCGGCGGGGTCTGTGTCTGCGCTGGAGTCGGGGTCGGTATCAGCCGCAGTGTCTGCTGCGGTATCGGTTGGGTCGATGTCGGCCGTGGAGTCTGCAGCCGTATCCGCCGTCGTCGTGTCCTCAGCGGTGCTGCCGGTATCTGCCGTGTCGGCGCCAAAGATATCCGGACGACCTGCATCTGCCTCGGAGGTTTCGCCGCCCGTGCAGGCTGCGACAGTAAGCGACAGGAGCGAGGCGCCGAGAAGGTGAGCGGAGCGGCCGAGCAGATTCATGGAGAGATACCGAGTTGGGACGGCTTTCGCCGCCGTCAGTTGCCGAGGCCTCTAGCCACCGAGTTGATTCAGAGACAAGTGGCTGCTTCGCCGCACAGCCGCCTAACCTCAGTTCGCAGACTCCTAGGTCTGTCTTGCAACAGGGGCGAGACTTCAGGGTCACCCGAAGAAGTCGAGCAGCCCCTGCGAGCCCGGTTCGAAGAGGCGGCGGTAGAGCCGGAGCGCCCCCTCATCGGAGAGGCTGGCGACATGATCGCAGATGAGTCGGAGCTTCTCGTCGCCCTGATAGTCGTCGGAGCGGACCCGTTCACTGACGCCACGCGGCAGCAGTTCGGCGTCGTTGGCGAAGGCCTCGAAGAGTCGCCGGACGACCCTGCGGGCCGCAGCATCGAGGGTGGTCAGACGAGGGTCTTTGAGGATCTGTGTACGGGTGACCGCCTTGAGGACAGCCACCTTGGCAAGCGAGTCGGCCGGGAGGTTCGGGAGTTCGCCCTCAGCCGCGGTCACCGCGTGCACGAGCTCGCGGTGGAGTTTGCTGGCGAGCTCCTTGCTGGAGGCGAGCCGAAGGAACTGGCGGCTGGTACCCGGCAGTCGCCTCGCCTCACCCTTGGCGAGTAGATCATCGAGGAGCGCAACGACGGAGCCGACGATGGCCTGCACCTGCGACGGCTGCCAGGAGGGGTCGGTCTGCCGGAGGAAACGGACCACATCGTCGATGAAGCCGCCGCCATGCGCCGTCTGGCGGAGGTCGCTGACGGCGAGGAAGCCCATGCGGAGCCCATCCTGAAGGTCAGCGACGCAGTAGGCGATGTCGTCGGCGAGGTTGAGGATGCGGCACTCGTAGCTCTCGCGCCCCTCTGTGCCGCGCGCCGCTGCGACCCGCTGGGCGAAGGCCCAATCCGCATCGTAGACACACTTGGGGGCGTGAGCCGGAGCGAGGAGGTCTGCGCTCTCTTGCGAGGCAAAGCGCGGCTGAAGCACAGCCTCGCGTGGCATGCGGCTGCGGGCCTCGGCGTAGGGGACCTTGTACTTGAGCACGCCGTCGAGGGTTGCGTAGGTGAGGTTGAGCCCCTCGTAACGGAAGCCTTTGACCTCGACGCGACGGACAATGCGGAGGGTCTGGGCATTTCCTTCGAAGCCTCCATGGTCGCGCATGCAGTCGTTGAGCACTGCCTCGCCGTTGTGGCCAAAGGGAGGGTGGCCGAGATCGTGGCAGAGAGCGATGGCCTCGCAGAGGTCGGTGTTGGCGCCGAGTTTGCTGGCAATGGCCTTGGCGATCAGCGCCACCTCCATCGAGTGGGTGAGGCGGGTACGGTAGCTGGCACCTTTGGCCCCGTAGAAGACCTGTGTCTTCTCTTGCAGCCGACGGAAGGATTCGGCGTGGAGCACCCGAGAACGGTCGCGCTCGAACTCTGTGCGGGTGTCGTGGTCCTTCTGCGGGTCGGCATACTCGTGGAGAATGTCTTCAACGCAGGAGAGTCGAGCGGGTCGTGCAGGTAGCTGTCTCATGACCCGCTCCTAGCCGTTTTGCGACCTGGGATCGAGAACGTCGCGCAGCGCCTCGCCGACCACATTGAGCGCAAACAGCGTGAGGGTGAGGATGGAGCCAGGGAAGAGCAGCAGCCAGGGATAGGTCACCATGACGCCGGCGCGGGCGCCGTCGTTGGCGAGTGCTCCCCACGAGGTGTAGGGCGCCTGCACGCCGAGTCCGAGGAAGGAGAGGAAGGACTCTGTAAGCATCGTTTCGGGCACGGTCAGCGTGGCATAGACGAGGATGGGACCGAGCGCATTGGGGAGCAGGTGCTTGAAGAGGATGGAGGTGGTGGAGGCGCCAACGGCGCGGGCCGCCTGAACATACTCGAGGTTGCGGAGCGCAAGCACCTGGCCGCGGACGATACGGGCCATGGTGAGCCAGCTCATGGCGCCGATGGCGATGTAGAGCAGCCGGATGTCGCGGCCGAAGACGACCATCAGCAGGATGACGAGGAACATGAAGGGCAGCCCGTAGAGCACATCGACAGTGCGCATCATGAGGGCGTCGATACGGCCGCCATTCCAGCCGGCGACTGCGCCCCAGATGAGGCCGATGACGAGCGAGACGAGGGTGGCAAGCAGGCCGACCATAAGACTGACGCGGGCGCCGTAGACGAGTCGGATGGTGAGGTCGCGGCCGAGGCTGTCGGTACCGGCCCAGAAGGTGGCAGGGCGCGGGAGGCCAGGGAACTCGGTGGCGGAGAGGCGGCCATCGGCATCGGTGTCGAAGCGGCGGGTCCAGGCGGTGGCCTCACCGATGGGGAAGAGGTCGATGAGGGCACGGGCCTCCTCGAAGTTGAGCGTGCCGCTGCCATCCTTGTCGAGGCTCTTGAGGATGGCGGCGGCCGGTGCCGTGAGCGCTCGCGGCGCAGCGTCGAGTTCGGCCGGGTTGAGGGCGCCGTCGCCGTCGCTGTCGAGCATAGCTAGCTCTTCGTGGGCAAGCGCCTCCGAGAGTTCAAGCGCGGTCCAATGCCCATCGCGGTTGAGGTCGGCGCGGGCGGAGGCCGCATCGGCGACGGGCGCGAGGAGGAAGTTGTCGCGCGGGATGCCACGCGCTCCGGGCGGCATGTAGCGGTGGCAGGGGTGGTTCTCGACCACGGTGAAGCGGGTGAAGTGGCGTTCGACCAGCGGCTGCATGATGGCGAGAAGACTCACGAGCAGCAGGAAGACCAGACTGGCCATGGCCAGCCGGTTCCTCTTGAAGCCGCTCCAGGCGCGTGCCGAGGGCGACTCGGGCTGTGACTGCACGGTGCCGCTCATGCCTGCTTGCCGTCGAGGGTGATGCGGGGGTCGATGACTGAATAGACGAGGTCGACCGCAAGGTTCAGCATGACCAGGAGCACCGAGTAGACGAGGATGGCGCCGAGGACGAGGAAGTAGTCGCGGTTGAAGGCCGCATCGACAAAGAAGGTGCCAATGCCCGGCACATTGAAGACCCGCTCCACGACGACCGAGCCGGTCAGTACGGCGGCGAAGGCGGGGCCGAGAAAGCTAACGACCGGGAGCAGTCCGGCGCGCAGGATGTGGACGAGCACAACACGCGTTTCGCTCGCTCCCTTGGCACGGGCGGTGCGGACATGGTCGAGTCGCGAGACTTCGAGCATGCCCGAGCGCGCAAGCCTTGAGACGTAGGCCATGTAGAAGCAACCGAGGCTGATGCTCGGCAGGATGGAGTCGCTCCAGCCAGCCCAGCCGCCGGTGCGGGTCCATCCGAGTCCGAGGGCGAAGACGAGGATGAGTAGCGGTCCGAGCACGAAGTTGGGCACCGAGATGGCGAGGGTGGAGATGGCCATTGTCGCGTGGTCCCAGAAGGTCCGCGGGCGCATGGCGGCGAGGATGCCGAGCGGGATGCCGACGAGCAGCGCGAAGGCCATGGCCTGCAGCCCGGTGATGAGCGAGTAGGGGAGCGCGGCGAGGAGGATGTCGGCGACCGGCGCCTCCTGCTTCATGGAGGGGCCGAGGTCGCCGTGGGCGAGACGGCCGATGTAGTCGAAGTACTGCGCGGCGAGGGGCTTGTTGAGGCCGTACTGCTCCTCGAGCATCGCCTCAATCTCGGGGGGCAGGTCGCGGTCTTTGGAGAGCGGGCTTCCGGGCGCCAGCTTCATGACCAGGAAGGAGAGCGAGAGGACCACGAAGAGGACTGCGAGGTTCTGCAGGAGGCGTGCGCCAAGGGAGCGGAGCATGTTAGCGCCCTGCTCCGGCCTGCGGCCGTTTGCGGATGTGGCGTGCGAGGTGGACATCCCGCAGGTTGGCCTGCCAGCCGTCGATCTCGACTCGAAGGAGATGGAACTCCGCGTAGTTGTAGATGGGCATCACGGGCAGCTCGCGCATGAGGATGGCCTCCGCGGCGTGCAGGACGGTGAGGCGTGCTGCGGGGTCGGGCGTCTGCGCGGCCTTGTCGATGAGCCCGTCGAAGCCAGCGTCTGACCAGCCCGTATGGTTGTTCTCGTCGCCCGTCCTCCAGAGGTCGAGGAAGGTGTTGGGGTCAACGTAGTCGCCGATCCAGCCGCCGCGGGCGATGTCGTAGTCGAGGCGCTTGAGCGCATCGAGGTAGACCTTCCACTCCTGATTCACGAGCTGGACCTCGATGCCGAGTTCGGACTTCCAGATATCTTGGAGCCCCTCGGCCACGATTTTGTGGTTCTCACTCGTGTTGTAGAGATAGGCGACGGTGGGGAAGCCCTTTCCGCCTGGGAAACCGGCCGCAGCGAGAAGGCGCCGGGCCTCGTCGGGGTCGTATCGGACCGCGTCGCTGGCGGGGTAGCCGGGCAGGCTTGGGACCATGCCGGTCGCCGGCTTGTAGAGGTCGGAGAGGGTGCAGCGACAGAGCAGCTCGCGGTCGACGGCGAGCGAGAGAGCGTGGCGGACGCGTGGGTTGTTGAAGGGGGGCTTCGTGACATTGAAGCGGAGGAAGTAGGTGCCGAGCATCTCGGTGCGCCGGAAGGTCTCGCGGGTACGGAGCGAGAGGATCTGGTTGCTGGGGAGCTGATTGACCCAGTCGAGGCGGCCATCGTCGAAGGCGTTCACCCGTGCGGCCTCATCTTCGATGATGAGCAGGGAGAGCTGCTTCATCGCGACGTCGGCGCGGCCCCAGTAGTAGGGGTTCAAGGTGGCATCGATGCGTAGCCGTCGGAGGTAGGCCTCCATCTTGTAGGCGCCGTTGCTGACGATGTGCTCAGGCTTGAAGGCATCCTGCTCGCCCCACTTCTCAATCGAGCCTCGGTGGACGGGGAACATGGGGTAGAAGGAGACCAACTCTGGGAAGTAGGCCACGGGCTGGGCAAGCTCAACGACGAAGGTGGTTGGGCCTTCGACACGCAGTCCGAGCAGGGCCTCGTTTGTCGGCGTAGCCTCGTATTCCGCAGCACCGCGCACCAGCCGGAAGAGGTTGATGTAGTCGGCCGCTATCTTGTGTTTGAGGACGCGACGCCACGCGTAGTCGAAGTCTGCAGCGGTGAGGGGATCCCCGTTCGACCAGCGGGCGTCTGGCCGAAGGTGGAAGGTATAGGTGCGGCCATCTGAGGAGAGGTCGAACCGTTCGGCGACGCCAGGCTCGGGCGGGCCGTCGTCGGCTGCGGGCGAGAGAAGGCCCTCAAAGAGCTGGTAGGCTACGTCGCCCTCCACCGAACCCGACATGGAGCCCGGGTCGAAGGTCTCGGGGTCGGAGCCGAGCGCGAAGGCAAAGGCATCGGCGGGGCGCTCAGGCTGCTCCACGCTGCAGGCGGCGGTGAGCAGCGAGGCGGTCCAGCAGAGCAGCAGCGTGAGGCTGCTGAGGGAGCGGTGGAGTTGCATGGAGAGGGTCATCGGCATCCCGAGAGAGAGCGCACCGTCTGCGAGATTCGGGCTCATCCGTCAATGCGGCGCTTGCGGTTTGATGTGACATTGGGCAAGGGAGCCCCATGGTTGGTCGCCTGATTTTCGCTCTCTCTCTGATGCTCGCTCTCTACGGCTGCACGCCGGAGGTGGGCGACGCCTGCACAGCCTCTGTCGAGTGCGGCGTGGGTCAGGTGTGTGACACGACGGCAGAGGCAGGCTACTGCACGCTCTACGACTGCACCTCGTCGGCTGAGTGCCCGAGCGAGTCGGTGTGTGCCGACTTTGGCGGATTGAGCGCCTGCATGAAGCCGTGCAGCTCGAACGATGACTGCCGCAGCGACGAGGGCTACGTCTGCCGCACGGACCTCGAGGGCCCGAAGTTCTGCTTCGAGCCAGCGACCGCACCCTAACCCAACGCGCCGCTACTGCCGGACGCGACCTGCCGTGACCGCTTCGAGCGCTGCACGAACCGCATGGAGGATCTCTTCCGGCCGGCGCGTTGCAACCAGGCGACCGTAGACGTCGCCGCGGATAGAGAGCTGAACGCCATCGAGCACGGCAACATTGGCCCACATGCCGACCTCGACCGCAGCCTCGTGCTGAGGCGCGACCGGCGGTGGGGTGAAGTGATCGTGTGCCAGCGCTTCGAACTCGGGGGAGCGAAAGAGGAGCGCATCGGGCGCCGGCTCGCGGACCATGGGCGTGGGGACCGCGGCGTGCATGGGACGCGACTCCGCTTGGCTGCTCTCATGAGAAGGCGCATTCCGATGGTCGTCTGGCGCCTCGGGGATGATGTTGGATGGGCGGGCGCTCATGCGGGCTACGAGTGCTCGAGCCACCGCCTCGAGTCGCGCGGCATCACGGCTAGCCACCTCCGCTTTGATGCCGGCGTTGTTGGCTCCGTTGATCTTGAGCAGGGCGCCGATGAGGAGCGAGGTAGCCTGCCGAAAGGCGTGCAACTCGCCTTCGATGGGTTCAGGGAGCACGCCGATTCCCTCTCGAACCAACAGGTCGACCGTGGCACGGAGCACGAGGCGGCCGTGGTAGGCGGTCACAGGATGGGCGACGAGTGCGTCGAGCACTGCGTTTCGCAGGTCTGCGGGGCTCAGCCAGCCGACATCTCGATATTGCTCCAGCGATTCCACGCAGACCTCTACCCGACAGGACAAGACGCTGCGGTTGGGTATCACAAGGAGCGGCTAGGCCGCAACGGTGGTCCGGCTAACCCGGACCCGGGGCGACGCGCTCGACCTGCGACAGGATACCCCAGAGTGTGGCGAGCTCCTGCTCGTCGGGGTCGGCCTTGCGGATGAGGTGGCGCAGGGTCCGAACGACATTCTCGCGCTGGTCGCCCTTGAAGAAGCCGATCTGGTCGAGCATCCGCTCCACCTCGCCCATGTAGCGCTCGCGGCTGCCTGAGGTGGAGGTGCGAGGCTTGGCCAGTGAGGCGGCGCGGAGGGCGGCGCGGAGGACGGCGCCTTCGCCATGTGGCCACCGGAGCATGGTGCGGTGGAGCACCAGGAGGACCGCCTGCGCGAGGTTGTAGGAGTAGTGCTCTTCGACCGCCTCGAGGGTGACAATGGCGTCGCAGCGGTCGACAATATGGTTGGGCAGGCCGGAATCTTCGCGGCCGAAGACAAACCCGACGCGGTGCTCGGGCGCCTGCTCGAGCATGGTGAAGGCTGCATCGAGCGTCATGACGGGGGTCCGGGTGGCATGGCTTCGGCCCGAGACTGCGATGACGCGATGGAGCCCCTCGGCCGCCGGCTCCCAGTCGTGGTGAACGGTGACCGAGTCGCGGAAGAAGGACTCACCATGGGGAGCGGAGATGAGGACGGCGCGGGCCTCGGCAGTGCGTGGCCGAAGCAGGCGCAAGTCATCGCAGCCGCAGTTATTGCAGGCGCGGACGACGGATCCGATGTTGATAGGGTCCTGCGGCTCGTAGAGCAGGACGGCGACTTGTGGAGAGGCTGTCACCGGGGGGCGCTACTTCTTGCCAGAGTAGTCGCGACCGCGGAGGACGACACCGAGCTCATGATCATCCTGCACCGTCGCCTCTGCAAAGAGGGCGCGGAGCGCAGCGTCATCGGCAACCGCCTGGGTGGGTGCGGTGACGCGGGCGATGCGGGGCGATGCGGGGAGCGGCTGCGCAGAGAAGACCTGCGCGGAGACCTGCTGGGGGGCCATCTCGGAGCGCGGGACGCGGTGCAGCGGCGGGGGCTGGTTCGCGGGAGCGGCCTGAGCAACGGCGGCATACTGGCCCGAGGCGGGGGCCATCTCGCTCTGGTTCAGGGTGCGCTGCGGACCGGTGTCGGCAACGCCGGTCGCCGGGGCTACAGGCTGCGTGACGGTAGCGAGTCGGGGCGGCGTGCCGATGACGATGTCGGGGCGGTCGAAGCCGGTGGCGATGACCGTCACCTTGATCTCGTCCTCCATGGACTCGTCGATGACGGCGCCGAAGATGATGTTGGCGTCGGGGTCGGCGGCGTTGTTGATGATCTCGGCTGCCGCGTTGACCTCGTGGATGCCGAGGTTGAGGCCGCCGGTGACGTTGATGAGGACGCCGGTGGCGCCGTCGATGGAGGCGCCCTCGAGGAGCGGGCTCGAGATGGCGATGGAGGCTGCTTCGGTGGCGCGGCCGGGGCCGGAGGCACGGCCGGTTCCCATGAGCGCGAGACCCATGTTGCTCATGACGGAACGGACGTCGGCGAAGTCGACGTTGATGTAGCCGCCAACCGCGATGAGGTCGGAGATGCCCTGCACCGCATTGAGAAGCACCGCGTCGACCTGCTGGAAGGCCTCAAGCAGGGTTGCGTTGGGTCCGACGGTGGAGAGGAGCCGGTAGTTGGGGACGACGATGAGGGTGTCGACCTCTTTGCGGAGGGCGGTGAGGCCTTCGGCAGCAGCGCGTGCGCGGCGATTGCCCTCGAACTGGAAGGGCTTGGTGACGACGCCGACTGTGAGGGCGCCGAGCTCGCGGGCGATGCGTGCAACCACGGGTGCTGCGCCGGTGCCGGTGCCGCCGCCCATGCCTGCCGTCACGAAGACCATGTCGGAGCCTTCGAGGGCGGCTCGGATCTGGGCCTCATCGGCGAGCGCGGCCTCCCGGCCGACGTTGGGATTGGCGCCCGCGCCGAGGCCCTTGGTGAGGTCGGCACCGAGCTGAATCTTCACGGGGGCGAGGTTGCGCTCAAGCGCCTGCATGTCGGTGTTGGCCGCGATGAACTCGATGCCCTCAAGGCCGGCAGCGATCATGGTGTTCAGCGCGTTTCCGCCGCCTCCACCTACGCCGAAGACCTTGAGACGGGCACCACGATTGGACGGCTTCTCATCGAACATGAACATTGAAAACCTCTCGAACGGACAGACAGGAGCGGCAGTGATGGGGGCGGCGGTCTCCGCGGCGCAAAGCAGCCTGCGGTAGAAGTCAAGGGGGGTAAATTGTGCTCACATCGAGGGGCTGGGGCCAAGCAAACAGTCGCCGAGCACGACACGAACCCCACGGGGGTGCCTGTCGAAGAGGCCCGTCCACTTGGTTGCTTTTGCGACACTTTCACCCGAGCTGCGGCGGCATGTACCACCGCGAAGATCGAGCGACAACGAAGAAAACGGGGCCTTTGGTGCTCTCCGGCCCGCTCAGTCGATGCGGGCAAAAGATCCAACTCTTTGATTCAGCGATCCTTTTGGATCGCCTCCTGCGGGAACAACGGCAGACCTCTTGTTGGATGCCCGGACAAGCAGTCTCGGGGCGGGGTTGGGAGTATTCTTTTGGAAGGCGCAGGGGCCGCGCCTGACGGTGTCAGAAGAGCCAGTTGAGGAGCTGTCGAACCCGCGCCCCGAGCGTGCGGGCATTCTCAGCATCAGGGTCGTAGAGGTGGCTTGCATCACTCTCGCAGAGCATCTGGAGCGCACCGGTCGCGGCTGCATACTCCGGGTTGCGGACGAGGTCGGAGATACCGGTCACGCTGTGGGGATGGCCGATTCGGACAAGCCCCCCGAGGACTTGGTGGGCGACCTCGTCGATGTGGGGCAGGGCTGCGGCTCCGCCCGTCAGGACCGTTCCCGCCTTGAGCATGTCGCTGTACCCGGAGAGTTCAAGCTCGCGCCGGACAACGCGGAGGATCTCGAAGACATGTGGCTCGAGGATGCTCGCAACGAACGAGGTGGTGACAGAGATCTGGCCGCGCCCGCGGGAGGGGACCTGAACGCCGTTGTCGTTGCTGCCGGCGGCAACCGATGCCACGCCGTATTCGGTCTTCACCCGCTCGGCGACGCCGGTGGTGAAGGGCCCTGCGACCGCGAGCGAATCGGTCATCGCGCGGCCACCTTCGGGGATGGTCGCATTGCGGACGAGGACGCCGCCAGCCCAGATGGCAATCTTGGTGGTGTCGGCGCCGAAGGAGACAAGCACCACGCCGAGATCACGCTCGGCGGGGTCGAGTACGCTGAAGCCGGACGCATGAACCTCCTGGACGATGCGGAGGATCTCGACATTGCACTTCGAGACAGCGCGCCGGACGCAGTCGAGGTCGACCGCCGGAGCGGTGATGTTGTAGCCGCGGAGGCGGAGCGACGAGGCGGTCATGTCGACCGGGTTATCGATGCCGCCCTGATCATCGACCACGAACTCATGCACCTCGGTGTGCATCACCGCGTCGGCCGAGCCGGCCGGCATCTGGCGGGCCAGGCGCATGATCTGCGCCACATCGGACTGGGTTACCTTCCTGCCCTTGATGGGCAGCTCTACCTCGACACTGCTGCCGCGCTTGGCGCGGGGCGAGATGGTAACGACGACGCGGCTCACGGCCTGACCGGCCGAAAACTGGGCCTCGTCGAGTGCCTGCCGGACCGCCTTGCCGAGGGCTTCGATGTCGACGACCTTGCCGTCGTGGAGCCCACGGGTCAGCGCCTTCCCCGCCCCCTTGACCTCGACAGCCTCGCCCGTGACGCGGGCGACAACGGCCTTGATGGACTGGTGTCCGATATCGATGGAACCTACAACCCGAATGTCGCTCATCTGCTCGCTCCGCTTTCGCTGTTTCAGTTCTTGTCTGTGACCGGTGTCTCGATGGAGGCGACCTGCCGGGCGCGGAAGACCACCTGCTGGAGGCTGTCGCCGTCGAGCATCAGGTAGTCGGGCGTCTCATGCCGCGCGTCGAGCTGGGCGAAGGCCTCGGTCAGTCTGGCGAGCCGCTCGGGCAGGCGGTCGTCGCGGAGACGGACCTCGGTTCCGGTCGAGAGCAGGAGGCGGAAGGAGTTGCCCGTCGCGGCCTGCACCTCTGCCACCTTGAACCGCTTGCCGAGTTCGCTTCCTTCGAAGGCGAGCAGCACCTTGCGCGCACGGAGCCAGGCGGCGCGGTCGATGCGGATGCCGCCCTCGCTCTCCTTGTCGAAGCCTACGAAGAGCGGTCCTGCGAGTCCGTCAGCGGGAGTCCAGCGGCGGATCGGCTCGCCGCTGCTGTCCATGAGGTAGAGTTCACCCGCCGAGACAACGCCGGCGAGTTCGGCCTCTTGGACGGCGATGGCGACGCGCCCATGGAGCGAGACATCGACCGCAGCGCTCTTGACCCAAGGCAGGGTCTCGATGCTCGCGCGCATCTCTTCGGCGCGCAGGGTTAGGACGCTCCGGGGGTGTTCGAGGCCGGCGGCCCGCTCGACGGTAAGCCGGTCGACCTGCTTGAGCCCCGTCACCTCCACCTCGCGAACGAGGAAGAAGCGCGACTCGAAGGCCTCGTCCGCCACCACGAAGACGGCTGCCGGGATCAGCAGGGCTCCGAGGAGTCCACCGACCATCTTGGCGATTTCGACGGCCCTGAGCCGGGTGGGGCCGGGGGCCTGCCGGCTCTTATCGACTACGAGCCGACGCTGGCCGGCGACACCCGGCTTGCGGGCACGGACCACAGGCCTCGCCGGAGGAGGCACAGCACCGGAATCACCTGCGCCGTCAGCGCCCGAGGTGTCGTCAGAGAGGACGCGAAGACGCTCACGGGTGGTCATGGCTGGCCTCCTTGGCCGAGGGCTGCCGCGTCGGTGGTGGCCGACTCGAGCATGGCAACTGCAAATGCGGGGAAGGGGATGCCGATGCCTGCTGCGACCTTCGGGACGAGGCTGGTGGCGGTCATGCCGGGCACCGTGTTGACCTCGAGCACAAAGGGGGCACCGTCGTGTCGGAGCATGACATCGACGCGTGCAACGCCGCGGCAGCCGACCGCCGCATAGGAGCGCTCTGCGACATCGCGGACGCTGGCGGCGAGCGCCTCATCGAGCGGCGCGGGGAAGAGGTAGCGGGTGTCGCCGCGCTGGTACTTGGCATCGAAGTTGTAGAACTCCTCCGCGGGCATCACCTCGATGATGCCCATCGCCCTGCCCTGCTGGATGGCGACGGTGAGCTCGCGACCGACGATCTGCTCCTCGACCAGCACGGCGCCACGGGCTGCACGGCAGGCCGCGATGGCAGCAGGCCACTCGGCGGCGGTCTTCACCAAAGAGATGCCGACAGAGCTGCCGTCCAGAGAGGGCTTGACCACACAGGGGAGGCCGAGCGCGGGCAGTGCCTCGCCCTTCGCCTCTGTCCAGACCTCCCAGGCAGGGGTCGGGATGTTGTGCGCAACCAGCACCTGCTTCGTGCGGAGCTTGTCCATCGCAAGAGCCGAGGCCAGCACGCCGGAGCCCGTGTAGGGGACGCCCATCCATTCAAGCAGACCCTGCAACGCGCCATCCTCTCCAAGGTGGCCGTGCATCGCCACCAGCACCACATCGGGACGGGCCTCGATGAGGGCGCCGATGGTGGCGCGGGTCACATCGATGAGCTGCGGGGCGAGGCCCGCTTCGGTGAGCGCCGTAGCCAGCGCTTGGCCCGTGCGAAGGCTGATCTCCCGCTCCGAACTCTCACCGCCATAGGCAACAAAGACGCGCTTTCCGTTCCAACGACTCATGGTGCCTGCTCCCTGTTCCGACGGATGGACCGCCGCTCTGACCTGTCGCTCATCGACTGACGCTGCCTCGCCTGACACTGTCGGACCCCGCGGGATCGCGCGCAACTTTCGGTCATCATGGCTCCTCCTTCGCCGGCAGTCCGATTGCGGCGAGGATGGCGCGGGCCACCTCGCGTGCAGCCTCCGGCCGGCCGAGCGTGCGGGCCTTCGCTCCCATCGCCTCAAGCGCGGAGCGGTCCTCGACCAATGCCCGAAGTTGCGCGGCGAAGGCCGCGGGATCGGCGAGCAACGCCGCGTCGGTGACCATCAAACCGCCACCGGCGTCGACGACAGCGCGGGCGTTGTGGGTCTGGTGATCGTCTGCTGCGGCCGGAAAGGGCAGATAAACCGCCGGCAGCCCAATGGCGGTGAGCTCCGAGATGGTGGTCGCTCCGGCGCGACAGACCACGAGGTCGGTCTTCGCATAGGTTGCGGCCATGCCATCCACATACTCGACCACCGAGGCCGCGGCGCCGGCAGCTTCGTAGGCGCGCCGCACCTTGTCGGCTGCACCGCTACCAGACACATGGGTGATTTCGAGCGATAGGCCCGCCTGCTTGAGCAGCCCGAAGACCTGCGGCAGCCCCTCGTTGAGCGAGCGGGCGCCCTGGCTACCGCCCACGACGAGGAGCCGGATCGGGCCGCTGGGCGCGGGTGTGATTCCACGGGCGGCGACCTCGAGCACGGCACCGCGGAGCGGGTTGCCGGCGACCTCGACGCGACCTGCCGGGAAGTAGGCGCTGGCCTGCGCGAAGGTGGCGAAGACCCGGCGACAGAAGTGGGCCAGAAAGCGGTTGGTGCGGCCGGGGATCGCATTCTGCTCGAGCAGAAAGACGGGGCGACCAAGGAGCGCGCCGATCAGGCAGGGAGGGCCGGCCACATAGCCGCCGAGGCCGATCACGGCAGCCGGCCGATACCGGGCGAAAAGCTGCAGCATACGCAGCGCCGCGAGCGGCAGTTTGGCCAGGCTCGAGACCCGCCTCATGCCGCTCGTGCCCTTGAGAAAGCCCAGTGTGAGCGGCTCGAAGGGATGACCTGCGGCGGGTACAACGCGGGCCTCCATGCGGTCGCTCGAACCCACCCAGACAATCCGCACCTCGGGCCGGAGCGCGACCAGCGCCTCGGCAAGCGCGAGACCGGGATAGACGTGTCCTCCCGTACCGCCGCCGGCGAGCATGATGGTGGCAGACTTGGCCATTTAGGCGCGCCTCCGCGTGGACTGCTCTTCGCGAAGCTTTCGGAAGCGGAGCTCCGTGTGCCGGAGCGTGTTCTCCAGATACTGCTGCTCTTTGGCGGTCGACTTGGCCTTGCTGAGGTCGGGGTTCCGCTGCGAGATGTTGAGCAGGATGCCGACGCAGGCGAGCACGATCATGAGACTCGTACGGCCATAGGAGACCAGCGGCAGCGTGAGCCCCTTGGTCGGCAAAATGCCTGTGACGACGCAGAGGTTGAACCCGGCCTGAATGGTGATGAGGAGGGTGATGCCGAAGGCGAGGAAGGCACCGAAGGAGTCGCGCGCCTCGAAGGCGATGACGACCCCCCGCCAGAGGATGATGATGTAGAGGATGCAGAGCAGCGCCATTCCGACCAGCCCCAGCTCTTCGCCCACGGAAGAGGCGACGAAGTCGTTGTAGAGTTCGGGCAGGTAGCCGAGCTTGCCGCGCCCCTCGCCGAAGCCGGCCCCCGACAGACCGCCACTGGCAAGCGCGACGAAGCTGTTCACAAGCTGGTAGCCCGCATCGCTGGCGTAGGCCCAAGGGTCCAGCCAGGTGAGGACACGCTCCATCCGGTAGGGCTTGTGCCAGATCGCTGCGGCTGCGAGCGCGACAAGCAGGCCGAGCAGGCCAAGCATCGGCGCCCAACGCGCTCCGCCTACATAAAGCATGATGGCCGTCAGGGTACATATGATGAGGGTCGTCCCGAAGTCGGGCTGCTTCATCAGCAGCGCAATGAAGGGAAACAGCACGATCCCGTTCGCAACGAAGGCATCCTTCAGATTGCGCATCGAGTCGGCCTTCTTCGTGATCGAGTTGGCGATGAAGATGACCACCGCCACCTTGACCAGCTCCGACGGCTGGAAGTTGATGGGCCCAAACTGGATCCATCGGCTTGCACCCTTCGCCGTATGGCCGACTCCCGGGATCAGCGTCAGAAACACCAGCATACCGGCGACGGTACAGATGCGGCCCACATAGTTCCGGTAGGTGCCGAAATCGATCCGCATCGCCAAGATCATGAGCACAACCCCGATGAGTGCGCCGCTCGCCTGCTTCCTAAAGTAGATGAAGCTGTCGCGGGCGCCCCCCGGATCGAAGTAGGCGTTGAGCGACGAGGTGCCGTAGATGGTGAGCAATCCGATGCTGACCAGGGCGCAGACCGCAGCGAGCAGCACCACATCGATGGGACCGCGCTGGATGCGGGAGGGCAAGGGCACGGGGCCCGAAATGGGTGCCGCAGGACCGGTCTCCTCGCGTGGCTGCTCTTCGTCGTGTTCGTGGGTCATCGTGTGCCTCAGCGAAGCTTCAGGCTGGCGAGCGCGGCCAGCGCAAAGAGGAGTGCGATGATCCAGAAGCGGACCACCACCTGCGTCTCCGCCCAGCCCGCCTTCTCAAAGTGGTGGTGGATAGGCGCCATGAGGAAGACCCGCTTCTTCGTCATCTTGAAGTAGTAGCGCTGGATGATGACCGAGAGGGCCTCCATCACGAAGAGGCCGAGGATGAGGCCGCTGAGCACCTCGTTCTTGGTCATCACGGCTACGGCGCCGAGCCCGCCTCCGATGCCGAGCGCGCCCACGTCGCCCATGAAAACTTGGGCCGGCTTCACATTGTACCAGAGGAAGCCGATGGTGGCCCCCGCGAGCGAAGCACAGAAGACTGCAAGCTCGGCACCGCCGATCAACCGGGGGATGCGCAGGTAGGCTGCGATGTCGAAGTTGGCCATGACCGTCTGCTCGCCCACCGACACGGGCATGGAGAGGACCGTCGCCGAAGCGTAGGCGAGCAGGCCGAGCGTGGCAGCGCTGAGTACGATGGGACCGGCCGCAAGACCGTCGAGGCCGTCGGTAAAGTTCACCGCATTGCTGGCGCCGGCGATGACGAACATTGCGAAGGGCAGGTAGAGGAGCGCAGGCAGCGCGATGGTCAGGTTCTTGGTGCTGATGAAGGGGAGGTAGAGCGAGGTATCAAAGCCTCCGACGCCATAGACGAGCAGCGCCACGCCAACTCCTGCGACGCCGAACTGACCGATGAGTTTGCCCCGCTCCGAGAGCCCTGCTGATCCGCGCGCACCGAGTTTGGCCTTGTCGTCCACGAAGCCGACCGCGCCGTAGCCCAGCGTGATGAGCAGCGCGATCCAGACATGCTGGTTGGTCAGGTCGCACCAGAGCAGGCTGGAGATGGTCAGCGCGATGAGGATGAGGAGCCCGCCCATGGTCGGCGTGTTCCGCTTCTTCTGGTGCTCCTCCATGAGGTCTTCGCGGATGACCTGGCCCACCGAGAGGGCGCGGAGTTTGCCGATGAACCAGGGGAAGAGCACCAGCGTGATGGTCATCGCGGTGAGCGCAGCGATGAGGATACGAAAGCTCGGGTAACGGAAGACGTTGAGGGCGGAGAAGTCACTCCGCAGCCACTGGGCGAGATGAAACAGCATCCTACGGTACTCCCCACGCCGCTTCGAGGCGGCTGACGATCTCTTCCATCTTCATGCTCCGCGAGCCCTTCACCCAGACGACGCTGCCGGCCGGCACCTCGTTGGCGAGCCAGGCGGCCGCCTCTTCGTTGGTGGCGAGATGCACCAGCCGTGCCGCACCTGCCGCACCTTCGGCAATCCAGGCCGCGCGACGGCCCACAGCGACCACGCAGTCGGCAGCCTCCGCGGCCAGCCGCCCCACCGTGCGGTGCTGCGCCTCTTCGTCAGTGCCCAACTCCATCATGTCGCCGAGCACGGCGACGCGGTTGGCCGGCTCCGCCGCAAGCAGCGTGAGCGAGGCAGCTACGCTCGATGGATTGGCGTTGTAGGCATCATCAACAATCTGGCGGCCACCGGCGACCACCCGCCGAAGCCGACCGCCGGGTAGCACCAGCGCTCCGATTGCCGCAGCAAGCGCCGGCACATGGTCGGCGGGGTGAATGCCGGTGAGGAAGAAGGCCGCCGCGAGCGCTCCCGCAAGGTTTGCCGCATTGTGCAGGCCCGGCAGCGGCAGGGGCAGGCTGAAGCTCCGACCATCGAGCGTCATGGCGACGGGGCCGTCGAGCTGCTCGCGGGTGAAGCGGCTGTGTGAGCCCTCGCCCGTCCCGAAGGCGTGAAGCGCCGCGCCAACCGCTGCCGCACGCGCGATCCACCAGGGCAGCGCGAGCTCCGCATCTGGCAGACAGAGGTGGCTGCAGCGGCCACCCTCGCGGATGCCCGACTTCACGAGCCGCACGCCATCGAGGCCACCGAGCCCCTCCGTATGGGCATACCCGATGTTGGTGATGACGCCGACGTCGGGAGCGACCCAGCCGGCCAGCGTCGCGATGTCGCCGGGCTGGCTTGCGCCCATCTCGATGACTGCGAACCGATCTGCGGCGGCGAGGCGGGCCATGGTGAGCGGCACACCGAGGTGGTTGTTGAGGTTGCCGCGCGTCGCGAGCGGAGGCCTGCCCGACAGCACGCCCACGATGAGGGCGAGCAGCTCCTTGCTCGTCGTCTTGCCATTGCTGCCCGTCACTGCGAGCAGCCTGAGTCCACCCTGTCGCGCCCGCGCCTCTGCAACCACCGCTGCGGCCAGGCGACCCATGGCAGCCGTGGTATCCTCCACCTGCACGAGGTCGAAGGCACCCTGCGGGAGCTCGACCGCCCGGTCGGTGATGAGCAGGCCAGCCTGCTGCGCGACAACCTGGCCAAGGAAGTCATGGGCATCGAAGCGATCTCCGCGGAGCGCAACGAAGATGCCGTCTCGCTCTACCTTGCGGCTGTCGGTCGTCAGGGCGGCGTAGGGGCCGCCGTGACCGCGCCGCAGCAGCCGCCCTTGCAGCACCGACGCCCACCGCTCGGGCGACCAGCCAGCCAGCAGCGGGACCTCGTCGAAAGAGAGCCCCTGCCTGCGCGCCGCAAGCGCCCTGCGCGCCTCCTCGCCGTCGTCGAGGTGATACTTCTGACCCGCGATCTCCTGGTAGGCCTCGTGCCCCTTCCCCGCGACCAGCAGGCCGCTTCCGCTGCCCTCCGCGAGCGCCAACCCTGCGGCAATGGCCCGTCCGCGGTCGAGTTCCACCGTCACCCGCGCATCGGGGAGCGCGAGCCCCTCACACATCTCGGCAGCGATGGCCGCAGCCGACTCGCTCCTCGGGTTATCGCTCGTCACGACCACGGCGGGCAGGTGGCGAAGCGCGGCCGCGAGCATGGGGGCGCGCTTGATACGGTCGCGGTCTCCACCGCAGCCCAACACGACGACAGAGCCGGCCGTGGACGAGGCCGCCAGCAGCGATGCTGCGCGTTCCACCGCATCCGGGGTGTGGGCATAGTCGCGATAGATGGCCGGCTCGCCGGCGCGCGGACGAGCCACCAGCTCGAACCGGCCCGGCACGCCGGCGAAGTCGTCGAGAGCGGCGACGATCGACTGCAGCGGCGCACCGCTCGCTGCCTGCGCGAGCGCCACCGCAAGCGCTGCGTTGGCAAGGTTGTAGGCGCCCGGCATGGCGAGCCGTCCCGAAGCAACCTGGCCCGCGATTCGGAGGCCGAAGGGCTGCCCCAAAAGGCTCGGCGCCGCGGCCGTCCAGTAGCTGCCATCGTCGCCGGAGACTGTGGCGACGAGCCCCTGTAGGCCCGCACCTTCGAGTGCCAGCAGGCGTTCAGCATAGCCATCGACCGCGCAGACAAAGCCGCGCGTGGCCTTTCCTGCGGCGATCGAACGCGCCCGCTCCTCCACAAAGAGCATCCGCTTGGCAGCAAAGTAGGACTCCAT
>CANKLS010000016.1 GCA_947483645.1 Bradymonadales bacterium | reverse complement strand
GGGCTTCTTCTTGGCCTTCATGATGCCGGGGAGCGACGCGTAGCGGGGCTCGTTGAGGCGAAGGTCGGCCGTGATGACGGCGGGGAGCTTGACCTTGACGTCGGAGGTGCCGCCGTCGACTTCGCGGCCAACGATGGCCCAGCCGCCCGCATCGGGGGTGAGCTTGAAGGCGAAGGTGGCCTGCGGGTAGCCGGTGAGCTCAGCGAGCATCTGGCCCACCTGGTTGTTCTCGGAGTCGGTGGAGAGCTTGCCGAGGATGACCAGGTCGGGCTTCTCCTTCTTGACGACCGCGGCGAGGATCTTGGCGATGGAGAGGGTGTCGAGCGACTCGGTGTTGTCGACCTTCACAAGCAGGCCGCGATCGCCACCCATGGCGAGTGCGGTGCGCATCTCCTTCTGGGCCTCTTCGGGGCCGACGCAGCAGATGACCACCTCGGTGGCGATGCCCTTCTCTTGGAGACGCACCGCCTCTTCGACGCCATACTCGTCAAAGGGGTTGAGCTTGCAGTCGATGGACGAGACGTCGAGCTTGGCATCGGCGGTGAGCTTGGGCTTGCCGTCGGTGTCGAACACACGCTTTACAGTGGCGAGAATCTTCACAGGGAACCTCCGGAAACTGGCCGCAAAGGCGGCGCTTTGATGGTGAGAGAAGTCAGCGGGCCGGCTGGGCCCGGATGCCGTCGAAGAAGATGTCGCAGAGGCCGTCCACGGTGGCGTTGAGGTCCACGGAGCGGTTGCGGTGGGTGAGGCTGAGTGTGAGGAGGAGCTCGTCGAGTGCGCCAAAGATGGCGCGGACCACGAGTCGGGCATCGACGTTGCGTCGGATGAGACCCTGCTCCTGGCCGGCGAGGATGAGATCGCGGAAGATGCGGAGATATTCCGTGAACTTGGGGTTGTCGTACTCTTTGATGAACTTGCCCGACTGGCGGAGCTCGACGGTGATGAACTCGGCGAGGTCGGGGTCGTCGAGGACGAGGCTCAGGTGGAGGGCGATGGCCTGCCGGATCTTGTCGAGGACGTTGCCCTCGGTGCGGGCGATCTCGTCGTTGGCCCGGGCGATGATCCGCTGCATGCGGTCTTCGAAGAGTGCGATGAGGAGGGCGTCTTTGCTCTCGAAGTAGAGGTAGATGGTGCCGTCGGCGACGCCGGCCTCTTTGGCGACCTCGGAGACCTTGGCATTGTAGAATCCGCGGCTCGCGAAGATTTTGAGGGCTGCGTCGAGGATGCGGATACGCTTTTCTGGGTTCTTGTCGCGCATGAAAATCCGAGCAGAAAACCTGCCGCGCAACTAGCCGAAGCGGGGGGTGGGGTCAACGCTGAATGAGCGTTCATTCGGTTTCGATTTTCCTCTTGCAGGCCGCTGTCAGCGCCCGGTTCGCGCCCGCTGGAGCAGCGCCGCGTCGAGCAATGTGAGGGCCGCCATGGCCTCGACCATGGGGACGGCGCGGGGCAAAACGCAGGGGTCGTGGCGGCCGGTCGCAGCAAAGGTGGTCGCCTCGCCCGAGGTGGTGACCGTCTGTTGCGGCTGGAAGTGGGTGGCGACCGGCTTGAAGGCGGCGCGGAAGAGCACGGGTGCGCCGTTGCTGATGCCGCCCTGGATGCCGCCGGAGCGGTTGGTCGCGGTGGTGATGCGCTCGCCGTCGCGGACGAAGTCGTCGTTGTGGGCGGAGCCGCGCATCCGGGTTCCGTCGAAGCCGCTGCCCGACTCGAACCCCTTGCAGGCGGGGAGCGAGAGCATGGCCCGGGCCAGCTCGGCCTCGAGCTTGCCGAAGACCGGTTCGCCCCAGCCGGCGGGGAGGCCGCGCGCCACGCAGGTGATGGTGCCTCCGACGGTGTCGCCTTCGCTGCGGGCCGCGAGGATCTCGGCCTCCATAGCGACTGCGGCGGTGGTGTCGGGGCAGCGCACAGCGTCGCGGTCGACCTCTGCGCGGGTCACGCTGTCTGCATCGACGCTGCTGGTGATGTTCGCGACGCTGCTCACCCAGGCCACGATCTCCACACCGAACTGTTCGCGGAGGAGCTGCTCCGCGATGGTCCCTGCGACCACACGGGCCACCGTCTCGCGGGCGCTCGCTCGTCCGCCGCCGCGGTGGTCCCGCAGCCCATACTTGGCCTCGTAGGTGTAGTCGGCGTGCGAGGGGCGGTAGAGGCCGGCAAGCGCCGTGTAGTGCTCGCTCTTGGCGTCCTCGTTGGCCACCTCGAAGGCGATCGGTGTGCCGGTGGTGCGCCCCTCGTAGAGGCCGGAGAGGAGGCGGACGGCGTCGGACTCGCGCCGCGACGAGGTGAGCAGGCTCTGCGCTGTGCTGCGGCGTGAGAGCTGTGCGGCGATCGCGGCCTCGTCGAGGAGTAGTCCGGCGGGGCAGCCGTCGATGACGCCACCGACGGCAGGGCCGTGCGACTCGCCCCAGGAGGTGAGTCGGAAGAGGGTGCCGAAGGTGTTCACGACTCGCTCCCCGCGGTCCAGGGCGAGGGGCGTGGCTCAAGGAAGGTGACCTCGCGACCGCGCGGGAGCAGGAGGGTAGCCGAGATCTCGGCGGGCCGTCCGTCCGAGACCTGGTTGCCATTTACGAAGACCGCCTCGATCGCGCCGCGCATCGGAATCCCCTCCCAGGGGTTGGTGCCGCAGTGGTAGCGGAAGCCCTCATTCAGCCTGTGCGGCGCCTCGGGATCGAGCAGCACGAGGTCTGCGTCGAAGCCCTCTTCGATCCGCCCCTTGCCCGCGATGCCCCAGATGCGAGCGGGCCTGTCGCAGAGCCAGCGGACCACCTCGTGGAAGGGGAGGCCATCTGCCAGCGCCCGCTCGGTGAAGAGGCCTAGCAGATGGGCCACGGCAGGCATGCCGGAGGGCGAGGCGGGGTAGGCCGCGGCCTTCTCTGCGGGCGTGTGCGGGGCATGGTCGGTGGCGCCCATCTGCAGCGCGCCGGCCTTGAGTCCGGCCCAGATGGCGCGGGCATCGTCGGGCGACTTCACGGGCGGGTTCATCTGCACGAGCGTGCCGAGCCGCGCGTAGTCGTCGGTGGAGAGCAGGAAGTGGTGGGGGCAGGCCTCTGCAGAGAGCAGGTGGCGCGGATCGTCTGCGGCGGTCGCGGGGTCGCGGGCGAAGGCGAGGGCGCCGCCGAAGGGGATCGCTTCGAGCTCGCGCAGGTGCTCGCTTGCGGGGGTGTTGGCCAGCGCCTCTGCGACCTCGCGGCTCACAAGCGCACCGGTGAGGAAGAAGCGGGCGAGCAACACGGCCTCTGCGGCGGTCGAGACGTGGAGCAGGTGGAAGCGGTGGCGGTGGCGGAGCGCGAGCTCGAGCGTGCGCCAGGTGCAACGCACCGCGGCGCGCACATCGCGAATTCGTGAGTGGTCTGCGACGCTCGTGATGGCGCCGATCGCTTCGCGGTTCTCTTGGATGGTCGCTTCGTCTTCGCAGTGGGCGCAGATGGGGGCGGAGGTCTCTGCGAAGATGCGCTCGAGGGCCTCCTGACGCTCGACGAGCAGGTCGCCGGTGCTGGAGCCGATGAAGACCTTGATGCCGGGGCTCCAGCGAAGCGCGGCGAGATCGGGCAGGTTGGCGATCGCACCGGAGGCGTCGGAGGTGGCGCCGAGGTAGAAGCCGTAGTTTGCGAGGCTCTTGCGCGCGGCGATCGCCAGCTTCTCTGCCAGGCGGGCCTGCGAGATGGTCGCGGGCGAGGTGTTGGGCATCTCGAAGAAGCTGGTCACGCCACCGGTGACAGCCGCGAGCGGGCCGGTGAAGAGGTCCTCTTTGTGCGGAAAGCCGGGGTCGCGGAAGTGCAGGTGGGCATCGATAACGCCCGGCATCAGGGTGAGGCCGGTGGCGTCGATCTCCCGCTCCGCAGCAAGCATCTCTGGCGGGTCGAGGAGGAGCTTGCCGCCTGCGATGCCAACGGTGCAGTGAGCGGGCCCGGAGGGGAGCATGACCGTGGCGTTTCGGATGCGGACCTGAAGCGTCGACATGGGCATCTCCGGAGCGGGCGATGGCAGCGGTCTAGTCTTGGCCGCAGCGGGCGGCAACGGGTGCGCTCGGTGCGGGGTTTTGTGTGGCGCCGCGTGCGACGAAATCGTAGGTTGGTGGCCGCACAACAGACTGGGAGATCGTCATGGGCAAGCGGGTCAGGATGGAGGCGCTGGGGTTCGACACGCCGATGCTGGTTGAGGCGTTTGAGCCACCTTCGGACCCAGGCGCGGGCAAGGTGCTGGTCAAGGTGGAGGCCTGTGGCGTCTGCTTTCGCGACCTTATCGACCGGTCGGGCCGCTTCCCCTTTGTGGCGCTGCCCGTAACGCCTGGCCACGAAACGGTGGGCCGCATCATCGCCGTGGGCGAGGGCGTCACCGCCTGGCAAGTGGGCGACCGCGTCGGCACCATGCACCGCGACTCCTGCGGCACCTGCGTGGCCTGCAAGGCGGGCCAGACCTCGCAGTGCGATGCTGCAGCCTGGGTCTTCGGGCTCATGGCCGACGGCGGCTATGCGACCCATGTGGTGTCGCCCGAGCTTGGTCTCTACGCGCTGCCCGATGACCTGGAGCCGTCGCTGGCAGCTGTGCTGCACTGCACCTTTGGGACCGCCTATCGGGGGCTGATGCACCATGCGCCAATCGGGCCCGGAACGCGGCTCCTCGTCACGGGTGCGAACGGTGGCGTGGGCGCCGCCGCGGTACAGCTCGGCCTGCGGATGGGTGCCGAAGTGGTGGCGGTGGTGCGGAGCGCGGAGCATGTGGACTTTGTGACCGGGCTTGGCGCGCAGCGGGTCATCGTCGATGCGGGCGGCAGCTTTCACAAACAGCTCGGCGCCTGGCGGGCCGATGTTGCACTCGACTGCGTTGGACAGCCCACCTTCAACGCCACGATGCGGTCGCTGCGCGTGGGCGGCGGCATGACGGTCATCGGCAACGTGGTGCAGGAGTCGGTAAGCCTCAACCTGGGCTTCCTCATTGTCTCGAGCATCAAGCTGGTGGGCAGCAGCGGCGCCACCGCGGCCGACATGCGCGGTGTGCTGGCACTGCATCGCGAGCGGCCGCTGTCGTCGAATGTGGAGCGCACCATGCCGCTCGAAGAGGCCGAACAGGCGCACCAGGCGATTCGGGCCGGCGGCCTCCGCGGCCGGCTCGTGCTTGTGCCGAAAGAGGGCTGATGCTGGACGCCGGCTTCTCGGTCTATCGAGCCTCCGACTTCGACCTTCTGCCCGCTTTTGCGGCGGCGTTCGATGCGCTCTGCGACGCCGACTGGCGGGCAGCGGGCGTCTGGCGATGGCGCTCGTTTCTGGCCGCCGACGGACCCCATCCGATGGTGGTCATCGCGCACCGGGACGAGGCCGGCGCGCTGCTCGGCGTGATCGTCGGTGTCTGGCAGCCCGAGCCTGTGAGCCGCTTCGATGATCTCTTCAACCGTTCGACCGAGCTGTCGCCGCGCTGGCTCGACGAGCTGGGCTGGCCCATCGGTGGCTTCTGGCACTTCATCGCGCTGACGGTGTCGCCCGCCGCCCGCGGGAGCGGTGCCCAACGGTCGCTTGTTGGTGCCGCGCTCGCTTGGGTGCTCGACCGTGGCGGTGTTGCACAGGTGCGGACGCTCTCGCCCGCGCAGGGGTTGCCCGAGGCAGCCGCACTGGTTGCTTCGTTGCCGGCCTATGCGGCTGCCTCAACGCAGACGCAGATGCTGCGCGCCATCGCCGGTCTCTGCGACGAGAAGGGGCGGCCCTGGCTCCCCATCCTGCGCGTGCATCCAAGCAACGGTGCCGACCTGGAGGCAGTGCTCTTCGATAGCCGCGCCGACGAGGTGCGGAGCGGTGCGGTGACGCTCCGCTTCGCCTATCAGCGGAGCGCAGAGGCCCGCGCCGAACAGCTCGCCCGCCTCCAATCGTGGACCGCCGTGCGCGCTGCGGCGATTGCGGCGGGCCAGGCCGTGCCGGTCTCTACGAGCCGCGGCCCGGCCTTCTTCGTGGCCCCGGAGGGCGCGCTCGCGCCGCCCTGGAGCGGGCTCCGTTAGGCGTCGGTTTCGGCCCGGTTGCGGAGCCAGGCGAGGTAGTCCTCCGCGCTTCCCCGGTTGGGGAGCCGGCCGTCGATGATGGCCTGCTTCACAGCCTCAACCGCCTGCCCGACGGCCGGTCCCGGCTGCAGTCCGAGCGCCGTGATCAGCACCTTGCCGAAGCCTGGCGGGAGCTGCGGCACGGGGCTCGCGTCGCCGCTGAGCGCCTCCACCCGCGCAAGGAAGGGGGCCAGCGCTGCGCCCTCTCCGCCAAGATGGCCGAGCGTGACGAGCAGCGCGCACTGGTCGGCAACGCGCGGCTCGGTGCGGGCAATCCAGCGCCGCAGTTCAAGCTCCGGCAGCGCCGCAAGCTGTGCGGTCGAAAGGGGCAGGGCGATGAGCTCGCTCACCACCTGCCGCTCCTCGTTGCTCCACTTGAGCCGGTCTGCGAGCAGCGCCACCGTCTGCTGCCGCACCGCCACCTCGGGCCAGCTGGTGGCATCACCCGCCTCTGCGCCCGCGATCGCCGCGCCGAGTAGGAGCCAGGCCCAGCGCAGGTGGTGGGGCTCGGTAGGGAGCTGCTGCAGCGCATCGCACCAGCGGTCAAAGCTGGCGCTCTCCAGCAACGGCAGCGCCTCGGGGAGCACCTCGCGCAGCGCACCCGTCTTCTGCAGCCAGCGCAGCCCCGCATCAGGGTGGGGCGCAACGAGGAGCTTGTCGAGTTCGGCCTTCCAGCGCTCGTGCGAGATTGTCTGAAGCCAGGGTGCGCACTCGGTCGCCGCCGTGGTGGTCTCTTCGGTGGCGCGGTAGTCGAGACGGGCTGCAAACCGGGCGATGCGGAGGATGCGGAGCGGGTCGTCGCGGAGGATGATCCGGGTGCGCTCGAGCCCTCCGCCTGGCACCTCGAGCCGCCTTGCCGCGATCGCCTCGCGGCCGCCGAACAGGTCGACGATCGAGCCGTCGCTCCGGAGCGCCATCGCGTTGATGGAGAGGTCGCGCCGGATGAGGTCGGCCTCGAGCGAGGTGCCGAAGGAGACCTCGGGTTTGCGACTGCCCGGCGTGTAGCTCTCGTCGGGCCGGTAGGTGGTAAGCTCAAGCATCCGGCCCGAATCGGCATGGATGGTCGAGATGGTGCCAAAGCGGATGCCCGTGGTGAAGAAGCGGAGCTTGTTCTTCTTCAGGATGTCGATGGTCTTGTCGGGCAGCGCCGAGGTGGCGAAGTCGACATCAAGTTTGGCCGGCAGTGTGACGCCCGCGATGATGTCGCGCACCGCTCCGCCGACGATGACCAGCTCCTCTCCCTCGGCCTCAAAGAAGCCGAAGAGCCCGGCGTGGCGGCCGAGCAGATCCTGGATGGCCTGTGCTTCGTCGTGGGGCATGGGAGAGACGAGGGTGCCCGATTGGGATGGGATGTAAGCCGGGTTCTGTTCCCGCGTTAGCGGGTCGTGACCATTCTTCTAGGGCCATGATTGCTCATGGTCTCGTGCGATCAACCCGAGGCCACCGAGCGGGACGCCCGTCCAGGTTTCCCTGATTGGTCTCTATCTGATCTTGCTCCGGATGGGGTTTACCGTGCGCCTTCGGTCACCCGTCGGCCGGTGGGCTCTTACCCCACCTTTTCACCCTTACCGCTACCCCCCTTTCGGAGAGCCGAGCGGCGGTCTGTTTTCTGTTGCACTTTCCCTGAGGTTACCCTCGGTCGCCGTTAGCGACCATCCTACCCTGTGGAGCCCGGACTTTCCTCCAGCTTTTGGCCAGCGGTCACGCACCCATCCCAATCGGGCGGGGAGGCACTAGCCCGCCTTGTTGCGGGCTCGGTCCTCCTCGGACTCGTAGAAGAGAATGCGCTGGCAGTTGGTGCACTGCAGAATCTTCAGGCCGAGCTGGAGCTCGTTGTAGAGCTGCGGGGGCAGCATCATGTTGCAGCCGGTGCACATGCCCTGATGGGCCGAGACGACGGCCTTGCCCGGGCGCCGACCGGCGATGAACTCGTAGCGGCGAACGAGGGTCTTCTCGATCTGGTTGCGGACCGTGAGCCGCTCCGCGGAGAGCTTGTCGGTCTTTGCGCCGGCGGTCGCGGCCTCGTGCTCCATGATGGAGAGGGCCTCGTCGATCTGCGACTTGAGGTGGGCGACCTTGCCCTGCTTGTCGGCAACGTCGGTCTCGGAGCCTTCGATGGCCTCGCGGAGCGACTCGCGCTCCTCCTCGAGGAGACCATTCATCTTGCGGATGGTCTCCATCTCCTTCTCGAGCGCGTTGTACTCGCGGGTGTTGGAGACCTGGTTGAGGCGCGACTTGGAGAGGTTATGCCGCTCTTCGTTGTTGGCGAGCATATCCTCCTTTTCCTTCATCATCGTGCGGGTGTCGGAGAGCTGCTTCTTCTGCGTCAGCAGAGAGTCGTTGAGGCCGTCGTGGAGCTGGTTGAGCTCCTCGAGGTCTTCACGCATCTCTTCTGCGCGGCTGTTGATGGCCTGGATTTGAAGATCAAACTCTTGGAGCTGGCGGAGGAGCATCAACTCTTTTTGCAAGGCACACCTCTAGGATCGGACGGCACGAAGAAGGAGCAAGGAGAGAACAAAATAGGGGCCCTCGCCGCAGTTGCGGCGCTGTTCTGGAGAGGTCCTCTGGTTGGGCGAGCCGCTGCGGAGCGCCGAGTAGGCGTCGTAGGGGTGGCTCAGAGCCGCGAAGAGGGAGAGGACCAAGAGAACTGGGGGTAAGGTTTCGAAACGAGTAGGCCCACCTGGGTTCGAACCAGGGACCAAGCGGTTATGAGCCGCCAGCTCTGACCACTGAGCTATGGGCCCGAATGTCGGCAGCTGCCAGAGGGCCGCTCTGCTAAACGACTCGTGCGTCAAAATCAAAGAATACACGCAAGATAAAGGTCATTCGTCCACAAAGGGTCTGAGCAGTTTCGCACGGGTGGGGTGGCGGAGCTTGCGCAACGCCTTGGCCTCGATCTGCCGGATGCGCTCACGCGTGACATCGAAGTCCTGACCAACCTCCTCCAGCGTGTGGTCCGAGCGCTCCCCGATGCCGAAGCGCATGCGGAGCACCTTCTCTTCGCGCGGCGTAAGCGTCGACAGCACCTTGCGCGTCGTCGCGTCGAGGTTCTTGTTGACCGTCGCCTCGGCCGGCGAGACCGCGTTCTTGTCTTCGATAAAGTCGCCGAGCAGCGAATCCTCCTCTTCGCCAATCGGCGTCTCGAGGCTGATGGGCTCTTTGGCAATGCGCAGCACCTTGCGGACCTTCTCGACCGACAGATCCATCTTGATGGCGATCTCTTCGGGTGAGGGCGGACGGGAGAGCTCCTGCGTGAGCTGGCGCTCGGTGCGGATGAGCTTGTTGATGGTCTCGATCATGTGGACCGGGATCCGGATGGTCCGGGCCTGGTCGGCGATCGCGCGGGTGATGGCCTGACGGATCCACCAGGTGGCGTAGGTGGAGAACTTGTAGCCGCGCCGGTACTCGAACTTGTCGACCGCCTTCATCAGGCCAATGTTGCCTTCCTGGATGAGGTCGAGGAATTGCAGCCCGCGGTTGGTATACTTCTTGGCGATCGAGACGACGAGCCGGAGGTTGGCCTCCACCAGGTCGCTCTTGGCCTTTTCGGCGTTGCGCTGGCCCACCGAGATGGCCTGCCAGGTGATGTAGAGGCTGTCGAGGTTGAGGCCGTATTCGACCGCCACCGCCCGGAGCTGCCGCTTGGAGGCGATCATCTTCTCTTCGACAACCAGAAGCCGCTCACGGGTGAGCCGGACCGCCTCGAGCTGCCGAAGCCCCTTGTTTGGCGTGCGCCGGAGCGTCTCGGCGAGCTCGCGGACCTGCTTGTAGCTGAGCCGGCAGGAGCGCTCCGCCTGCTGCAGTTCTCGGCCCGCTGTCTCTACACGGTGCATCGACTTGCGGATGCGCTCGATGATGCGCTCGAGCTGGCGCGGGTGGAGCCGCACGCGCTGCATCGCATCGTAGATGCGCGACTTGTGGGCCCGCACCTGGTCGCGGAGCTGCTGCTTGCGGCGCGGCTCATGCTGGCCCGTGCGGAGCTCGCGGCTCACGCGGCGGAGCTCGAGCTCCAGCCGGCGCACATCCTCGATATGGCCAACCGACTCCGCGTGCACCTGCTCGTAGGAGGGGGGTTCGACCCCCTCCACAAAGGTGGGCTCGCGGTAGACATCCTTGAACTTCAGCCGGCCACGCTTGATGTGGTCGCCGATGCTCGCAACCTCGCGCACACCGATGGGCGAGCTCATGATGGCCGCGATGACCATCTCCTCGCCCTCTTCGATGCGCTTTGCCAGCACCACCTCGCCCTCGCGGGTCAACAGCGGCACCGTGCTCATCTTGCGCAGATACATCCGCACCGGGTCGCTGCCGCGGGCGAAGGAGTCGATGTCGACCTCTTCATCCTTGCTGGCTGTCGAACCCCGGTCTCCGCCGCGCATGCCGGCAATCTCCACCGGCTCGTCGTCGTTCTCGTCGTTGCCCTCGACCGGCGAGCCGCCCGTCTCCGAGGGCGCCCGCACATCCATCGGCCGCGCCGAGGTGTTGAAGAGGGGCCCCTTGGGCGCCGTCCGCTTCGACCGGCTCTCGTGCGGTCCGTCGCCTACCGCGATGGACAGCTGTTCCAACAGGATGAGCACATCATCCATCTCTTCCGTATCGACGGCGCCGGCGGGGAAGGCCTCGTTGAGTTGGTCCCAGGTAACGAATCCCCGCTCTCTCCCAGCGAGGATGATCTGCTCGATCTCCTTGCGATTTACCGGGACCGCCATGTCGCTCCTTGCCAGACCGAAACGCCCTCAAGATTGCAGTTTTTGTCCTGCGTTCGGCGGTGTAGAGGGGCGATCTTGGACGGTCAATGGGGCCGATCGTTTTTTGCCGTGGCGGGTATCGTCAGTCTTCTGGCAGGACGGAACCCTCGCTGCGGCGAGCTTGATCCCGCCTGTATCTGGCTCCGGGCGCCCGCCCGCAGGTCGAGCGGCGGGTCGTTCCAGCTGCCTCCGCGGACCACCCGGCTCTCCACAGTGCCCGCCGTCTTCGGCAACGCCTCGGTCGGGCTGTTGATGAAGGCCGAATCGGTCCATTCCGCCACATTGCCGAGCATGTCGTAGAGGCCCCAGGGGTTGGGGGTACGGATTCTGGCGCGCGCCGGACCGATTTGAGCAGGCCCCTCATGGCCTGCGCCCGAGACGCCGCTGGCGAAGCGGACCTCCGCGTCACAGTACCAGACTGCGATACCGTCGAGCGCTGCTTCCCGCCCGCAGACAAAGCCCCGGGTCGAGTCGAGCCGGATGTTGCCCCGGTAGGTGGCGCTCGTCGAGCCGGCCCTCGCGGCATACTCCCATTCCACCTCTGTCGGGTAGCGGTAGCCGGTGCAGTCGTCGCGCAGTGTGGCGCTCTGGCAGACGAAGGGCTTGGTGCCGGCCTGCTTGGCGTCGCCCGTGCAGCCGTCGAGCTGGTAGCAGGCGGTGAGCTGCTCCTTCTCGGAGCGGGCGTTGAGGTAGGCGGCACCCTGCCACCAGGAGACGCTGTCTACCGGGCAGCCGTCGCCACAGGCGGCGAACTTGGAGGGGTTGCTCTCCATGACGGCACTCCAGTCCCGCTGCGAGACCTCTGCCATCTGGAGGAAAAATGGGCTCTCGATGACCACCTCAGCCTGCCACTCGTTGCTCTTGTGACCGAGCTCGGTGGCGGGCGTCCCGCGGGTGAAGGTTCCTGCGGGGATGTAGGCGAACCCCTCGGGCGCACAGTGCTTGTTGGAGCAGAGGCTGGAG
Organism: Bradymonadales bacterium; assembly: GCA_947483645.1. The sequence goes on along the minus strand of CANKLS010000016.1, from coordinate 13,955 downwards.
GCGCACTGCGTCGACTGCTCGCAGGGCTGGCCGAGCTGCCGGTTGGTCATGGGCAGGAGCGGCGCGGCGACGGGCATTGCGGCGGAGCCCTCGGGTTCTGCGCCTGCCGCGCCGCTCCCCGAGCCCGCAGCCACCACCGCCCCAGAGCCGCCGGCTGCGGCCGCGACAGGTGGTGGGGTGGGCTTGTCGCCGGTGGGCGCGGCCGCAGCATCGGCGGAGCGCTCGCCTGGTGTCGCCGCGGGTTCAACGCTGGGACGGAGCGCAAAGAAGGCGGCCGCGGCGATCAGCGCGAGGGCAAAGGCGGCACCGGCGAGACGGTTGGATCGCGCGGGTGCAGGGGCCTGCTTCGCCGGTGCCGGCGGCTTGGGGCGGGCGGTGGCGCGGGCGGCGGCGGTTGCGTCGGCCTGGGCCTGCTGGAGGCGGAGGAGGCGGGGCTCCGGCCAGGCCTGGTCGAAGGCGGCGGCGAAGGTGCGGATGGAGTCGTAGCGGGCTTCGGGGGCGCGGAGCATGGCGCCCGACAGCACCTTTAGCACTGGGAGCGGGACGACCGAGCGGAGTTCGGCGAGGGCGGCCACCGTGGTGTCGTCGCTGTCGGTGGAGAGCTCCCACCAGCAGCGGCCGAGCGCTGGGCGCATGCGGAGGGTGAGGAGCTCGATGGCGATGACGGCGAGGCTGAAGACAACCGTCTGCTGCGTGACCGCGACGGGGGTGCCGGCTGTCTGCTCTGGCGCCAGGTAGGCCTCGGCATCTGTCGCACGGTCTTCGGGGCGCCAGGCGATGCCGGCCGTGTCGGCGGCGAGGCCGAAGCTGCAGACGCGGAGCTCGGGCTGGCCGCCTGCCTCGACGACCAGGAGGTGTTCGGGCCGGAGCCGCCGGTGCTCGAGCGGGCCGTAGGGTGCCGGGAGTTCGGCGGCGGCGGCGAGCGCGTCGCAGAGCTGCAGAAAGAGGTCGCGGCTCCGCTCGACTGGGATGAGCTCAACGTACTGCGAGAGCCAATACTCGAGCGTCACACCGGTACTGACGTTCGAGACCACGACATCCATGCCGGAGACGAGCTGGGGCTCGAAGGAGCGCTCGATGTAGTGGTTGCGGAGGCGAGCGAGCGCGGTGGCGCGGCCGCGGAAGGAGGCGAGCGCCTCGTGGGAGCCGTGGGCAGCCGCATGCACAATCGTCAGCCGGAGCGGGCGTTCGACGCCCGTGGCGTTCGACTCTTTGGCGCGCCAGAGCTGCTCGAGCCCCTCGGATGAGAGCTGCTCCAAAAGCGTGTAGCCACCCAGTGTGCTCCCGACCGTCAGCTTGTCGTAGAGGCCTGAGGCTTCGGTTGAGGTCGGATCGTGCGGCTGGTCTGGCATGCTGTTACGCGTCAAAACGCGGTGCGGGGGTCGATGCTCAGGCTACGAGCAAGGCTGCGGCATACCCCAAACCGCACGCAATTCAATCTTTTGCACACAGCCCTGCCTGCGGAGAGCGCTCTTTTCTACCGCGTATCCCTCTCGAACTCGTTCAGGCGCTGAAGCTGGTTGAGGAGCAAGAAGGCGCCCTCATCGTCGCCGCGCTTGCTGGCACCCTCGAGTTCGTTGAGAAGCCGCGCCCGCGTGGTCACAACCCAGGCCCGTTTGATCTTCAGCGATACAGCGTGGAAGGCGCTCTGAATCTTCTCCTCGTAGAGCGGCCCGGCGAGCATCAGCGCGCGCGCAATGACGCTCTTTAGCGGCCCCTCGTCGAGCATCTCGAAGGCGCGGCTGAGCGAGGGACCGCTCTTCTGGTGGGCCGCAGCAACCGCGCGGGCCCACTCGGCAACCTCACGCTGCTCCATGGAGATGTCGGTGCGGGCATGAAGGAAGGTCAGCAGCAGCGCCGCGCGCCGGTGGAGCAGGACGATGAGCTCGGTCTCCATCGGGTTCAGCGGCGCGAGCTCGACGGGCGCCGCGTCGCGGGGCGGTAGCGGGCCATCGTCAAAGGGCGCATCGCCGATGGGCGCGTCCTCGAAGGGAGGCGGGGTTGCACGGTCATCGAAGGCTGGTGGTGGCACCACAGCAGGGCGTGCCGCAGGCCGCGGCTGCGAAGAGAACGGGCCGGGCGAATTGGCGCCGGGCCGGAAGCGACGGGCGAGCTCGCCGGGGCTTAGGCCTGTGCGGCGGGAGATCTCCTGGATCCAGGCCTCGAGCAGCGTCGTGTCCTTGATCTTGGCCATGAGCGGCGCCAGCTCGGACACTGCGGCAGCCTTGGCGCTCGGCGTGGCGCTTCCGGTGGCCGGAAGGATGAGCTCCTCGATGAGGAGGTCGAGGAGCGGCTTGGCCTGCTGGATGAGCGCCTGGACAGCGTCGGCACCACCGCGGCGGGCGATGTCGTCGGGGTCGGCTCCGTCGGGGAGCTGGGCGAACAGGATCTCGGGGAAGTCGGCCTCGAGCAGGATGTCGAGCGACTTGCGGGCGGCAGCGCGGCCTGCCTTGTCGCCATCAAAGAAGAGGACGACAGACTTGGTGAAGCGGCGCAGCAGCCGCACCTGATCGAGGGTCAGCGCGGTGCCGAGCGGCGCAACGGCCTGCGACACGCCATGGGCATGGAGCGAGACCACATCAAAGTTCCCTTCGACCAGGATCGCCCGCTGCGCCGCCTTGATGGGGCCCTGCGCGAGGTCGATGCCAAAGAGCTCCTTGGCCTTCCTGTAGAAGGGTGTCTCGGGCGAGTTGATATACTTGGCCTTTTCTTCGGCGGAGAGTGCACGCCCCGAGAAGGCAACCACCCGCTTGGACAGGTCACGCACAGGGAACATCAGCCGGTTGCGGAACATGTCGAAGTGGCCACCGCCCCGTTCGCGCGGCTTGGCCAGCCCAGCATACTCCAGATCGGCAACCGGCACTCGCTTGGCGGCCGCCGCGTCGACCAGCGTCGACCATTCGCTCGGCGCATAGCCCAACCCGAAGGCGCGGACCGTCTCGAGCGGAACACCGCGTCGGGCGATGTAGGCGGTGGCTTCCGGGTAGCGCCCCGACAGCAGGTTGTCTGCGTAGAACTGGGCCGCGAACTGGGTCGCCCGGAAGTAGCGCTCCTTGTCGGCCTGCGCGATGTCGCTGCGGGCATTGCTCTCGCGGGCTGGAAGCTGCACGCCGGTCTGGCCGGCAAGCTTCTCGATCGCCTCGAGAAAGCTCAGTCCATCGCGCTTCTGCAGAAAGGAGAAGACATCCCCGGAGGCCTGACAGCCGAAACAGTGGTAGCGCCCGATCTCCGGGTTCACATTGAACGACGGGCTCTTCTCGCTGTGAAAGGGGCAGAGCCCGAGCAGCCGGTTTCCGCGCCGTTCGAGTCGAACCGACTCGCCGATGACCTGGTCGATCGCGGCGCGGCTGCGGATCTCGTGGATGACGGTTTCGGAGTAGATGGCCATGCGGGCGTCGGCTTCATGATGAGGGGTCCCGATACTACGGATCAGGCGCGGCCCGTCGACCCCCAAATGGCAGGGTCAGGGATCTTTCGGGAGCCCGGTCCGCAGAAAGTGGTAGGGGCCGGCGGTCGCGCCCCAGACCTGGATGCTGGCCGCGTCGTAGCCCTGGTCCCACGACTGCATCCCGGCGGCCGTCAGCACCACCGTCGAGGTGGCGTAGGTTGCGCCCCGGAGCGAGCTCGGGCAGCCGTCGCCCTCGGTGCCACCGCCAAAGCCCATGCTCCGCTCGCCCCCCGCCTGCCCGTCGCTGTTGTAGGCCATCTCGCGCAGGTGCACCGCGCAGCCCACCTTTTCGGCCGCAAGCCCGTCGGTGTAGCCGGGGCGGTCGGCCTCGGGCCGACTGCAGAAGCCGGTGAAGGGAGCCGGGTTTGTGAACTCGAAGACCCGCGAGATCACCTCGCCGGTCTGGCCGGGCTCCACCACATAGAGCCGCTGCCGATAGGGCTCGGCCAGTTTGTCGGCGCGCGCCTGCTCCACGTAGAGCACCTGCTTGCCCAGCGTCGGAGCCGAGATGGGGCAGACGGCGAGGTGGATGTCGAAGTAGTCGGGTGTGGCTGCGGCCTGTGCGCTGGAGTCGAACCGGCCGGTGAGTAGCTCCGCGACCCGCGCGACGCGCTCTTCGTCTTCATCGCGTTCGAAACCGGGTGGGAAGCAGGCGATCGCCTCGCCGGGGCCGGGGCCCGGTGCACCTTCAGCGATGGCGAGCTCCGGAGCGTCGGGAAGGGCTGCCTGTGGGGCACCGCAGCCGGCAAAGAGGAGGAGGGCGAGGGCGTAGCGCATGGGGGGCTCCGAGGCGGGGCTCAGTCGGCGAGCAGCGACGAGGTCTTGTGCTTGGGATCAGGGGTCCAGAAGAGAGCGAGCAGGGCGGGCAGGAGAATCAGGTCGCCGAGGATGCAGCCGCTGAGCGTGACGGTCATCAGCTCGCCAAAGAGCCGGACGGGGACGAACGAGCTGGCGAAGAGCACCGCCATGCCACCCACCAGCATGAGGCTGGCGGAGAGGATGGCGCGTCCCGTGCCACGCGCGGTGCGCATCACGCACTCCTCTTTGTTGTGGCCCTCGCGGGCCTCTTCCAGGAGCCGCGCGAGCACATGGATGGTGTCGTCGACGGCGAGACCGACGGCGATCGAGAAGATGATGACCGAGGTCGTGTTGAGGTTGATGCCCTGCAGCGCCATGTAGGCCAGCGTCCAGACGAGCGGCAGCATGTTGGGCGGCGCGCTGATCAGCCCCATGCGGAGGCTCCGGAAGAGCAGCGTCATGAAGCCGAAGATGAGGATCGTGGAGAAGAAGAGCGAATTGGTGAGGTCGGAGATCAGCGAGGTCAGCCCGCGGCTTGCTGAGTAGGCGTCGCCCGTCAGATGGAGCGTGACGGAGGGCCACTTTGCCAGTCGCTGCGCGACCTCTGCGGTGAGCTGGTCACTCAGCTCGTTGGAGCGCTTGGAGCCCACATCCTCCACCGCGATGGCCACCCGCATCTCGGTCCGGCTCAGGTTGACGAAGGCATCGAGCGGGTTGTTGGTGCCGCCCTCGAGCAGCGAGGCGAGCTGGGCCACCTGCTGTCGCGACTTGAAGGGCTGATCCCGCTTGGTGGGGTCGCCACTGTAGGCCACCCAGGTCTCGTGCAGGTAGTCTTGGTAGGAGGTGGCGCTGATGGCGCCCTCCTGCGCCTCGATCCAGCCCTCGAGGCCGGCGATGGCATTGAGCAGCTCGGGGTCGTCGAACTGTCCCTTGTCTGTGCTCGTGAAGTGGAGTTCGAAGGGGACCGAACCGTTCAGCTTCTTCTCCATCAGCTCGATGGTCTGGAGGATCTCGTCGCCGGGGCGGAAGGTCTCGCGGAGCCGCGTGTCGACGACGATCGAGCCCGAGAGATAGATGGCCGGCGTCATCAGCAGCACGGTGCCGAGGAGTACCTTCCGTGGATTGCGGTAGGACATCCCCATGAGCCAGACGACAGCCCGCTCGGTGATGCCATCTTTGCGGCTCTCTTGGCTCTTCGTCGATGGCGGCGCGACCAGCGTCAGCGTGGGCGGAAGGAAGAGGACGGTGATGATGTAGGTGAGCAGGGCGCCGGCTGCCGCCGCGATGCTGAAGTTGCGCAGCAGCTCTGTGTGCGAGAAGAGGTTGCTCGCAAATCCGACCGACGAGGTCATGGCGGTGAGCCCGCAGGCGACGACGACCGCCATCATGGTCCGGTGGCCGGCGACCTGGTTCGTCGGTGCGGTCGCTCGCTCCTCCATGTAGCGGCTCACCACATGGATGCTGTCGTTGACGCCGACGACAATGAGAAGCACCGGCAGGATCTGGTTGATGATGTTGAAGGGCTCTTGAGCCCAGGCCATCGTCCCGACCAGGATCAGCACGGAGATGCCGACCGCCATGGCAGGGAAGAGAATCGCTGCCCACCAGCGGAAGGTGAGGAAGAGGCAGAAGATGCAGAAGAGCATCGCAAGCGGCACGATGCGGGTCTGGTCGTGAAAGAACTGGTCCACCACCCAGACGCGGATGTGGGGCAGGCCGCTCACCTTCACGGTCGCGCCCGCCGGCGCCGGATGTGCCGCAAGGTAGTCGTTGAAGGCCTGGTTGATCGGCCGGTTGGCCTTCACCTGCGTCCGCTCGCGGTCGATGTAGAAGGCGAGCATCGCCACATCCCGCTTGCCCGCGCTGTCGCCCATGCTGACCAGCCGCCGGTCGAAGAGTTTCGATTCGCGGATGGTCGCACGGAGCGCCTCAGCCTCTTCGCGCTCGACCGTCGGCCCCACGACCGGGTTATCGACCCGAACCTCGAATCCGTCAGCCTCACTGCCTGCCCGCCGCGGGATGGGGGTGCGGGTGACGCTCTCCACCTTCTCGCACCAGCTCTTGTCGTCGAGCGCCAGCGAGGCGCTGTGGAGCCAGCGGAGGTTGTCGTCGGAGAGCACATCGTCGCTCTCCATCACGATGGCGATCACATTGTCTGTCTTGCCGAACGACTTGGTGAAGGCCGCATCGACCGCCGCCTGATCCTCGAAGGTGGCAAAGAGCGCCTGCGGCGAGAAGTCGGCCCGCACGCCTCGGACCACGATGCCCGCGATCGCCAGCAGCACCAGCAGCGCCACAAAGCCCAGCGGCATCCAGCGCCGCTCCAGCGACTTGCGGGAGAACGTGTCGACGATGGACTCGATGGAGGGCATGGCGTTACCTGACATTCCGCGGACAATGCGGCCCGACCTTCTGCGCATGTGAAGACAAAATTGCAACGGATCTCGTTGAATCGCGACACCTTCCCGACCTAGGATCGCGAGACCCGTACACCCTCGCCCCAGGCCCCCGAACATGGCGCACGACAACGCACACTCCCGCCCGGCCTCCGCCGTTGTGGCCCGCTGGGTCGATCCCCGCCAGCAGCAGCCGGTCGCGCTGCCCATCTATCAGACCACCACCTTCGTCATGGACGAGGCCCTCGTCTCGGCGATGAACCGCGGCGACTACCGCTCGGAGTATCTCTACACCCGCATGGGCAACCCGACGGTGCGCGCGCTCGAGGAGCGGCTCGCTGCGCTGCACGGCGCCGAGGATGGGCTCTGCACCGCCAGCGGCATGGCGGCGCTGTCGGCGGCGCTCATCGGCAACACCGCGCCTGGCGACGGCATCGTGGCCGCCAACCAGCTCTACGGCGTCACCACCGCCTTCCTCGTCCGCTTCCTCGCCCGCATGGGGCGCGAGGTTGTCTTCGCCGACACGAGCGATCCGCAGGCCATCGCCTCTGCCGCCGCCTCGCTCGCAAAGCCGGCTTGGCTCCTCGTCGAGACCATCTCCAACCCGCTCATGGAGGTGTCACCCATCGCGACCCAGGCTGCCCAGGCCCGCTCGCTCGGCATGCGGCTCATGGTCGATAACACCTTCGCCAACCCGCTCCTCTGCCGGCCGCTCGCGCTAGGCGCAGACCTGGTGGTGGAGAGCCTCTCCAAGTCGATCTCCGGCCACAGCGATGTGCATGGCGGATTGGTAGCCGGCGCCGCAGAGCCTGTGCGGCTCGCCTGGGATGCGATGGTCCATCTGGGGAGCTGCCTCGACCCGCACGCGGCGGCATTGATCTGGCGTGGCCTCAAGACCGCGGTGGTCCGAACCGATGCGAGCTGCCAGCGGGCGGCGGCGCTGGTTAAATGGCTGCAGGAGCAGGGCATAGAGCAGGTCTTTCACCCCTCGCTGCAGATCGGCTGGCAGGAGACGCTGACGGCGGGCGGACCCATGCTCAGCTTTGTGGTTTCGGGCGGCGATGCGCGGGCGGAGCGCCTGCTCCAGGCCCTCAAACTGGCCACGCCGGCCACCTCGCTTGGCGGCGTCGAGACGCTCGTGAGCCTGCCCTACAACACCTCGCACCGTACGCCCGAGGCCCGTGCGCAGATTGGCCTGTTGCCCGGAACGGTGCGGCTGTCGGTGGGCATCGAGGCCTTCGAAGACCTGCGCGACGACCTTGCGCAGGCCCTCGCGGCAAGCGCCTAGTCGCGGGCGTTGGTGGTCCAGTCGTAGTTGAAGAAGCCGAGCTTGTTGGCGCTGTCTTCGACAAAGGCGCGCTGTTCGGGCGCAACATGGGCGGCGATGAAGGCGCGCACGCCTTCGGGGCCGCCGAAGTCCTCTTTGTACCAGTCGAAGATGGAGCTGATCTCGAGCGCCTTCTTGTTCTTGGGGAACAGGGTCGTCCGGCTCACATACTCCGTGGCCTGTCGCGCCATGAGCGACTCGATGTTGGCGGCCGTGATGGCTTCTCCAACGAGGACGGGGCAGCTGGCGCTGGCGCAGTTGACCAGGAAGTGGATGCGCGGCTCCTTGAAGGGATCGCGAATCTTGGTCTTCTCGAGATCGTTGAGTGTGAGCGACTCGCCCGCAACGGTGTGCTTCGTCTTGTCGAAGAAGCCATCCTTCTTCAGCACGTTGGTGACCGGCCAGAGCTTGAGCACCTCGGCGATGGTCGTGGCGTTGTAGGCGTTGATGTAGAAGGCCAGCGCCTCTTCGCGTGAGAGCTTGGAGGTGTCGGCCGTGGCGACCTGCGCGGTGAAGGCCTGGAGCTTCGCCATTGCGTCGGCGTCGGCGGCAAGCGCCTTGTAACGGAAGCCACCGTCAGCGGTCACGAAGGCGCGGAGCAGCGCATCCCAGCCCGCTGTGGCGTCAGCGGTGGCGGGCGCTGCTGCCTCCGCAGGGGCGGTAGGCGACGGTGCTGCGTCGGCCTGCGCGGTCTCGATCGCAGGGGTCGCGCCATGCCCTTCGCAGGCCGTTGCCGGTCTGGCCAAGGCCGTCGAACCGGCGAGAAGAAGAGTGGTCAGAAGCATCGAGGTGGGGTTCAAAAACATTTTTTCCTCCGGCGCGCAACAACGGGCTCTGGACGCCGACAATACCATGGGCCGTCGACGGATCAACCGTTGCGACCCTTCACTCCTTTCCTGTGAGGTGTCCGATGAAGCGAACGATTGTCTCTCTTGGCATGTTGATGGTGGTGGGTTGCGGGCAGCGCGAGGTGCTGCGGTTTGTGCCGGCCGCTCCGGGCTACGCTGTCGAGCGTCCCGTGGACGAGGAGGGCTCCGCCGATGGCGTAAAGGCTGCGCAGGACAAGGTCGCTGCCTCTGCCCGTCTGGGTGAACGGGTCGCCGCGAGTGAACGGGCACTCCGTCATCCGGCAGCTCAGCCCGCGCCCACGCGCAGCCGCACGGCTACACCCGTGGCGGAGGAGGGTTCGGCGGCTGAGGCCGCTGCTGCCGCTGCGCCGCCGGCCCTCGTCGATCTCAACACTGCGACGCTGGCCGAGCTCGATGCGCTGCCCCGCGTCGGGCCGGCGATGGCGGCTCGGATTGTTGCCAAGCGCCCCTTCCGCCGGCCCGACGACCTGCGCCGCGTCAGCGGCATTGGCCCCTCGACCTTCCGCGCCCTCAAGCCACTCGTGACGGTCAGTGCGGCGCCTGCGGCCCGCGCCAAACAACCTCATTGAAGCGAACTGCGAGGTTAGGCTAGGGTGCGACCCGCGAACCATGGGTTCGGAACCCTGTCGGAAGTCTCTCATGCGTATGATCTTTGTTGGCCCCCCGGGCGCCGGAAAGGGCACCCAGGCCGCCCGTCTGGTCGAACACTTCGCCATCCCCCACATCTCCAGCGGCGACATGCTGCGGGCAGCGGTGAAAGAGGGAACGGCGCTGGGCATCGAGGCCGACGGCTACATGAAGCGGGGCGATCTGGTCCCCGACGCCGTCGTCATCGGCATGATCGTTGAGCGCATCGGCAAGGAGGATGCCGCCACCGGCTTCATGCTCGACGGCTTCCCCCGCACCCGTCCGCAGGCCGAGGCGCTCGATGTCGCCTTGACCGCAGCAGGTGTGAAGCTCGACGCGGTTGTGCTCCTCGAGGTCCCCGATAGCCTCATCGTCGAGCGCATCGTCTGGCGCCGCACCGACCCCGACACCGGCACCATCTATCACCTCAAGTTCAGCCCGCCCGAGAGCGACGAGATTGCGGCCCGCCTCCAGCAGCGCAAGGACGATACCGAAGAGGCCTGCATCAACCGCCTCAGCAAGTATCACGGCGAGACGGCGCCCATCGTCCCCTTCTACGAGAGCCAGGGCATCTTGCGTCGCGTGGATGGCGTTGGCGCCCCCGACGAGATCACGGCACGCCTCCTCACCTCGCTTCAGCACTGAGATGAGAGGCCGACGCCTGTTTCTGCTTGCCCAGGCGCTGGCCTGCGTCGCGCTGGTTGCGACGGCCTGCTCAGAGGCGCCTGTGCGCGGACGAGGCTCTTCGGGTGGCGGTGGCGGTGGCGGGCTGCCGGCCGACACGGGCACGGGCGACACGGCGACAGAAGACACGATCGGCGCAGACAGCAGTCCGGAAGATACGGGCGCGTTCGACACGAGCGAAGACGCGACCCCCGACACGAGCAGCGACACTGCGACCGATACGATCGGCGACACCGCAGCCGACACGGCTGCCGACACGCTCCCGCCCACCGAGAACTGCAGCAACGGTGTGGATGACGACCTCGATCGGCTCATCGACTGCCTCGACCCGGACTGTGCCGGCGCTCCGCTCTGCGCCGACTTCGTCGAAGATTGCACCGACGGCCGTGACAACGACCGCGACGGCGCCATCGACTGTGGCGACGCCGACTGCGCAGCCGCGCCGGCCTGTGCGCCCGACTTCGAGACAAGCTGCACCGATGGTCGTGACAACGACCGCGACGGCGCCATCGACTGTGGCGACGCCGACTGCGCGGGCGCATCCAACTGCTTCGTCCCCGCAGAGAGCTGCGCCAACGGCCTCGACGACGACCGCGACGGCGCCATCGACTGCGCCGACGGCGACTGTGTCTTCGATGCCGCCTGCAGCTCCTCAGCCGCCTGCGACAACATCAACGATCTCAACGCCATCGCCGGCGTTACCTACGACGACATCACCAACCAGTGCCTGCTGACCTGCCTCACGGGTGGCGCGCCGGCCATCGATATCTGCTTCTCGGACTGCGTCAGCAACTCCTACGGAACATCCCAGGCCTGCGGCGACTGCTTCGGCGCGACCGCGCTCTGCGGCTTCACCGAATGCAACTCCCCCTGCTTCCCCTTCGGTGGAACCCCGGAGTGTAACAGCTGCGTACAGTCCAGCTGCGGCCCAGACTTCGAAGTCTGTGCAGGTATCCCCATCCCACTCTAAATTCTCGCCCCACCGCGGACATGCAATGAAACCTAACCTCCGCAGCCTTGCCTTCCCGGCGCTCGTGACCCTCCTCGCCGCCTGCGGCACCGATGTAGCCTCGCGCACTCGGACAGAGAACGGTGATGAAGACACAGCCACGGCCGATACCGCGGTTGACACTGCCGTCGAAGGCAGCGGCGACACGGGCACCTCTGACACCACGTTGGACACGGCCGGCAGCGGCGACACCGGCACCGACACGGGCACCTCTGACACCACGTCGGACACGGGCGGCAGCGGCGATACCGGCACCGTGGAGCCGGTCTGTGGCGACGGCACTCTCGACGACGGCGAGAGCTGCGATGATGGCGCCAACAACTCCGACACCGCCGCCGACGCCTGCCGCACCGACTGTCTCCCTGCAAGCTGCGGTGACGGCATCGTCGACAGCGGCGAGAGCTGCGACGACGGCAACCTCGCCCCGCAGGATGGCTGTGACGCCAACTGCAAGGAAGAGATCTCGCTCGAGCGACTCTGCACCCCCTGCGTCTCCGATGCCTCGTGCGGCGGCGCCTTCGCATGCGTCACGCTCGACACCTTCATCTGCACGCTCGACTGCTCTGCCGACGGCCTCTGCCCCGCCGACTACACCTGCCTCAATGCGACCGACATCGCTGGCGGCCCCGGCCGCTTCTGCATCCCCGACGCCGGCTCCTGCGCCGAATGCGAAGACCTCGACGGCGACGGACGAGGGCGCACCGCCTCCTGCATCGCGCCCGACTGCGACGACAACAACAACCAGATCTTCGTCGGTGCCCCCGAGCGCTGCGACGGCCTCGACAACAACTGCGATGGCGCGACCGACACGGGCTGCTCCTGCATCGACGGCAGCACCACGCCGTGCGGTCTCACCGAAGGCAGCTGCGAGCTCGGCACGCAGACCTGCATCGAGGGCGCCTGGGGCGCCTGTGAGGGTGGCATCGCGCCCGATGCCGAACGCTGCGACGGCCTCGACAACGACTGCGATGGTTCCATCGACGACTTCGCCGTGGATGCCATCCGCTACTATCGCGACGCCGACGGAGACGGCGCCGGCGCCGGCGCCAGCTATACCCTCGCCTGCGGTCCCGACCGCACCTTCACGGTAACAAACGATACCGACTGCGACGACAACCGCGCCACCGTCCGTCCTGGCCTCGAAGAGCGCTGCGACGGTCTCGACAATGACTGCAACACCGCCACCCTCGATGGCCGCGATGAGATCTCCATCGGCACCAGCTGTGACGGCGCCGACCTCGACCTTTGCGCAGAGGGCGTCGTCGTCTGCGCGGCCAGCACGCTCACCTGCGACGAGCCCACCGGCGACGCACTCGAGAGCTGCGACGGCCTCGACAACGACTGCGATGGTAGCACCGACGAGGGCGTCATCGGCGCCCCCACCTGGTACCGCGATGGCGATAACGATGGCGCCGGCGGCGGCGCCGTCTCCACCGCATCCTGCACTGCTCCCGCCGGCTATGTCGCCACTGCCACCGACTGCGACGACACCCGCATCACCGTCTATCCCGGCGCCGCGGAGGTTTGTGCCGACGGCCTCGATAACAACTGCGACACCTTCTTCGACTGCGCCGACAGCAACTGTGCCTCGCTGCCCGCCTGTCAGGTGGTCGAGATCTGCAACAACACCCTCGATGACGACGGCGACGGCCTCGTCGACTGCCTCGACTCCGGCTGCGCCGCTGAGCCTTCCTGTGCCGTCGGCACCTGCCTCGACTTCGACCTCGGCGCCTCCGTCGGCGACGCCGTCGCGCTCGACACCATCGTCTTCGCCGCCGGTCCGGAAACCAGCAACGACACCAACACCAGCTGCGGTGGAGCCGTCTCGTCCGACCGCGGCTACCTCTGGCGCGCCCCGCGCGCCGGCACCTACACCTTCTCCATCAGCGATGCCGACTACATCTGGATCATGAGCATCCGCCCGCCCAGCTGCACCGCGACGGACTACCTTTGCGCGGCCCAGGACACCCTCGTCGGCCCCGGCATTAGTCGTTTCTTCCGCGCCGGTGAGCAGACCCTCATCACCGTCGATGGTCTCGCGGGCGCAGAGGGTACCTTCACCCTCAACATCAACCCCTCCGAGGCCGGAGCCTGCACCGACGCAACCGACAATGACGGCGACCTGCTCGTTGATTGCAACGACAGCGACTGCTCCACCGACGCAGCCTGCCCCGAGCTCTGCACCGACGGCATCGACAACAATGGAGATGGGCTCGCTGACTGCGACGACCCCTCCTGCGCCGCTGCCCCCCTCTGCATCTCCACCTACTGCCCTGTCGGCGACCTCGGCTCGGTGCTCGGCACCCCCGTCATCAGCTCCACCACTGCTGGCTCGACCAACTACTTCACCGGCGTCTGCGGCGGCGGCAACGGCCCCGAACTCACCTACACCTGGACCGCACCTCGCGCCGGCGCCTACCGCTTCAACACCCGCCCACGCACCACCACCACCGCGACCGACACAGTCCTCTATGTGCGCCGCGGTGTATGCACCACGCAGGAGCTAGGCTGTGATGACGACATCCCCTCCGCAGGCACTGGCACCTCCACACTCCCCTCCGAGGTCTTCCTCAACATGACAGCTGGCGAGCAGGTCACGATTGTTGTCGACAGCTACTACGCCGCCGGCGGTGCCTTCGACCTCACCATTGCAAACGCCGAGACGGGTGCCTGCCGCGACGGCGTCGACAGCGACGGCGACCTGCTCGTCGATTGCTTCGACCCCGACTGCTACGGCAGCAATGCCGCCGGCACCTGCACCGAGATCTGCAACGACGGCATCGACAACAACGCCAAT
>CANKLS010000015.1 GCA_947483645.1 Bradymonadales bacterium | reverse complement strand
TGCGGAGCCCATCAAGGCGACGACGGCAAATGAGGTCAGGAGAAGGCGAAGCTTGGAGCGAGTCATGTGAGAACCTTCGGATGGCCTATGAAATCCTGTGGGCGGCCCCGTGGCGAGATAGCAACGCGGGTGCGGCGGAGCAAGCAACCTGCTCGCTCAATCCGGTTCAGTGCTCCGCAGCAGCTGCGCCGCCGCTTCGTGGGTGCCGACCTCGCCCCGCTCCACCTGCCCGCAGAGTTCTGGCTGTGCAGCAAGCCGCGCCGCAACCAGCTGCCGGATGCGCGCCGCAACCTCCGATTCGAGCGCCCAGCGCCGCCGCAGCGCCTCGCGTTCCGACATCCAGCCCGCGCGGGCTTCATCTCGTGCGAAGAGCCAGTCGCAGAGCGCCGCCAACCCTTCGCCTGTTGTGGCCGTGGTCGCGTGGAGTGGCGGCGGCTCCTGCCCGCTGAGGCGGCGGAGTGCCAGCGTGGCGTGGAGGTCTCGGACGAAGGCGGCGCTGGAGGGCAGGTCGGCCTTGTTGACCACCATCGCGTCGCCAATCTCCATGAGCCCCGCCTTGAGCCCCTGCACTTCGTCGCCCAGCGTCGGAACCAGGACGACCAGCGTCGTGTGGGCCGCGGCTGCGATGTCGAGTTCGTCTTGGCCCACGCCGACCGTCTCGATGATCACGGGGTCGTATCCAAGCGCGGCGAGCGTGTCAGCGACTGCATTGCTGGCCTGTGCAAGCCCGCCGAGCATGCCGCGCGTTGCCATGGACCGTATGAAGACGCAGGGGTCTTCGGCGTGCTGCTGCATCCGGACACGGTCTCCGAGGAGAGCGCCGCCCGTGAAGGGGGAGGAGGGGTCGACAGCGACCACCGCGACGCGGGCGCCGCGCTGCCGAAAGACTGTCACGAGCTGGCTCACCAGCGTGGACTTGCCGGCGCCGGGCACGCCCGTGATGCCGATGCGATGCGCGGGGGGAGGGGCGTCGTGACGGAGCTCACGCTCAAGTCGGTCTGCCTCCGCGCCACCGCGCTCTGCGATGCGGACGAGTGCGGCTGTCGCGCGGTGATCGCCCGCTCGGGCCGCGGCAGCGAGCGAGGCGAGCGAGGCATCAGCCATCGGATTCAGCGCTGGTGGCTGAAGAGGGCGGGCCGCTTTTCCACGAAGGCGGTTGTGCCCTCTTTGGCATCGGGGCTGGCGAAGATCTCGCCGAACACCGCGCACTCCTCCGCAAGACCCTCGGCGATGGGGAGGTCGTAGGAGCGCTGCGCGAGCTGCTTCGAGCGGGTGACCGAGAGCGGCGCCTTGGAGAGGATGGTGGTCATGGTCTTGACGACCGCCGGCATGAGGTCCTCGAGCGGCAGCACACGGTTGACGAGGCCAATGCGGAGCGCCTCTTCTGCGCCAATGACGGTGCCCGTCATGAGCAGCTCCATGGCGTGGCCGTAGCCAACCTTGCGCGGGAGCCGCTGCGTGCCACCGAAGCCGCAGATGAGGCCCAAGTTGACCTCGGGCTGTCCGAACTTTGCGTTGGTCGCCGCGTAGGCGAAATCGCAGCAGAGCAGGAGCTCGCAGCCGCCGCCGAGCGCGAAGCCGTTGACCGCCGCGATGACGGGGATGGTGAGGTTTTCGATGGCGCCGAAGACATCGGAGCCGAGGTGGGCGAACTCCTCGCCGCGGTCGCTCGCAAGGCCGCTCATCATGGCGATGTCGGCGCCGGCCACGAAGGCCTTCTCGCCTTCGCCCGTGATGATGAGACCGCCGACGGTGCCCGCTGCGGCCGCCGCTGCGACCTCTGCGATGGCGGTGTGCAGCTCGTGCAGCGTGGGCTCGTTGAGGGCGTTGAGCGCCTTGAGGCGGCTCACGGTCAGCGTGGCGATGCGATCAGTGACGGAGATCTGGAGGTTCTCAAATGCGGAGAAGGACATGCGGTGCTCGGTCAGGTTCAGGGTTGGTAGATGTGAAAGCCGCGCCCCGACTTGCGGCCCAGCCAGCCGGCCGAGACGTAGGTGCGGAGGAGCGGGCAGGGGCGATACTTGGGGTCGCCGAAGCCGGCCTGCAGCGTCTCCATGATGGCGAGGCAGACATCGAGACCGATAAGGTCTGCGAGTGCGAAGGGGCCCATCGGATGGTTCGCGCCGAGCTTCATCGCTGTGTCGATGTCTTCGACCGAGGCGGTGCCCTCCATGAGGGCGAAGCAGGCCTCGTTGATCATGGGCACGAGGATGCGGTTGACGACGAAGCCGGGCAGGTCGGAAGACTCGATGGTGGTCTTATCGAGCGCCGTCGCAAAGCCCTTCACCGCCTCGGCGGTCTCATCGGTCGTAGCAATGCCGCGTATCACCTCGACCAGCTTCATCATCGGAACCGGGTTCATAAAGTGCAGACCGATGACCTGCGCTGGCCGGTTCGCCTCTGCCGCGATGCGGGTGATGGAGATGGAGGAGGTGTTGCTGGCGAGGATGGCGGCCGGCTTGGCGATGCGGCTCAGTTCAGTGAAGACCGCCGCCTTGATTTCGAAGGTCTCGGGCACAGCCTCGATAATGAGGTCGCAGTCGGCAAGGCTGTCGAGGCTGGTCTGGCAGTCTACGCGGGCGAGTGCTTCGGCAGCGGTTGCTTCGGTCAGGGTGCCCTTGGAAACGAGGCGTGCGAGCGACCGCTTCATGGTGCTCTGCGACCGCTCGAGCGTTGCCGTGGACCTGTCGACGATGATGACCGTAAAGCCGGACTGTGCCGCGACCTGCGCGATCCCCGTCCCCATCTGACCGCCGCCGACCACGCCGACGCTCCGAATCTCGCTGCCCATTGCTGCTCCTTTACCGCCCCATGCAGAGATGAGGGTTGCGCCGCGGGTCTAACATCGGCAAGGGCGGGTCACAAGGTGGACACCGAGCAGGTTCAGCCTGCAAGGGAGCGAACGATGAGCGCGAGACCCAACCATCGGCCCCCTGCAGGGCCCCGCAGAGCGGAGCATTCTGGGCAGCAGCTGCCCCTCGATGGCCGTGGACTCGCAGAGTTTGTGCTTCGGCTTACCCGTGCGATTGGGGCGGCGCCGGACGAGGCCGCACCGACGATGGCGCGCCTGCTCCGGCAGTCGGGCGGCGTTGCCCCGCGCGATGGCTATTGGGCGCGGCTCTGGACACGGGCCGCCCTCCGCCACTGGCTCGTTGCTGCACAGAGCGGCGCGCAGGTTGCGGAGCGGGCGGTGCTGCGTGCAGCGCGGCTCGATGATGCGCTGCGGAGGATGCCTTACGAGATGCCCTTCCTCTTCCTTGAGCAGCGGGCCTCTTTCACCACGGAGCGCGCTGCAGCCTGGCTCGCTGCGCCGCTGCCCGGTCATCTGCGGTTGGGGGTTTCCGAGGCACTGTGGGACCAGGTTGCCTCCGACGAACGCGAGGCCTTCTTTGCTGCGTCGATGCTCGAGCCGCCGCTGACCGTGCGCCTGCAACCAGGCGCCGAAGCGCAGGCTCGCTGCATCGCTTCGCTTGAGCGCGATGGCCTCATTGCCACGCCCAACCGCTGGTCGGCGGCCGCCTTCGACCTCACGGGCCAGCGCCACCTCTTTGAGACCGAGGCTTTCGGCAAGGGCTGGCTCGAAGTGCAGGATGCCTCCTCGCAGGCGCTCGCCGACGCCATCGGCGCGCTCGCGCCGCCTGAGGCCCGCCTGCTCGACCTCTGCGGCGGCCGCGGAGGCAAGAGCCTGGCGCTGGCTGCGGCCCGCCCGGACCTTCACATCGTCGCGACAGACCTCTCCATCGGCCGGCTCTCCGAACTGCCCGCCCGCGCTGCCCGTGCTGGAGCCCGCCGCCTGGTTGTGCGCCCGGAGCTGGCCGCGCAGGGCCTCGGCGACACCCCGCCCTTCGAACTGGTGCTCGCCGACGCACCCTGCACAGGCGCCGGCACGCTGCGCCGCCACCCTGAGCTCCGCCTCCGCGCCGCCGCCGCCGCGCTCGGCGACGCCGTTACCGCGCAGCGCGAGGTGCTCCGCTCCGCCTGGCAGAAGACCGCGCCCGGCGGCCTGCTCATCTACGCCACCTGCTCCGTCCTCGCAGACGAAAACGAGGCGCAGGTGGATGCCTTTGTTGCTGCAACCCCCGATGCCCGCCTCGAGCCGCTGCTGCCGCAGGGCGCCCCCAACGCGACCCCATCCGGCGCACTCCGCTTCTGGCCGCAGCACCACGGGACCGACGGCTTCTTCGCTGCGGCCATCCGTCGGAGCCCCTAGCCCGTCTGCAGGCTCGACAGGTCGACCGCTGCCCAGTCGCTGAAGGCTCCAGCCGCCTCGTTCCATCGGGACCGTTCGAGCCGTACCAGCCCGTCTGCGCCGAGATGATACTGTACGATCTCGCCGCGCCGGTGGTCATGGTCGTCGCGCCGCGTCGTGCTCGAAGCGATGCCCGACACAACGCAGCTGCCATCCAGACGGACAACATGGGAGAGGTGGTTGTGGCCGTGCGCCAGCAGGACCGCGCCATGGCGGCCCGCAAAGTCGCGGAGGGCAGCGGCATCCCGGAGCTCGCGGTGATACTCGTTCCGCTTCCCCGGCGTCGGCGTGACAGGGTGGTGCACCGTCAGCGCGAGCGGCCGACTGTTGTCTCGACGAGCCATGATGGCCTCCGCGCGTGAGAATTGTGCGGCACCCACGCGTCCGTAGGCCATGAGCGGCGCGGTAGCGATGGCCGAACTCAGGCAGAGCAGGTCTGCGGTCGGTAGCCGCATGAGGAAGGGGTAGGTCGAAGCTTCGCGGTCGTCGGCCTGCTGGCCGTCGCGCAGCACCTCTTCGAACTGCCCGGCAAGCGACGACTTGAGGTAGGCGTCGTGGTTGCCGGGTATGACCGCGAGCCGGAGCTTCGCATCGACCACGGGCTGCAGCTCCCGTCGCGCCTGTTCCAGTTCGGAGCGGAGCCCGAGATTGCTCAGGTCGCCGCTCACCAGCACCACATCCGGTTTCGTCTCCACCGCCTTGGCGATGGCGGCGCGCAACACCGCGATGGAGTACTCCCCGCGGCGCCGGAGGCGATAGTTCGCAAAGCCGGCCCCCCGCTTTCCGATGAGGTCAAAAGGATGCAGTCCCGACGGCTCCCAGACATGGATGTCGGAGAGCTGGACGATGCGTGAAAGCGATTGGGACATCGAGCAGACGGGGGTTCGCGGCGGGCGGGACGAGAGAGGATACGGCCGTGGAACCGACTACTCGACGGTCATGACATAACTGCCGGCGGCGCTGCTGTCGAAGGCCACCACCTGCACAAAGCGTGTCCCGCCCGCGGACGGCAGGTAGTTGATTGCCTCCACATCGGCGAGCGTGTCGCTCGATGCGACCAGCACCCCGTCTTCGTCAAACATGTAGAGGTCGAGGTCGGCCGCAGCGTGTGAGAAGGCGATCTGCACCGAGACGGCACGGTTGCCCACGACGCGCAGTTCGAACCAGTCCTGATCACCGGGGCAGATCGAGAGCGGAACCCCCGAGAAATCGACCGCCAGCGGCGCGTCGAAGACAAAGTCGTTGGGCTCGGCGAGGTCGGCCAGGCAGGCCGCGAGAACCTCAATCGGCTCCAGGTAGAGGTTGTTCCGCTCGGAGAGCTCGGGCACGACCTCGTCACTGTCGAGTTTGAGGATGACATAGTAGCGGCCAGCGGCTGGAAGGTCGGTCGGGATGCGCACCTTGCGACCCTCAAGCACGGAGTTCAGGCCAGCGAGTCCAGGAACCGAGACCTCACGCAGGAGGCGATCGCCTGCATCGAGCGCGGTGTCCGTCGAAAGATAGAGCGCATAGGTGAAGGGCGCCGCAGAGGCGTTCAGGGCGTTGGCGAGTTCGAACTCGTAGCTCAGCAACTGGCCGCCGGTGGCGATGCCCGGGGTAACCGCGAAGCCGTTGGCGATGAGGTCGGTGCCAACGAGCCCCTCGACCGCGATGCGGTAGCGCTGGTTCCGAGCCGATGCGCCGAGCGAGCGGACGCGGGCGTAGATGAGCTGGTTGGGCACCGCGACCGTGTAGCTCAGCCGCTCCGTCGCAGTGACCGTGTTGCTGATGAAGGTCGAGGCATCCTGCCAGAGCGAGAGCCGCAGGTCGGCAGGCACCGCGCTATCGGTCGCGGCTGCGCTGAGCGAGAAGGTGAGGCGTGTTCCCTGCGCGAGCGGGCCAACGCGGAAGTAGTCGTCGTCGTTCTCCGGGCAGATGGAGAGGTCGGCATCAAGCCAGTCGCGGAGGAGCGCAGCCGACGCAAAGGTGTTGTTGGGCTCGGCGTCGTTCACACACTGCAGTTCGATCGGGGCGCGGCCTCGGGCGACCGAAAGTTGGTAGGGCACCTCGCGGTCGCGGCCGGCCACATAGAGGTCGAGCGTGTAGCACTGATCGCCCGTGACGAAGTCGACGCCGACCGTCTCGCTTCCGCTCACCGACTCGCTCCTGTCGACCTCTGCGCCATCGCCCTGCAGCAGCCGGAGGTCGATGTCACCCACGCCGCCATCGAAGGTCGCGGTCACATTGAGGTAGTCGCCGTCCTGGACGCAGAACTGGTAGAAGTCGCGGTTGTCGGAGCAGGCGAGCAGCCCGTCGAGCGTGACCTCGGGTGCGCCGGTGAGGTCGACGGCGTGCGCTGAGGCGGCGGTGTTGTTGGGCTCCAGGGTGTCGAAGCAGGCGGCATCAATGGTGAAGAGCGGCGACACGCCGGTATTGTTGCCCTCGTCGAGTTCACCGACAATCTCATTGCGGGCGTCGCCGATGACGCCGAGGTAGAAGTCGCCGCCGCCGCTGCTGTCGGGCAGGGTGATGGGGAGCGTCACCTGGGTCCGCTCCGAGAAGGGAGGGACGACCACCTCGCCGAGCCGGAGATCGCTCACCGGGTCGATGGTGGCGTCGCTCGAGAGGTAGAGCCGGGCGGTCGAGGCCGGGGCGTCATCGATGCCAAGGTTGACGGCGTCGAAGGTGACCTCGATCGTCTCGCCCAGGAGCGGCCGCGCGTTGCTCGTCGCCACATTGAGGATGGCGAGGTCTGTGCCGGGCAGCGCTGAGGTGACCGACAGCTGGAGCGTGTAGACGTTGCGGTCTTCGGGGCTCCGGCCTGCAACCTTGAGCAGGTAGTCGCCCCGCTGCGCCGCCGACAGGTAGGAGACCTCCTCGATGTCGCCGTTGGTGTCGGAGCGGTCGAGGATGGTGGCGCGGTCGGGCCCGTAGAGCACCATGTCGAGGTTGCCTCGGGCGTTGTCGAACAGCGCCTGCACGCGCAAGGACTCGCCGCGGAAGAGGGGCACCGCATACCACTCGATGGCCGAAAAACACATCGTCAGCTCGGCGTAGGTGCCCTGCGCGGGGTCGAGGTAGAAGGGGCGCACCGGCGACTCGTTGGGCTCGTACGGGTCTTCGGTGCAGGCGCAGACGGCGCCCGAAATCTGCAGCGCCCGCTCGTAGACGAAGAGGTTGTTGGTCTCGTTGACCTCCAAGACCGAACCGGTCGGGTCGGCAACCGCGAGCACCCGGTAGTCGCTCACAAAGGTGGCACAGATGGCGGGCGCAACAGCCTCAAGGGTCACGCAGCTCGCGGGCTCGATGGGGGCCAGACGGAGCTCCGAGAAGAGGATGTCGTCCGGGTCGGGCAGGTTGTCGGGGCTCAGGAAGACGCGAAGCTTCGTGGGCGTGCTGCCGTTCGAGCCGTCGTTGCAGACCTCGATGGAGACCGTGAGTTCACCCTCGTTGTCGACAGACTCGGAGGAGAGGGTGAGGCTGTTGATGCGCAGGTCGACACTCGACTCTCCCGCCACCACAATCTGCCCCTCGGTGCGGGCGGTGTTGTTGCCGTCATCCGCCTCGGCAATCGATAGATTCGGGTCGCAGTAGAGAAAGGCGAAGTAGGAGCCTGCCTCGAAGAAGCCGGGGATGATGGCCTCGCGGAGGAGGTCGACCGAGGCGCCGGCCGCCAGTGGCTGAACGGTGAAGGACTCGAGCGCGGCATCGGTGCGGGGGTCGAGCTGATCGTCGGAGGAGAGGAAGGTACGGCAGAGGAACTGGTTGGTAATGTCGCCGGTGCCCACATTGGAAACGGTAGCGGTGATATCGACGGTGCCGTCGAGGAAGGTGTTGGTCGGCGCGACCACGAGGTTGTCGACCGTGATGTCGGCGCCGGGCAGCTCCTCATCGGTGACGACGATGGGGCCGCTGGCGGAGGTGTTGTCGCTCTCGATCACCTCGTCGATGATGGAGCCGCTGTCGGCGCGGACGATGACGTAGTAGTTCCCCAGTTCGGTGACGGGCGGGTTGACTGCGGCCGAGAAGCCCCGCAGCTCGTAGGTCCCGCTGGCGAGGACAGAGGCGACATCGCCCTCTCCAAGCAGGCGGTCGGCCTCATCCCAGATGGGATCGCGGCTGAGCCAGACGTCGAACTTGAAGAGGATCGCGGGGGTGGTGCCGAGGTTATAGAGCACCGCATCGACGATGATGTTGCTCAGCGTGTTGGCGCGGGGCGGCCTGACGGTCACGTCGCGGACGCGGAGGTTGGCGCCGGTCGAGCTCGTGTTGGAGTAGGCGAAGGAGCGGTCTGCGAAGGCGTAGTTGTTGCCCTCGTCGAGCTCGCCGATGTCGTCGCTGCTGTCGACCGCCGCCAGTGCGCGGTAGATGCCGCTGGGCGCCGAGTCGGGCATGCGGGCTGCCGCAAAGTCCTGCTGCTGGCGCGCCGGCGCCGCACTCAGCGGCTGCACCTCCTGCTCGGCAATGAGGAAGGCTGTGCCGGCCGTGACGCGTTCGGCGAGATCGGCGGCGGAGGTGGGCAGCGTGGTTGCGGTGCCCTGCTCGAGGATGGCGAAGACGGCGCTCTTGAAGGGCAGCAGGGTCTGCGACGCGAGGTTCTGGATGTCGTAGGAGCAGCGGAGTGTATCGGCGCTCGTGACCGTGCCGGTCGTAAGCTGCAGCGACGGGCCGAGTACGACGAGATCAGCGGGCTCCGCCAGCCGGAGCGTAGCGGAGGCCCGCGTCACGCCGACGGTCTTGTCGCCCTCCACCTGGCGCGCCGCGACGGAGACCGTGTAGGTGCCCGAACCGATGAAGGCATGCTCGGCCGTGGGGCCGGCGCCGATGAGCTCCTGGCCGTCGCCGAAGCGCCAATCATAGCGCACGCTCTCGGCAAGCAGCCCCGCCGGCGCATTGATCAGCTCGGAGCCGAAGCGGATGGGCCGCGACGGGAAAAGCACAGCATCAGCAGTTGGCTCCACGATACGCACGCCAAACGAGGCTGCGTCGGACTTCTCCTCCGAGCAGGCGGCAAGCAGCGCCGAGCCGACCAAAAGGAGCGTAGCGGCGAGCAGACCGCGTTGGAGCATTCGCAGGGGCGATAGGGACATGCGGATTCCTGAAACAACAGACCAACTCATACAGTAGCCGATGGGTTAGCCCACAGGCGGGCAGGGCGGCAATAGTGAAGCAACGGAGGCCAAACGCTTGACGGTCTGCGGCCCCCTCTCGTAACCTAGTACGCGGAGCGGCCGCGTGTGCTGCTTCGTGCGTGGAACCCAGGAGTCGATTGTGGCAACCCGTCGTGGCAGCGGTGACTTGGATGATATGAAGGCGAAGCTTGGCGTAACAGGCGGCTCGGAGGCCGTCTCCGCTCCCGATTCGACCACGGACCCCGCCGCAACCGAGGCCGCCTCGGCACCCGCTGCAGCACCGGCCCCGTCGGCTGCGGCGCCCGCGCTTGCTCCCGTCGCTCGCCCGCATCTGCAGGATGACCCCATTGCGGCCCCGCGCACCGCCAACGCGGCCATTATCCTCGGCGTCTCATTCTGCGTCCTTGCGGGTGGCGGTTTTGGCTGGGGCTTCAGCGAGGTCTCGGCCGGCCGCGAACTCATGCAGTCGCGCCGTACCTCGGCCGCGTCGGTTCTCGACAGCATCGAGAAGTCGGCAACCCCGCTCCGTGCCCTCAAGACGGCGCTGGTGACCCTTACCGTCCCCATGGGCTACAAGCCGGAGATTCAGGCTGCTATCACCTCGGCCTACGGCGCACAGAAGCCCGTCCTCGAGCCCGCCACCCTTACAGGCGCGCAGACCCTGCTCGCCTATGATGGCACCCTCGCTCGCAAGCTGATCACCTTCGCAGCCGCCTCCTCGATTCTCGCTGAGCTTGTCGACGCCCATGTGGTCGCCACCGAGCGCGACAAGGCCGACCTCGAGACCAAGCAGGGCGCGCTCCGCCAGTTTGGTATCCTGTTCGACATCGATGGACAGATGGGCGCCTACGCCGCCCTCGAGAAGAACCCCGCCGCCGGCTTCGCGCCCAAGCGGGCGACCAAGGTCACCTTCGAGCAGCTTAAGGAGGCCCCGGCCACCGCTGGCGGGCCGCCGACCTACGAGGTCACCCTCTCCAACGGCAGCAAGGTCGCCATTCCTGTCTACAACCTGCTGACCATCGACCCGGCCGAACTCACCACCGAGGCCAGCGCCGACTCCGCCGCCAAGCGTTATGCCGGCCGCCTCACAGACATCATGAAGCGGCTTGATGCCCTTGTTGAGCTCCAGTCGGACCTGATCAAGTCGCTCAAGGTGGTCGGCTCGTAACGGCTCGGGCGCAGGTGCAGAAACGCCCCTCGCTCCTCATCGCCGGAGGGCTCGATCCGCTCGGCGGCGCCGGGATTACTGCCGACGCCACCTTGGCCTCGGTGCTGGGGCTGGCGCCCCTGCCCGTTTCGCTCGCCCTCGTCGAGCAAGACTCGCATGGCGTCCGCGGGCTCTGGCCCATCGGACCGGACCGGTTCGCGGGCTCCCTCCGGGCCGCGCTGGAAGATGGCCGCCCCGCCGTCGTGAGGGTGGGTGTCATCGGCTCGGTCGAAGCGGCGGCATGGCTGGTTGCCGAACTCCTCCCGTGGCTCCGAAGCGATCCTGCGCGCAAGCTCGTCCTCGACCCTGTGCTCCGCGGTGGCACTGCGCTCGGTGCGCCGCTTGCTCCCGACGCGATGCTGCCCCTGCTGCGCGCGCTCGCCTCGCCGCAGACCATCCTCACGCCGAACGCCGCCGAACTGGCAAAGCTCTCCGCGGCAGTCAGCCCCCGCACCCACGCTGAGGCTGTCGAACTTGCGCTCCAACTTCACCGCGAGACGGGCGCGGCGGTTCTGCTAAAGTCAGGCCACACCGACCGCCCCGGGGAGGATGGATGGGTCGCAGACGGCGCCGTGACAATGCTCCCCGCTCAGCCCCGCTGGTCGCATGATCTCCACGGGACCGGCTGCTTTCTGGCTACCGCGCTCGCCTGTGGCATCGCGCGGGGCAGGCCCCCGCTCCAGGCTGCTGCGGAGGCCTCCGCCATGCTCGCCCGTCTGGTCGCAGGCGGTGGCGTCGCACAGGTGGGGGCAGGGCGGCCACAGCTTCTGCACGCGATGGCACGTTGGTGAGCGAACGCCGCTTCGGCGCCGTCGACGGCCTGCTCACAGCGGCATCGGGGCTCATTCTCCTGGGGCTCTGGCTCTCTGCGCAACATGGGTTCGACCCAGCCTGGTCTGCCGCTCACGCCTGCAACGCCCACAGCCTTGCTGCTGGGCTTGTCGCCTGCTTCACGACCGCTCCCTGGCTGCAACTCTCGCCAACCCACGCCCTGCTCAACCTGCTCGCTATCGGGGTGCTCTGGCGCCACCTGCGCCGCGGCTCCGCTGCCGGCGTAGCGGTCGCCGGGCTCGGCGGCTCGGCGGCAGGAATGGTGACCGCATCCCTCCTGTTCGGAGCACCCGTCGCCGGCGCCTCAGCCCTTGTGCACGGTCTGCTCGGTCGCAGCTTTGTTCAGGTTACTGCGCCGCTTGCAGCCTTCGACCTCCTTGCACTCAGCGGCCTCCTCGCGCTCGGTGCGACTGCGACTACCTGGACCGGCCATGTCATCGCGACACTCGCTGGCGCCGGCGCGAGCATCCTTCTTGCGAGAGGTAGCCGCCCTCGGTAAGCGCCGCGCAGCGGCTGATGCCAACGGCGTCGTTCGAACAACGTTTGGAGAGTCAGATGAAGATTTGTGTGGTCGGTTCGGGATATGTGGGTTTGGTCGCCGGCGCCTGCTTTGCCGATGTCGGCAACACGGTCGTCTGCGCCGATATCGACGCCCGCAAGATCGAGATGCTCAAGCGCAACGAGCTCCCCATCTACGAGCCCGGTCTCGACGAGATTGTCATCCGCAACCAGGCCGATGGTCGTCTCTCCTTCACCACCGATGTCGCCGCAGCCATCCGGCAGAGCAAGGTGGTCTTCATCGCCGTCGGCACCCCGATGACCGACGAAGGCGCCGCCGACCTCAAGTATGTGGAGGCGGTCGCCGAGACGATCGGCGATAACCTCACCAGCTTCAAAGTCATTGTCGACAAGTCCACCGTCCCCGTGGGCACGGCCGACCTCGTAACCCGCATCATCGCAAGCCGAACCACCTGCGAGTTCGCGGTTGTTTCTAATCCTGAGTTCCTCAAAGAGGGCGTTGCCGTCAGCGACTTCCTCCGCCCCGACCGCGTCGTCATCGGCACCGACGATGCCCGCGCCAAAGAGCTGATGGCGCAGCTTTACGCTCCTTTTCAGCGGGCCAGCAACCGCATCATCTTCATGGACGCCCGCTCCGCCGAGATGACCAAGTATGCCGCCAACGCGATGCTCGCTACCCGCATCAGCTTCATGAACGAGATCGCTCGGCTCTGCGAAGAGACCGGCGCCGATGCCGAGATGGTCCGCCACGGCATCGGCAGCGATGCCCGCATCGGCAACAAGTTCCTTTATCCGGGCGTCGGCTTCGGAGGCTCCTGCTTTCCCAAAGATGTGCGCGCCATCATGCACACTGCTCGTCGGAAGGGTCAGCGCATGCGCATCCTCGAGGCCGTCATGGAGGTCAACGAGGACCAGAAGCTCCGCATCGTCGACCGGGTCGTCGAGCAGTTTGGAGAGGACCTCACCGGCCGTACCTTCGGCGTATGGGGGCTCGCCTTCAAGCCCGAGACGGACGATATGCGCGAGGCCCCCTCCATCACCATCATCAAGAACCTGCTGACACGCGGTGCCAAGGTCCGCGCCACCGACCGTGCCGCCTTCGAGACCGCCCACGCCTGCTTCGGCGACACCATCGATTATGTGAAGGACGAGTATGACGTCCTCGACGGCGCCGACGCCCTCATTGTCGTTACGGAGTGGAAAGAATTCCGAAATCCAGACTTTGAGCGTATCAAGGAGCTGCTGAAGCAGCCCGTTATCTTCGACGGTCGCAATCTCTACGACCCCGCCTTCATGCGGGCGCAGGGCTTCATCCACTTCTCCATCGGCCGCGTCGCGCCGACCAAGCCGCTCTAACGAGGTCACATGTCGAACCGCCGTCTCTTCGCGAAGCGTCTCCTCGTCGGCAGCGGCCTCACCGCGCTCGCCGCTCTCCTCGTGCCTGCCTCGGCCGCCGCTCAAAACGCCCTCGATATGGGCCTCGGCCCTGCCAAAATCGGCGACAGCTACTTCCTCCGCCTGAACCTCGGTGGCGCCGTCGCCACGCCTGCGCTGCCGCTCCCGCTGCCCGCCAGCTGGTTCGATGCCGAGCCCAGCGCGCCGCTCAAAGTCGGCTTCTATGCGCCGCTCTCCTTCTGTGTCTCCGACTGCATGGGCGAAACCTTCCGCGCCGAAGAGTGGGATGAGCCGGGCGAAATCCTCCGCACCGTTCGGTGGGCCGAAATCGGGCAGCGCTACGGCGCCGTCCGCCTCCGCGTGGGTGAGCTCGTCGACTGGTCGGTCGGCCACAGCACCATCATGTCGGGCTACAACAACTCGCTCGACCTTGACCACTTCTCCTGGGGTGTGGGCGGCGAAGTGAACACCAAGATGGGCGGCGTGGAGCTGATGCTCGGCGATGTCGTCGATCCCTCCGTCATGGGCGGCCGCGTCTATGTGCGCCCCCTCTTCTTCACGGGCGGCCCCTCCTTCTTCGACCGCCTGGCCGTCGGCGTCTCGGTCATCACCGACACCCACGCGCCGAAGGAGCTGAAGCTCGAACCCAAACTGGATGCAGCCGGCGAACCCGTGCTCGATGCGCAGGGGACTGTTGTCTCAACAGGGAAGTATTCCCAAGACCCCAACGGCGACCTCATCGTGGAGACCGAGTCGGCCGCTACCGTCATCGGGTTTGATGCCGAACTCCCGTTGCTGCCGCCCGGGGACTTCGTGCTCACCCCCTACACCGACCTCAACCAGATCACCGGCGCAGGCACAGGCCTCCACACCGGCGTCTTCCTCGGCTGGCAGGCCCCCGCCAACATCTCCATCGGCGGCCGTGCCGAGTATCGCGTCCTCGGCAAGGACTACCTCCCGAGTTACATTGGTCCCGTCTACGGCATCGAGCGCTCCGCCTACCTCCCGGTCACCAACGACATCGGCCTCGAGACCGCGCAGAAGTACCCGAAGCGCGAATGGCTCGCAAAGTCGGATGTGAAGGCCAGCGATGGCTACCTCACCGAGCTTAACGCCGACGTCATGGGCATCGTCCGAGTGCAGGCCCAGTACGCCACCAGCGCCGACGACCAGGCCACAGGCGAGTTCGTCTCCCGCGCCACCATCAACGCCGGTGATGCCGCCCAGATTGGTGTCTACTACGCCCGCTCCGGCCTCAGCGAGCTCTCCGAAATCGGCGACCTCAAAGACGCTCTCGTCGTCGCAGAGGCCAAGGTGCCGCTGAACTCCTTCCTTTACCTCACGGCCCAGGGCAACCGCCGCTGGCAGCTCGACGACAAGGGCGAGTATCAGCCGAGCGATGAGTACTCCTTCTCGGTCGGCGCCTCGCTCGGCCTCTAAGCTTGGCTGAGGCAAGCAACCAGACTGCCCGCCGCGCCTCTCGCCTGCTGCGAGGGGCGCTCGCCGTTTTGGCGGTCGGCTGCTGGTGCTCCGCCATCGCGCTTCTCGTCGCGCTCGCTGCCTACGGCCGTGAGGTCGCCAAGGAGCAGCGGCAGCTCGACCTGCAGGCAACGCGCGAGCCCATCCCGCCACGCTTCGCCTCCGTTGAAGGCATGGAGCTTGGCAGCCCGCTCCGCGGCGCGCGGCCCTGGCTCCCGCTCTCACAGATGGGCAGCCTGCTGCCGCTGGCGGTCGTTGGCGCCGAAGACAGCCGATTCTTCCTCCACGGCGGCATCGATCCCATCGGCGTGCTTCGCGCAGCCGTTGCCAACCTCCGCCACGATGGCCCCCGCGAAGGCGGAAGCACGCTCACCCAGCAGCTCGCCAAGCAGCAGGTCGGCTCCGAGCGGACCCTCGCCCGCAAGCTCCGCGAGCTCGTCGTCGCCCGACGCGCCGAACACACGCTCAGCAAGCCGGCCATCCTCGAGGCCTACCTCAACCGGGTCTACCTCGGCGCCGGTGCGACAGGTGCTCCGGCAGCGGCCGAAATCTACTTCTGCAAGCAGCCCAACCAGCTCACCCTTGCAGAGGCAGCCACCCTGGCCGCCATCATCCCGGCGCCCTCCCGCTTCGCACCCACCGACCATGCCGCCGCGGCGCTCGAACGGCGCAACCGGCTGCTCCGACGACTCCAGGAGTTGGGGTTCGCGGGCGCCCCCGAGATCAAGGCTGCGCTCGCGGAGCCGCTCGCGCTCTGCGACCATGCGGCACCGTGGGGCGACGGCGGACTGCTCCAGGTGGCACGCGCTTCCGCTGCGCAGGGCGCCGGCGGCGACCTCGTCCTCAGCCACAGCGCCGCGCGACAGCAGCAGGCGCTCGCTGCGCTGCAGACAGGCGTCACGGCCCTCGCTGTCCGCCAGAGCGGCGCCACCATCGGCATCGTTGCGCCGGGCCGCGAGGCCGAGTTCGACAGCCGCGCCAAATCGCAGCCCGACGGCACCCGCTTTGCCCGCCTTGAGGTCGATGCATCCGGAAAGCGCCTCTGGCGGGGCGCAGACGACCCGGGCCCGATCGAGGCTGCCCTCCCCAACGCACCCAACGGGACAGCCGTCGCGCTCGATGTCACGGGTCAACTCTTCGCTCCGCCCACGGCCGAAGGCGCCGTCCTCGTGCTCGATCGCGCCACCGCGGTGCCGCTCGCGCAGGTCGGCTCCGTGACGCCGAAGACAGAGGCCTTCGACCGCACACGGCAGGCCTGCCGGCAGCCAGGCTCTACCTTCAAACCGCTCGTCTTCGAGCTCGCCATGGAGAGCGGCCTCACCCCGGCCTCCCTGCTGAGCGATGGCCCAGCCGCCTTCGAACTCGGAGCCGACGAGGTCTGGTCGCCCCGCAACGCCGACGGACAGTTCGGCGGCGCGGTCACCGTCTGGAAGGCGCTGGCCTCCTCCCGCAATCTCCCCTTCGTCGCGCTCGGCCGGCAGCTCGGGCTCCCCCGCATCGCCCGCCAGGCCGCCCGCTTCGGTATCGCCTCCCCCATGGCAGCCGTCGAGAGCCTCCCGCTCGGCGGAAGCTGCCTTACGCCCGCCGAACTCGCCGGTTTCTACGGTGCTGTCGCCCGCGGCGGGCTCCTCTCGCCGCCGCCATCGCCACGCTCCGAACTCTGGATGTCGCTGGAAGAGCGCATCGCCGCAGTGGCAGCCCGACAATCCGCCACGCCCGTCGGCGAGCCCGTTGCCATCTTCCAGACCGCCTCTGCGCTGCGTGAGGTCGTGGAGGCCGGCACAGCCCACGCCATCGCCACGGCCCGCATCGCTGCGGCAGGAAAGACGGGCACGAGTTCGCTCTACGACGCCTGGTTCGCCGGCTTCACCACCGACGAGGTCGCGGTTGTCTGGGTCGGCAGCGACAAGAACGACAGACCGCTCGGGCAGGGCGAACGGGGCGGCACGGTCGCCCTCCCCATCTGGCTCGCCTCCGTTCGCGGCGACGCCACACCCGAGCGGCTGCTGCCCCCCGAACCGCCGGGGCTGCTGCATGTGAGCGTCGACCCATGGAGCGGTCAGCCAAGCGATTCGGGGCGCTCCATGCCCTTTCGCGCGGGCACTGAACCCCGCCTCCTGCGTGAGAGCGAGGCCGGCCGGCTGCTCGACGGAATACGGAGCATAGAGCGCGACTTCTAGGATTTCTCTGCTAGAAGAGGCGCCGATCGCGGCGCAGTGGAGCTTGGCACATGTGTGGAATCAGCGGCTTTGAATTCGTGATCATCCTGGTGATCGCGCTGCTCGTGCTGGGCCCCGAGAAGATACCGGAGATTCTGCGATTCTTCGGCGGCGTCATGCGCCAGGTGAAGGAGCTCTCGGGCGAGGTCACCAAGCTCAAGTCCGACATGCTCAGCTCGCCGCAGATCGAGGAGCTGAAGAAGCAGATTCGCGCAGAGATCCTCTCCGAGTCGGGGGGCAAGGGCGATGCCGCCAGCAAGGCCGAACGCACCAACGACATCGCTACCATCGACGCCATCAAGCGGGCCCGAGCCCAATCCGAGGCAGCGGGCACCATCGCGCCCGAGGCCACCCCCGAGCCTGCCCACCAGGTCGAGCCAGCCCACCCCGTCGAGCCTGCCCACCCGGCCGAGCTTGCCCACCCGGCCGAACTTCCGCCAGCGGCGGCCCAGCCCCCCGACCCGCTCGCACCCCGACCCGCTCCTCAAGGCACCATCGCCTACAGCCCGGCGGGCAGCTCTGACAAGGCAGGTGAGGCATGACAGCCGAACCCGCCCGCTCCATTCAAAGCTCGCTGCTCGAGCACCTCATCGAACTGCAAAAGCGGCTCAAGCATGGGCTCATCGGGGCTGCCCTCTGCGTCGGCGTCGCCTGGTTCTTCCACGAACAGCTCTTCGCCTGGATCATGCAGCCCTACGTCGACGCCACCGTCGCCCGCAAACTCCCCAACGCCGGCACGCTCGCCTACCGCGGCCTCGCCGAGGCCTTCGTCGTCTACTTCAAGGTAGCCCTGATCGTCGGCGGCCTCGCCTCCGTCCCCTGGCTCCTCTTCCAAGCCTGGCTCTTCATTGCGCCCGGCCTCTACAAGCGGGAGCGGCAGCTCGTTCTGCCCTTCATCCTCTCCACAATCCTCTGCTTCGGCGCCGGCCTCCTCTTCGCCCGCTACGTGCTCCTCACCACCGCGGTGGAGATGCTGCTCGGCGTCGCTGCCAAGAACCTCGTGCCCATGATCATGATGGAGGAGTACTTCTCCTTCGCCGCCGCCTCGATGCTCCTCATGGGGCTGGTCTTCGAAACCCCGGTCTTCATCTCCTTCCTCGCCATGATCGGACTGGTGAAGTTCGCTGCGCTCATCAAACACTGGCGCTACGCTGTCGTCGGCGCCTTCATCATCGGCGCACTCTTCCCCTCGCCCGACATCTTCACCCAGCTCCTCATCGCGGGCCCCCTTGTCGTCCTCTACTTCCTCTCCGCAGGCGTGGTCTGGCTCATCGAGCGCTCCCGCCTTGCCAAGTTGGCGGAGGAGAGCTGATGCGCCTGCACCGGCTCGTCGTGCTGCTGCCCCTGCTCTGCGCCTGCGGTAGCGCAGCCCCGCTCGTGAAGCGGGCAGAGCCGCTCGTTGCCCCGGGCTGCATCCCTGCCGGCTGGGAGCAGCCGCCGGAGAAGGTCGGTCAGACGCCCGGCGCGTCGCGCCAGGCGCCCGCCTCCGTGCTGCTCCCCTTCGAGGGCTCCGGCAGCGAGGGCTCGGGTCTCCGCTCCGACCTTGCACCGACGCGAGCCTGCCGCTGATTCAGTTCGGCGGGCTGCAGCTGCCGTCGATGCCCCGCGCGTCGATACCGAAGAAGGGTTCGAAGCAGAGGTTCGTGTCGATGGTCGGCGCGAGCGTCAGCTCCGTCGAAAAGACCAGCGCAGGGTCGAGCACCCACTGCCCCGACTCGGCCAGTTCACGCGTGTGCGAAAGGATGAAGGGCATGTCGCCGAAGCTCCCGCCCGCGTTGGCACTCGAGAGCGCCGTCGGAACGCTCGTCCCGTCCCCCGGCCGCGTCGTCGCGCCCACAGCAGGCGCAACATAGCTGTCGCGGCCGCCAAAGAGACCGTCTGACGCAATGGAGGCCCGACGCGCCCAGAGCGCCTCCACAGCAGGTACCAGCGCATAGGTGAGCGTCGTCGGCGGCCCATCACCCAGCCGCTGCCCGGTCGCCCCCGCGCGTGCGATGACACCTGTCGTACCGGTGCTGAAGGGCGCCGTTGCACCCGAGGCTGGCGCGCAGGCCGACGCAGACACACCGGCATTCGGCAGGCAGACACCATGCCGCCCCGACTCCACAAAGAGGCTCGGATGGCGTCCACCCTCCAGCGCGTTCAGCCGTCCGTCCACCGTCGATGCGCCGTTCGCCACGCTCGTACCAGCGGGGTAGAGCGAAGCCTCCGCCGCAAACAGCGAGTAGACCTCGTGATAGATGGTCGACATCGCCACGAAGTAGCCCAGCCGGTCGACGCTCTTGCCCACGATCACCTGCGCGAAGACCCAGTCGTGCTCCGCCACCGCAGTGGGGTTGAGCTGCACCCGCGGATAGTAGAGCCAGTAGCCCACGAAGTAGTGGCTCCGCGACTCTGTGACCGTCCAGTAGACCGCAGCCCGGTTGGTCCCGTTGCTGCCCACAAAGTTGTTCGCCGCGTTGGCGTCGCCATCAAAATCCACCGTGGTCGGCAGGTCGACCGCAGCCGTCTTGACCTCCTGGTAGAGCACCGGCGCATAGGCCTCCGCCAGCTCCGCGTAGAAGGCCGAGGGCGCCGCCGCCGTCGCAAACCCGAAGGTGCGCGGCGTCTCCAGCATCTGCCCGTCCAGCGCCTGCAACCGGTCCGACAGCCGTACCTCGTAGGGCGTGCTGGGCTTGAAGAGCGGCGCCGTCTCGGTCCCCGATAGTACCAGCGTGTCGGTCGCCACATCGTAGAAAAGCTGCCGCTCCAAACTGGCGCCTGCGTAGTCCGTCACCCGCACCGTCGTCGGCGTGAACCGGATCTCGTTCATCGGCTGGTTGAAGTCGATCAGCACCTGCGCGTCGAGCGCTACACCCACCGCACCGTCGGCCGGCGTCGTCACATAGTCGAGCGGGATGGTCGCGCCGCTGCCGCTCCCATCCTCTGTCGTGTCGGCGGCGCCGGAGCCGGCGTCGCTCTCTGCCGTATCTGTCTCGGTATCCGTCGCCGTGTCGGTGGCGTCCGCGCCGGCGTCACCGCTCGCCTCGCCGCTCCCGCCGCCCGCAACACACTGGCCCGAAGCGCAGCCCGTACCTGTCGGACAGTCTCGATCCGTCTGGCAGGCCGTCTCTACACAGCCACCCTCCACGCAGACCTGCGGCGCCTCGCACTGCTCGGAACTCACGCATCCGCGCTCCGGCGAATCGGTGGTCGTAGAGGCGCATCCTGCCAACCAAAGCACCACCCCGAAGACTGCCCAACTGCTCCGATTCGGCATGCTCACCACCTGCGCTCCGGCGACCTGCGCTGCTCGATTGGAAACCGCCCTTCGATAGGCTAGCCTCACGCTCGCAGCTCGGCCGTTCCTAGCCGAGTTCAAGGCGCCGGTGCAACCGACGCGGGAGCTCTTCGTGTCCTACTTCCACCGCCTGATCGCGCTCCGGCATGTGCAATCCACGCGTGGCACCCTGCTCGCCGCACCCACCTGGCTCGCCATCGCCTCCGTCGCAGTCGGCCTCGCCGCCTTCGTCACCCTGCTCTCTGTCGGTGGCGGCTTCATCGAGGCCTTCCGCAGCAGCGTCCTGGGTGTCAATCCGCACGTCGTGGTCACCAAGTATGGCATGCTCTTCCCAGAGTACCGCCAGGTAGAGGAAGCCCTCCTCAAGGTCGAAGGCGTCGAGTCTGCCGCCCCCTTCGTCCTCCACGAAATGCTCGTTACCCGCGTCGGTAGCCGCGCCCGCCCGGGCGGCCTCATCAAGGGCGTCGACATCGATACCATCGCCCGCACGCCGCAGCTCGCAGCCATCTTTCGCGCCGGCGTTGCAAAGGACCTCCTTCATCCCACCTCAGGCGCCGTCGACCCCGCCACCGGCATGGTCACCGCGAGCGGCACCGGAGAGATCCCGCTCGCCATCGGCTACGTCATGGCAGAGCGACTCAAGGTTGTCGTCGGCGACTCCGTTACCCTCGTCAGCCCGCTCCGAGGCATCGCGGCCATGGGCATGGAGGAGGCCGCAGCCATCCCCGCAAGCGTCCGCGGCCGCATCGTTGGGATCCTCGACACAGGCTTCTACGACTACGACAACCGGCTCGTCCTTGCCGACTACCGCGCCATCCAGCCCCTCTTCGGCCGCGGCGATGTCGTCACCGGCGTCGACATCCGCCTGCAAGATCCCGAGCTCGCAGCCGCGCTCGTACCCGCCATCGAGGCCGTGCTGCCCACCGGCCGCTTCCGCGCCACCGACTGGCGCATGCTCAACAAGAACCTCTTCCAGTCACTCAACCAGCAGCGGCTCTGGCTCTCGCTTGTCATGGGCATCGTCCTCCTCGTCGCCGCCTCCGTCATCCTTGTCGTCCTCGTCATGATTGTCCTCCGCAAGCGGACCCAGATCGGCATCCTCCGCTCCATGGGCGCCTCCCGACGCGACATCCTCACCATCTTCCTCCTCGAAGGCGCTCTCATCGGCTCCATCGGCATCGCCGCGGGGCTCCTCCTCGGCCTCCTCGTCTGCGCCCTGGTCGCACGCGTCGATTTCGGCCTCGAGTATGAGGTCTACCGCATCAAATCCCTTCCCATCGCAGCCCACCCCATCGAGTTCGCCACCGCCGCGCTCGTCGCCATGGTCCTCACCCTCCTGGCCACGCTGCCCGCCGCTTGGCGCGCCTCCACCGTGCGGCCCGTCGATGCGCTTCGCGGGGCAGAGTAGGGCGATTTCTTGCCTCACGGCCGCCTCTGCCACCATCCTGTTCAGGTCTCACTCCTCTTCCTCGGCTCGCGCATGCATCCCTCTCTCCGGCGCTCGGTTCGCCTCGCACTCGCAGCCCTTCTGCTCTTCGTTGCAGCCTGCGGTGGCCCAGCCGCCGAAGACACTGCCGAAGCCTCCCGACAGAGCGACTTCCACTACCAACTTTCGCTCGGACACTACCGCGCCCGAGAGGTCCCTCACGCCATCGAAGAGCTCACCGAGGCCATCCGTCTCTACCCGGCGAATCCCGACGCCCACTTCATGCTCGGCTTCATCTTCCAGGGCCGCCAGGAATACACCCGCGCCATCGTCGAGTACCGCCGCGCCCTCGAGCTCCGGCCCGGCTGGTTCGAGGTCCGCAACAACCTCGGCAGCATCTACCTCGCCACCTCCGACTGGCAGCAGGCCATCGACATCTTCGGTCCGCTCACCGACGAACCCACCTACCGCACCCCCGGCAACGCCCACAACAACCTCGGCTGGGCGCTCTACAAGATGAGGCGCTATGACGAGGCCGCGGAGCACTTCCGCTCCGCCGTCCAGTTCCAGCCCGAACTCTGCCAAGGCTACAACAACCAAGGCCTCACCTACGAGGCGCTCGGACAGCTCGCAGATGCACGAAAAGCCTACGAGTCCTGCGTCGCGCGGCCCGGCTGCAAGCGCTACGCCGAGCCCCGCTACCGACTCGCCAACCTCATGCTCACCGCGGGCGATGTCGAAGGCGCCCTCACGCAGTTCCAGTCCTGCGCCGAGGCCGAGGTCGGTACCCAGTTTGCAGATAGCTGCCGCGAGTATCTCAAGGCTGCCGGCCGCTAAGACAGGCCGGTCGCCGAAGGCTCAGCCCTGGCGCTCGCTCAGAATCCGGATGCAGCCCGTCAACGCGCGGCAGACAGCAACATCCTTGCCTGCGCCCAGGTCGCCAACCGCCACCACAAACAGCTGCTCCTCCTCAAGCGAGAAGGGGCGGACGCTCACCCGGTCCATCTGCAGTCCGGGGAGCTGCTCAAAGACGCTGTCGAGCAGCCGTGCACGCGAGACGGCATCGAGCGTCCGCGTCAGCAGCGGCGCGTAGGCGGCCAGCACCTCCGCCATCTCGGTGTTGCCCGTCGACACCACAACCAACCCCTGCTCGTCGCTCAGCGCAAGCGCTGCCAGGGCGTGGGTTGCCGCAATACGCTCAAGCAGGTGGCTCGCAGCGGTGCGTGCCTGGCTGCTCCGGACTCTGCGGCGTTCTTCGACTTCGGTTCGCATCGGGGGCTCCTCGAGGGGTGAGACCCTCTCGCGCTAGCCGCCAGCCGCCAGCCAACCAAGAAAACGGCAGGCCGACGCCCTAGTGGCCGCCGCCACCCTGCTCGTAGGCAGAGTGATTCCCCGACACGCTCCGCTCCGCCGCTGTGATGTAGTCAGTGCCAACCGCGCAGACTGCAACGCCGATGTTGTCGCCGCCGCCGCCTCGATTGGCGGCCGTCAGGATGTCGAGGCAGACCAGTTCGGGTGTTGGCTCGCGCAGCAGCAGCTCGGTGAGTGCCGCCTCCGCTGCGCTGTCGCTGTCGTCGAGGTAGTCGGTCACGCCGTCCGTGCAGAGCAGAAGCCTGTCGTCGAGCCGCAGATGCACAAGGTAGCTGTCGAGCACCAGCTGCGCCGGCACCAGGTGACCCTCCTCGTCGAGGTCGAAGGTCCCAACGCAGCGTGCCAGCGTGCCCCCCTGCGGCAGCGTTGCGGCCAGATGCGCCGGCATGCCATCGGCCACGCTCAGCGTCATCAGGTTGTGGTCGCGTCCGATGCGCTCTAGGAAACCATCGCGGAAGAGATAGCTCCGGCTATCGCCAATCGAGACCACCAGCGCATCGCTGTTCAGCACAAAGGCCAGCACACAGGTCGCGGCCATCACCTCCTGCGGCTCTCCGCGGAAGGGCGAAAACCGCTCGTCCACATAGGCTACAACGTCGGCGTTCGCGGTCTGAACAGCCCGCTTGAGCTCCATCGCGATACGCGGCCAATCCCAGCCCGCCTCCTCCGCCTGATAGCGGCTCCAGACCTCGCGCGCCCGCCGAACCACCATCGCCGATGCGATCTCGCCACTGCCGAAGCTCGAGGTCGAAACACCGTCCGAAACACAGAGCAGCACCGCACTCCGCGCCGTGTCTACCGCGCAAAACACAGCGTCCTGGTTTACGGGCTGCCGAAGCCGCTTCGTGATGCCCGGGTGGGTCTCGCAGGCCGCCGTCAGACGGCAGAAATCCCTCGCGGGTTCCTCCATCGACACAGCTCGAACGCACTCCTCCAGCAGCTCCAGCGCCTCCTCCACCGAACGCGGACGGTCGGCAGGGTTGTAGGCTGCGCAGGCTGCAAAGAAACGACCGAGACCCAACGGGAAACCCGGTTCCGCGTCGCGAGGCCAGATCATCGGATAGTAGCCAGACTCTGCGCAAGACGGCGGAATCCGCCCCGTGATGACCTCGTAGGCCAGCATCGCAAATCCGTAGACATCCGACCTCGCCGACACGCGACGGTAGGCGCCATCCTCGTAGAGTTCCGGCGCGCTGTAGCCTGCCATCATCCAGGCAACCGCCGTCGGCTCGTAGAGCGGAGTCAGAAACCCGACACCGTCGAAGGCCACTTCGCCACTCTCTTCCAAGAACAACACCATCTCGCTCGATAGCCCCGACAGCGCATACCCAAAGGCATTCACCCGTGCCATCGCCAGCGCCACAGGACGCAGCCAGCGCAGCAGCAGCAGCGGCTCCACCTCGTCTGTCTCCGTCGAACGCCGCGACCGGAGCGTCTCGCCGCGCTGCTCACGGAAGACCGTCAACGCGTTGTCGCCATGGCGCGTCGACCCGACCGGCATCAGCACCACATCGCGCAGCTGATACTCAAACGCACCCGCCCCCGCGCGCTCCTGCGTCACACGCTCCTCCACCCGATAGCGCTCGCCCTCCGGATCCAGACCGAGCCAGACCCGGCGACGCGGCTCCTGCAACAGCCGCTCTGAAAGCTGCACCGTCAGCGCCGACAGCGCAGGGCGCTCCTCCGTCCCGATCGGCATCGTCGACTGCTCCGGCGGCTTCACAACCGCCGCGTAGGCCGCTGTCACCGCCATCGGCGCGGTCTCCTCGAGCAGCTCGTCCAGTGCACGCAGGCTAGCACTCGAAAAACCTTGAAGCGTGGCACTTGGCGTCGCCTGCACCGAGCCGCTCGACCCCGTCATCAGCGTCGCGCTCGACCGGGGCTTCTGCGGCGATGCGTCGCCCAGGGTCACCACGAGTTGGTCGCCCCGAGACAGCCAGCGCGACTCGTCGGACTGCACCGACAGACAGGCCCCGCAACAGCGACAGCGATTCGCCGTCGCAGTCACCGCGCCACACTGAAAGCACCGCTGAGTCCCATGCGTCATGAGCGTCGCGTCTACCCCAATCAAGACCACCATGCCACCTCGAATCGCACCCGCCCATCTGGTCGCTCATGTGTCCTTTGCCTTGACACCCGTTTTGCCGATTCTGTACGCTCTTCGGTGGCGCCCTAACCCACTGGTCTTGGCCCATCGTCTACTCGCTGTCACGGAAGGGAGCCCATGAGCCGAATCATTCATCCCGTCCAGGCTCCCGTCCGGCCGCCTTCAACGACCGCCAAGAAACGTTGCGGGTGGTGCAGCTTCGCGCTCCTGCTGCTGCTCCTCGGCGGCTGCGGCCCCATCGCCTCCACGGGCCCCATGCTTCAAGCGCGCGACCTCGTCGACCTCGCAAAGGCAGCCGGCTCCGAGCAGTTTGCCATGTATGAGTTCACCATGGCCCGTGAGTATCTCGCCAAGGCTCGTGAAGAGTGGGCCTACTCCGACTTTCAGAAGGCGCGTGAATACTCCGACCTTGCTGCCGATTTTGCGAAGCGCGCCATGGCGCGCACCAAGCGCGATGCGGTCACCACACCTACGACGGAGCCTGTCCGTGCTCTGCCTTAATCGCCTGCATCAATTCCTGCGCACCGTAGCGGCTGCGCTCCTCCCCCTCTCTGCCACCTCCTGCGCCACCAGCGATGAGCTCCGCCGCTTCAGCGAGGTCGGCACCAGCGAGGCCCGCCGCCTCCACGAGCCCGCACTCCGCTGCCGCATTGAGGAGCCGCTCGCCAAGTTCGAGACCCACCTCGCCTTCACCAAGCATGAGATGCAGCGCGGAAAGGTGCTCGATGCCGAGCGCCATATGGCCATCGCCAAGGAGAGCCTGAGCGAACTGCAGGAGGCCCTCGACCCGCGCCCTGAGTGCTTCAATCCCTACAAGGACTCCGACGGCGATGGCATCAACGACAATGTCGACAACTGCCCCACCTTACCCAACCCCGACCAGCGTGACCTCGACGCCGACAAGTTTGGCGACGCCTGCGACCCCGACATGGACGGCGACGGCATCCCCAACCAGCCCGACAACTGCCCCGCGGTCGCCAACAACGACCAGCGCGACACCGACCTCAATGGCATCGGCGACGCCTGCTCCGACGACCGCGACGGCGACGCCATCAAAGACGCCCTCGACCGCTGCCCCGACCAGCCCGAAGACCTCGACACCTTCGAAGATACCGATGGCTGCCCCGACTTCGATAACGACCAGGATGGCGTCACCGACCAGGCCGACCGCTGCCCCATGGTCCCCGAAGACACCGACGGCTTCGAAGACTTCGACGGCTGCCCCGAACTCGACAACGACCAGGACACCATCCCCGACGCCTCTGACGCCTGCATGGATGAGCCCGAGGACTTCGACGGCGACGAAGACGCCGACGGCTGCCCCGAGGAGTCCAAGGCCCTCGTCCGCGTCACCGCCGAGCAGATCGAGATCAAGCAGCAGATCAACTTCGAGACCGACTCCGCCCGCCTCAAGGGCGCCATCTCCTTCCAGGTGCTCGACGCCGTCGCCGGCATCATGGTCCGCTACCCCGAGATGCAGATCCGCATCGAAGGCCACACCGACGACCGCGGCAGCGACACCCACAACCTCCAACTCAGCCAGTCGCGCGCTGAGTCGGTCCGCGCCTACCTCGTGCAGGCCGGCGTAGAACTCTCACGCTTCGCCGCGCAGGGCTTTGGCGAGACCAACCCGCTCCAAGA